>JALNYF010000095.1 GCA_023229985.1 Bacteroidales bacterium | reverse complement strand
AAAATGAACATTTATTATCGGAAATTGAATATGATCACGATTTAATGAATGGGAAATATACTATTTTTTATCCGAATAGCGTTATTAAACGAATCGGAAATTACGTCAATGGCGAAAGAGAAGGAACCTGGTCTGATTATTATGACACAGGGGAGCTTTTTTTAACCACAATATACAAAAATGGAAAAGAAATAAGATGGAACAATTATAAAATTGAATACTAATGAGGAAATTATCACTTTTACTATTAATGGCAATCGCATTCATATTTTTAAACAAGGCAGATGCCCAAGAAGATAGCACGCGGGTTGTGGAAGGTTCAAATGAGCAGAATTATATGAAAATACTCAATTCTGAAATGAATGATATGCTTGATTTGTGGTATGTCAAAAAAGAAGTGGCCAATTCCAAAAGCATCTTATCGAAGTTTACTGATGAAGCCGTGATGGTTGAGAATATGGATTCCATTTATTCCGAGAGAGTTTCCAAAATATCCACGATAGTACCGTTAGGCTATAATTCGTCGGTCAGGAGTTATATCAACTTGTATGCCAATTCGCGCAAACGATCATCATCCGCCATTTTGGGATTAGCACAGTACTATTATCCGTGGATGTTTGAGATTTTTGATAAATACGGTGTGCCGGAAGAATTGGTTTATCTCACGATCATCGAATCTAGTTTGAACCCCGTTGCCGTATCGCACGCCGGTGCTACCGGAATTTGGCAGTTTATGTACACTACCGGCAAAATGTACGGATTGGAGGTAAACAGCTTTATTGACGACCGTCGCGACCCCGTTAAAGCAACCGATGCCGCTGCCCGCCATTTGAGAGACTTGCACGATATGTTTAATGATTGGGGACTGGCAATCGCCGCCTACAACTGCGGTCCGGGCAATGTGCGCAAAGCCATCTATCGCTCCGGCGGCAAAACCACCTTCTGGCAAGTCCGCCCCTACTT
The DNA here is from genome assembly GCA_023229985.1 of Bacteroidales bacterium. Lineage (GTDB taxonomy): Bacteria > Bacteroidota > Bacteroidia > Bacteroidales > WCHB1-69 > UBA1756. The sequence continues at coordinate 3,791 of JALNYF010000095.1, read as the reverse complement.
ACCTAAAGAAACCCAAAACTATTTTCCTGCTTACATTGGCGCATATTATATGATGAACTATTATCAATCTCACGGTATTATCCCCGCAAAAATTCCAATCCCTACCAATGTAGACACCGTCATGATTCACAAAGAAGTTCATTTTGAACAAATTGCTCATGTGCTGAATATCAATATCGAAGAGATTAAAACCCTGAACCCACAATACAAAAGAAATGTGATTCCCGCTTTTAATCAGGCATACCCCCTGAAACTGAGAAGCAACGACATTATGCGATTCCTCGACATGAAAGATTCGATTTATCGCTACAATTATGATGTCTATTTCGCACCCCTACAAACGTATATCAGCGTCTTTACCGGAAAAGATGAATCTACGACCCAAACTCAAAAAAAATATCATAAAGTAAGAAGCGGCGAAACCATATCCAAAATTGCGACCCGCTACGGATTGTCAGTTGCCGAATTGAAAAAGATGAACAAATTGAAAAGCAACTACTTAAAAGTCGGACAAAGACTTGTTGTCGGTTATGAATATTCCAATCAACCTAAAAAAGAAGGCGACAATTCGAACAACACTTCTCCGGCAACTCCCTCCGATACTACTTCCAGTAATAAAGTGACTAATCCAGATAAGAGTACGGAAACCACACAGGTTAAAACAACTCCCCAGAAAAATTATATCATTCATACCGTGAAAAAAGGGGAAACCTTATCTGCTATCGCTTCAAAATATCACACTACAGTCAAGAAAATTATTGCCCTTAACAATATAAAAAATATTAATAAAATTCAAGTGGGGCAAAAGATTAAAGTCCCTAAGAATAAGTAGATGCCACGCATGAAATACTTCTTTCGATTCTTATTTTTCGCTCCTTTGCTTCTGCTGACTCATTGTGCCAAAATCGTTTCCCCTGTTGGCGGTCCCCGCGACGTGACCCCGCCTGTCATTATCAAAGAAGTCCCTTCCAATGAAAGTACATTCTTTAACAGTAATACCATCAAATTATCTTTTGACGAATTTGTTACCTTAGACAATACTCTGGAAAATGTGTTGATTTCGCCTCCCCTCCAACAACAACCGATCTATTCTATTTCAGGTAAAACGCTGACAATAAAGATATTAGATACCTTACTAACCAATCAAACTTACAATATTGGCTTTGCCGATTGCATCAAGGATTTTACTGAGGGAAATCCGATTCCTTTTTACAACTATTCCTTTTCAACCGGTAGTTATGTGGATTCTTTTATGCTGAAAGGAACGGTCATAGATGCCGCCACTTTAAAGAAAATTTCCAATTGCTTTGTCTTTGCATATTCAGAAGATATTGATTCACTTCCACTTACGACACGTCCAAAATACATTAGTAAAACTCAAAAAGACGGCACTTTTTCTATCAAAAATATCCAGAGCGGAAACTATAAGTTGTTTGCCTTAAAAGATATTAACAATAATTTAATATTTGACCTTCCCAACGAAGAAATTGCTTTTCTGCTTTCTTGTCAAAAAGCTGTACCTATCCCGCAACTTAATGATTCTCTGATAGTTGATTCTAATCATTTTCAACTCGAAACGGATACGCTTTCATCACGAACCGATTCCACCACCATTGAACTTCGACTGTTTTTGGAGGAAGATACAACTCAAAACTTTGTCAAACTTGCCAATTCCGAAATGGGAAAATACGAGTTTATATACAAAAACAAGATCAATCGTTTCAACGTACAACTGCTATCCGATGATTCGATTACTTATTTTCAAAAGATGGGACGCGATACCGTAACTTGGTATATGAAACGCCCCGTGAAAGATAGTGTGGATTTATTAGTGACGGTTAATGATACGGTGCGAGATACCCTGTTTCTGACACCATTCAAGAAAAAAGAAACTGTGCGCGCGCGGCAGCGCAATGATAATGAGGATAAATCGGCAACGCTTGCGGTGAGTGCAACCAATTTAGGCGAATTATATGTTCCCCCGATGCTGCATTTTGCCTATCCCATTCTCTCCGTTGATTCCTTTGAGGTTCAAGTCATTAAACAAAAAAAACACTCTGGCAATGATACCTCATATCTTCGGTTGTCAATTCCCGACACGTTCCTCATGCAAACCATCATTCCTATTGTCGTGGAGGAAAAAGTACCATATATCATTACCATAAAAGATTCCGTTTTTCAAGGATATAATGGAAAATATAACGATACGGTACAACTGAAATTTACCGGAAAATCCGAAAAAGTTTACGGCGATTTACGTATGATGTATCGAATAAAAAATCCTGATTATCAGTATATTGTGCAATTATCAAATGCCAAAAGTGAAATTGTGTCCACCCATATTATTCGTCAAAGTGAAACGGTAGAATATCCCAAATTGCCGGAAGGAAATTATCAAATAAAAGTGATTGAAGACCGGAATGGTAATGGCAAATGGGACACCGGGAACTATCGAAAGAAAATATTGCCTGAACCTATTTTTTTCTATGAAAAAAATATCACAATACGTGGTTATTGGGAATTAGAGGAAGTATTTGATTTTTAATATTTTATTTAAAAAATAAGGGAATAACGAGCTTGTACTTTTGCGTTAAAAAAAATGGTTAAAAAAAACGCGAAAGCATGGTTCTATTCTCAAAAAAAATTGTACCTTTGCAGACGCAAAAAAATGAAGAAAATTCTTTAATAGTAATCTTAAAAAATATTGAAAATGAGTAACGTAAAGTATGTTTACACCTTTGGAGGAAAAATTGCTGAAGGAAAAGCTGACATGAAAAATTTATTAGGTGGTAAAGGCGCTAACCTTGCCGAAATGTGCTTGTTGGGGTTGCCTGTTCCCGCCGGTTTTACCATCACAACAGAATGTTGTACAGCTTATTACGCTAATAATTGTCAACTTCCGGCTTCTTTAATGGATGAAGTATGGGAAGGAATGAAGAATGTTGAAAAAATCATGGGTCTTCAATACGATAACGCAGAAAATCCACTCTTAATCTCCTGCCGCTCCGGTGCCCGCAGCTCTATGCCCGGCATGATGGATACCGTTTTAAATATCGGTCTTAGCTCTAAAACAATCCCCGGATTAATCAAGAAAACCAATAACCCACGCTTCGTTTACGACTCTTATCGCCGTCTGATAATGATGTACGCCGATGTCGTTATGGAAAAAGCGGAAGGTATCGAACCCACCGACGGAAAAGGCATTCGTAAACAACTAGACGATATGTTGGACGAGTTCAAACACAAAAAAGGTTATTCTGTTGATACTCAAATTACTGCCGATGAACTTTTGGAATTGGCAAACGCTTTCAAAGTAAGAATCAAAGAAGTATTGGGAACAGAATTTCCGGATGATGCCAAAGCTCAATTAGAAGGTGGTATCAAAGCCGTTTTCAAAAGCTGGAACGGTAAAAAAGCCATTTCATACCGCCGTATCGAAGGTATTCCCGACGATTGGGGAACCGCCGTTAATGTTCAAGCCATGGTATTCGGAAACATGGGCGAAAGCTCCGCTACCGGCGTTGCCTTCACCCGCGACCCCGCTACCGGCGACGATAAATTCTATGGCGAATGGTTGGTAAACGCGCAAGGCGAAGACGTTGTTGCCGGTATCCGTACCCCCAACCCGTTAAATGATGATACGAAAAATGAACAAAATAAACACTTACATTCGATGCAAGAATCCATGCCGGATACTTACAACGAATTGTTCAATATTCGCAACATCCTCGAAAATCACTACAGAGATATGATGGATATCGAATTCACCATTCAGGAAAGTAAGTTGTTTA
>JALNYF010000039.1 GCA_023229985.1 Bacteroidales bacterium | reverse complement strand
CAATTTCGGGGAATATTGATAATCAGGGTGAAGCATAACCACTACATCTGCCCCCAACGCCAAGGCTTGTTGATAGCACGTTTTTTGATTACCCCCGTAACCTTTATTTTTCTCATGTCGCAATATATGATTGATGCCTAACTTTTTAGCTGTTTGTATCGTATCATCGGTGGAATTATCGTCAACCAGAACCACCTCATCTACCATGCTGTGAGGAATCTCGCGGTACGTTTGTTCCAACGTTTCCGCTGCATTATAGGCGGGTAACACGACGCATATTTTCTTCCCTTTCAGCATAAAACATTATTTATTAAGTCGTTTCAAACAAATTTGAATATTTTCTTCTTTACAATAAATATCGGGGCGATATTGCACACGTCCGTTTTCACCCAAAAAACATGTAAAATATTCAAAATATATCGGCATTTTTTTCTTCAAAGACAAGTTAGTAGGACGAAGAGGATGATAAAACAAGGTATCTTCCGGCAACAATTTATCAAAATATTCCTGTTCTTTTATCTCTCTTTCTTCCAAATAGGCAATCCCCTCTTCCGTAGTGGGTTCATCGCCCAAGATAATATGCACTTCTTCCATTTTTTCATCTTCATAATCGTTCATTCGCAAAATGATATTCATTAAAGAATCGGGATTTTCCACGCGCACGCACCCGTGACTCAGCGCACGCACCCGCCGCTTGAACGCGCCCTTATTGTTGGTATCATGCAAATACACAGATTCAGGATTTGAAAAATTAAATTTGATTTTTCCCAACGCATTATGCGGTCCGGAAGATTGCACCAAGCGGTACGGAATATTTCTCCTGTTGATCTTTTTCCAATTTACGGTTTCCGGGAAAATATTTTTTTTTGTTTTTCCTTCTAACAAATACAGTTTTTCCTTCTTGATGACTTTCACATTGTTACGAACCAATTGCGGATAATATTCATCTTTTAAAATGCTATACGGAATATTCCATTCGGGATTTAGTACGATACTGTAAATTTCGCTGTACAACAGGGGTGTTTCCGACTTTTGCGCCTGCAAAAGTCCGTTCACCAAGCATGAATCAATTGACTCATTGCGTTCCGGGTACTTGCCACAGCAAACCCGCGTGCGAAATGCCAAAGTGTCTGAACAATAGGTCTGTAAGGTAAAATCAGGAATATTAACGGCAATAAAAGAGCTCCCCTTTTGCGGCGTCACTTTCCAACGATAACGTTCCAGATTGGCAGCTAACTTGTCAATATAATAAGAGGGTTGAAGATTGAGCGCGTCAATGGTTTCGGCATCCAATCGGCTGTTGACCGGAATGGCGTGGTCTTCCCGGAATTGGTTGAGACCCCTCATTAATCGCTTAGATAAAGTGTCATGAGGCACATAAGTGGAATCTATGTAGCCGAGCAATTGAAGTCTGCTGCCGATCATATTGGCCCGCGCGACTATCTGCCCAACTCTTCCTTCAAGGTAAGGAATAGATGGTAAAACACTGTCTTTCAAGGCTATAAATACTTTCAATTCGCGCTGAATTGCCAAATAATTGCTGTCGGTAGGTTGCAAGTGTCTCAAATAGGAAAAAGCCGTATCAACAGCCGACAAAACTTGGTTATAAAAACCGTCGTCTGCCGTAGCCGTCTGACATAACCACTTTCCACCGTTTACCTCAACGGGATTCGTCGCACCAAACATTAAACACTTGGAATAGAGAAGATATGCTTGTGTTAATTGCAATTCTAATCGAGAAAGTGCGGCATACAAGTCTTCTTCGTTTGTATATTTATTGGAACGAAGAGCCTTGATACCGGACTGTATTTGCTCATAACGAAAAATTTGGGGTGATAATCCGTGCTCTTCTGCAGAAGCGATCACAGCAACCAAACTATCGATTTTTTGTTCCTGAAATCCGTTCAAAGTCCAAATGGGTTCCTCTTGTTCTTGATAATAATCCCTGATGAATTGATTGAAAACGAACTCATTATTTGACAATAAGTTCAGTGCATTTTGAAAATAATCATAATAATCATCTTCATCAAAAAAAGAATAATTATCGAACCAATAAGGTGCATTTTCGATCTCTCTTTCCCTTTGATGATTGTGATGACAGGTTGAAAAAAGGAAAAGTGTGATGAGTACACACAAGAAGAGACTCCGTTTCGATTTCATTAAAAAATCTCTTATCGGTGGTTTTCGTTAAAGATAATGGCACGTTTTTCGAGGTCGGGAAATTGATTTCTGTTCACCAATGAAACGCAAGCTCTCAAACCTTCCGTATGGCTGCTGCCGGTAATTTCCAATGAAATGGCACTAATGCCATAGTAAAGAAGTTCTTTCAGCAATTCTTCACCCGACAGACCCGGGTACGACAAAGTAAAATAAAATCCGTCAGCCAGTGGTTTTTCCTCATCGTGGTCATAAACAATTTTGAATCCGTTGTCTGTAAAGATTTTTTTCATGATTTTTGCTTTTTCGCCATACTCCCGCACGTCATCTAAGTAGTTGTATTCCCTATTGTTACAAGCTCTTAAAATAGCGGCAAGGGCAAATTGGGCGGAGTGTGAAGTGCCGGAACTGATGGCATAAACGGTTCCGTAAATGATAGCGCGTCCCAAAATCGGAGTACCAAAAAATGGAATTAAATCGGCAGATTCTTTTTTGAATAATTTATCGGAAAGAACTAACATACCGATTCTTTCTCCGGCATAGCTAAAGGCTTTTGAGCTGGAAATCAACAGCGCATAATTATCGGTATATTTCCCGACAGAGGGTTGGAATGGAGGCACGCCCGGATTGGAAATATCGTTTCTGAAATCCATTCCAAAGTAGGCCAAATCTTCAATCACGCAAACATCATATTGGTTGGCTAATTCGCCAATGATCTTTAACTCTTTATCTGTGAAGCAAATCCAAGAGGGGTTATTCGGATTTGAGTAGATGATGGAGTGAATATTTCCTTTTTTAAGATAACTTTCTAATTTGTCTCTGAGTTTATCTCCGCGAAAATCATACACATCAAAAGTCTCAAATTTGAGTCCCGTTACGCGGTGTTGGTTTTTTTGAACCGGAAAACCCGGGTCAATAAAAAGGGTTGTATCTTTTTCTTTGTGCAGGCGTGAAAAAGTCATAAAACATGCCAAGCCGCCCATCATGGAGCCAACAGTAGGAATACAAGAAGCCGGTGCCACTTCCAAATCGATAAAATTTTTGACAAACTTGGACATTTCCGATTTCAACTCCGGAATCCCGTCAATATCGGGATAGAGCGTAGCAATACCATTTTGGAGGGCTTTTATTTGAGCATCCACGCCAATTTGACATGCGGGAATCCCCGGAATGCCCATTTCCATTCTGACGAACTTCGTACCGCTCGCATTTTCAATATCGTTTATTAATTTCTTAATCTCTCTGATTGAGGCTTTTCCCACCTCCTTAATACCATTCTCGGCAATAATTTTATTCACTAGTTCAATGGAAATCGGTGTACTTTTCACAATATTATAGTTTTTTATGATTAATAATTTATTCTCCAAAATTTCGACAAAAATAATAAAAATAATGATACTATTCTTCTTCTTTCGCTCCTTTCAACAGTAATTACATAAAATAATAATAATCAAACGATTATATAAAAAATTTCTTTCTGAAAAGAAAATGTGAAACTTCTCTTTTCGACTTCAATATTTTAGTTTAACGAAAAAGTTTCGAGCATAATTGCATGAAAGAAATATCAATTTCGATAATTGATGGGATTAGTCTTATATTTTTAAAAATTTCCGTTTTTGTCAAAATTGTGTTTCCTTCGGTCGTTTCGGCTCCGCTCAACGACCGAATCCCCGCTCGCTGAGCGAAGCCGAAGCGAACCCATCTCCGCTCGCTGAGCGAAGCCGAAGCGAGCACATCCCCGCTCGCTGAGCGAAGCCGAAGCGACCCCATCCACTGCTCGCTGAGCGAAGCCGAAGCGAGCCTATCCACCGCTCGCTGAGCGAAGCCGAAGCGAGCACATCCCCGCTCGCTGAGCGAAGCCGAAGCGACCCCATCCACTGCTCGCTGAGCGAAGTCGAAGCGAGCACATCCCCGCTCGCTGAGCGGAGCCGAAGCGAGCCCATCCACTGCTCGCTGAGCGAAGTCGAAGCGAGCCCATCACCGCTCGCTGAGCGTAGCCGAAGCGAGCCCATCACCGCTCGCTGAGCGTAGCCGAAACGAGCCCTTCCACTGCTCGCTGAGCGAAGCCGAAGCGAGCCCTTCCACTGCTCGCTGAGCGTAGCCGAAACGAGCCCTTCCACTGCTCGCTGAGCGAAGCCGAAGCGAGCACATCCCCGCTCGCTGAGCGGAGCCGAAGCGAGCCTATCCCGCTCGCTGAGCGAAGTCGAAGCGAGCACATCACCGCTCGCTGAGCGGAGCCGAAGCAAGCCCATCCACTGCTCGCTGAGCGGAGCCGAAGCGAGCACATCCCCGCTCGCTGAGCGAAGTCGAAGCGAGCACATCCCCGCTCGCTGAGCGAAGCCGAAGCGACCCCATCTCCGCTCGCTGAGCGAAGCCGAAGCGAGCACATCCCCGCTCGCTGAGCGAAGCCGAAGCGAGCACATCACCGCTCGCTGAGCGTAGCCGAAGCGAGCCTTTTAAAAACGTATAGAGATTTTAGTCATTGTAAATATTGAGATGATTTGATTCTTCATATTTTACTATTCAAAATCATCATCATTTCATCTCTAAATCTTCCTTTTTTCGGTTTATCCGAAAATTCATCAATTTTTATATTTTTTTTGCACAACTATTTTCAAAAAACTGTTTAAAACAGAACAAGTCTTTGTAGCGCAACAAATCATTTCTTCAGTTAGAGCATATCGAACGGAGTTACAAAATCGCGGAACAAAACGCCATTTTGGTCTTTTTCGGAGATGATGGGATTTTCAACTTGCCAATCCACGGCGATGGTCGGGTCGTTGTAAATGATCGACCCCTCGTACTCTTTATTATAAAGATTGGAACATTTGTAGGCAAAGACGGTATCATTATCCAGAACGGAAAACCCGTGCGCAAAGCCTTTGGGCACAAATAGTTGTAAGTGATTTTCACCGGTAAGCAGGGCAGAGAAATATTGCCCGTAGGTGGGACTGTTGCGCCGCAAATCGACCGCCACATCTAAAACGGCTCCGCGAATCACGCTGACCAATTTGGCTTGAGTGAACGGCGGACGCTGAAAATGGAGTCCGCGCACCACATTTTTTTGCGAATAAGATTGATTATCTTGCACAAACGTTTCCATAATGCCGGCTTCACGATAGCGGGCTTCGTTATAAGTTTCGCAAAACCAGCCGCGCGCATCTCCGAAAACTTGCGGCTGCACTAAAAGTACTCCTTCAATAAAAGTCGTTTTTACTTCCATTATTAACTTTTTTTATTACTCGTAAACCGCAGCTTCTATGCCAAAATTTCGCACTTTGTCTGCAATGGTTTCTAATTCTTTTTTATAAATTTTCGTCAGGTGATGGGCCGGTGTTTCTCTATCCAAAGAGTAAAGAACAACCCGTTTAGGGTTTAATAACTTAATGATTTCCAGCCATTTTGAAAGATTTGATTCGGCTGTGTTATCAAAGTCAACCCCATCAACCTCACCTCTGACAAACAGAGTTTGGATCATCATCTTCCCATTGAATTTTTTCATTTCGGTCACAATTTCTTCTAAAGTAATCGGAAAAGTCGGGCGATTGATAATTTGCAAAAGTTCATCCGTGCCGGCATCCAATTTTAGCATCGGATTTTCAATTTTTAGCAAGGCAAGGCGCACCTCTTCTTTTTGCAGTTGGGTGGCATTGGTCAAACAGGTAATCACCGCATTAGGATAGAGGTGATCTCTAATAATAATCAGATTATCAATAATTTGCAAAAAATCCGGATGCAAAGTCGGTTCTCCGTTTCCAGAAAAGGTTATGCTATCTATTGGCACATTGTCCTGACGACACTGTTTTAATTTTTCTTCAATTGCCTGCAAGATGGTGGCAGCCGGTAAAAAGTGCGTGGATTGGTAATCTTTTTCCAAAGTCCAACCGCACTCACAATAAATACAATCGAACGAACAGATTTTTACATCGGTTGGCGAAACATTAATTCCTAAGGAGCTTCCCAATCTTCTGCTATGGATTGGTCCAAAAGCGATGGATTCCCACAAAAACATATTACAAATATTTATTAATTATCTCATTTACTTGACGATACAATTCTTCTTGATTGCCATTGTTCAGCAACACGTAGTCAGCTTTTTGAATACAAGCCCCCAAATTTTGTTTGTTCACATCTCCGGAACTCATTTCTCGTTGTTCGTTAGCCCAAAACGTTTCATAGGAAATATGGTCGGTTTCGGAATTTCGGAGCACTACCCTTTCGTAGCGGATTTTCGGATCGGCATCAACAGCCAACAGGAGAAAAGTGCCTTTTTTACTTAAAGAATCGATTTCACCAACCGTTCTAATACTTTCAATGATAGCATTTTGCGGTTGAGCAGAAGCTATTTTGTATAATTCATCCACGATGAAAGAGGGAGAATGGGTGGCGCGCAAATCATTGGCAACAGCAGTCAGGGAATCACGATTCAGCGGTAAATCGCGCGCCCGCACTTCATTCCACAAATAATCGCGTACCGAAAAGTGTCGAAATTGAAAATGTTGCACCAAATAATCTACCACCGTTCCTTTTCCGGCACCCAAAGTACCAGTAATTCCGACAATTACCATAAAAAATCAGATTTTAAATTAGGTGCAAAAGTACAAATAATTTTTTACTTTGGAGAAGTCACAAAAATCAAACTTGAATAATTGCTTTGATGATTTTTAGCGTGACAATTAGATTTTAAGCCGTTGGAGAATGCTTTCCAATAAGAGGATTTTCCTGTTTTATATTTTTCGCTCAGCAGGGCGATATAATAGGCATCGAATTTCATAGGTTTAATTATTCGCAACTCAAATTGTTGATTTTCAGCGAGTTTTTTTGCTGTTTCTTGCGAAAAGTGGTACAAATGGCGCGGCACGTCCCACGCTGCCCAAAACTCTCCGTAATGTTGTGCGTCCCACGAATCGCAAATAGGAACGGAAAAAATAAATACGCCGTCAGGTTTTATCAAACGCCGAACGGTTTGCATTCTTTCTTCCAAATTATGCACATGCTCCATCACGTGCCACATGGTAATCACATCAAAAGAAGCATCAGGAAAATTCTGTAAATCAGCTTCTTGATGAGGTGTAAAGTGATTTTTTTCTTGCGCTACTTTGCGTGCATCGGCATCCGGTTCTACCCCTTCAATCTGCCAATTATTAGCAGAAAAATATGCCAAAACGTCCCCCGTTCCGCAACCAATATCCAAAATCTTTCCGGATTTTTTATATTTGTTGATTAATTTGTATTTATTTCTGATATTAAAATGTCTGACAATCTGATACATGCGGGCAATCAAACCTTTTCTTCCGTCTGAATGAGAAAAATAGGCTTCGGATTTGTAATAGGGTGCAATCGCGGCTTTATCGGGGCGCGGGTTCAAAAACAAGAAGCCGCAATGTTCGCAACGGGCTACAGTAAAATCTTCTTGCGTGAGAAAATAATCTTTAATATTCTTAAATTCAGATATTTGACTACTATGACAAATGGGACATTGTTGAAGTTCTTCCATCATTGATGATTAAATATTTTTTAAAAGATGCTCGGTAATGTAAACGAGTTGTTCTTCGTCCAATTCGGTATGCATGGGCAAAGAGATGACGCTTTCGCAGAGGTTTTCGGCAACGGGAAAGTCGCCGCGTTGAAATCCCAGATGGGCAAAGGCTTTCTGGAGATGAAGCGGCACGGGGTAATAAATCATCACTGGAATGCCCGCATCATTCATATTTTTAATCAATTGCGCGCGATTCACGTCGTGCAATTTCAGTGTATATTGATGGAAAACGTGTGTGGTTCCATTCAGTGCGGTGGGAATTTCAATATGCGGATTTCCGGCAAAGGCATGATTGTAAAATGCCGCCGCGCGTTGCCGCGCGTTGTTATAACTGTCTAAATAATTGAGTTTTACATTAAGAACTGCAGCCTGAATGCTATCCAGTCGCGAATTGACCCCCACCATATCGTGATAATAACGGGTAAACATGCCATGATTGACAATTCCGCGCATTTTTAGGGCTAATTCGTCGTCATTCGTAAAAATGGCACCCCCGTCGCCATAGCAACCCAGATTTTTGGACGGAAAAAAAGAAGTACAACCGATGGTGCCTATAGTGCCCACTTTTTTGGTTTCCCCGGAAGAAAAAGTGTATTCTGCGCCTATTGCCTGACAAGCATCTTCAATCACTGCCAAATTATATTGGTTCGCGATGCGCATGATTTCTTCCATATTGGCAGGTTGTCCAAACAGATGAACAGGAACAATTGCCTTGGTTCGGGGGGTAATTGCTTTTTCAATCTGCGAAACATCTATATTGAAGGTGGCGGCATCAACATCAACAAAAACGGGGTTTAGTCCGAGAACTGCCACCACTTCTACAGTAGCAATGAATGTAAAGGGGGTTGTAATCACCTCGTCACCGGCTTGTAAACCGAGTGCCATCATCGCAATTTGGAGGGCGTCCGTGCCATTTCCGCAGGTGATAACATTCTTACAGTCAAGATATTGAGATAAGTTTTGCTGAAACTCCTTTACAATGGGACCATTAATGAAAGCGGTTGAGTCAATTACCTCGGCAATTCCGCTATCTATCTCGGTTTTATGCCTTAAATACTGACTTTTCAAGTCAACCATTTGGATTTTATTCATAAAAAAAACAATTTTTGAAAAAAAGTGAACGTACAAATAAAAAAAATAGTATCTTTGCCGCGAAAAATTTCAGTATTAACCATAAAAATTAAAATCTATGAAAAAATTTTTTATGCTTTTAGCAGCACTTATGTTTACAGGTGCTATGTTTGCGCAAAACGCAACATGTTATCCATTGCCGGAGGGGTTCCCAACTTCTCAAAATTTGGATAGAGACTACTGGTATGGACATACCAATAGTGAATCATACTTCGTATTGAACGAAAGTGATATGTTTGCCCTCCGTATTCCGGCCGGTACAATTGCAGCAGGTACTTCTATTGATAAAGTAAGATTCTATCACAGTACCAGTTATACCAATTCCCCCGAAGTTCAAAATACCATTTACACCATCAAAATTTACAGTGGAAATAATGGTGATACTTTGCCGGGTACACTTGCTTACACACAAGTTTATACCGCTACCGCTGATGGTGACCAAGAAGTAGCTTTAACTACTCCTTACAACGTAGGAACCGATGAAATTTGGGTTGCCGTTGAAATGACCGACAACATTGGTGCCGTTCTTTTATGTGGTACTCCGGAAGGCGTTGAAGAAAATACCGAATATCCGATGTTCTACGACGGAGAATGGGGATTCTACAGATTTGGTGCTCAAGGTTCTGAAGAATATTTCGTAAAACCTTTCTATTTAACTCTTTACATCAATGATGGAACCGGTTACACAGAATCAAGTGATTTCTATGGTGAATTCTATGATTATGAATTAGAAGATCAAGAAGAAATTGAAACTATTTACAAATATGAATTTGATGACTCTTTAAGAGTTCGCTACGGTATCTGGAATCGCGGTATTGATACTGCAAGAGCAGAATTATACTTAACAGTATCTATTGTTGGCAATGGTATTCAACCCATCCTTATCCATGATAACGAAGCTTTCGGTCTTACAGAAACCCCACTCGAAGCAGGTCGTGGTTACATCATGCGTGAAACCCTTATCGGTTACGACGAAATGGATGCTGCCGGTTTGGTATTTCCATTCGAAGTATGTGTTGACTTAACTTATGATGGAGTTGACCCGGATCTTACCAACAATCATTACTGCGTTACCGTAGATCTTCCTGACGGTATCAACGACTATTCTATTTCTAATATGAATGTATATCCTAACCCTGCCAACAACGTTATCTTCGTTAATAATGCAGAAGGTGCACAAGTAACCGTATTTGATATCAACGGTAGAGTAGTTGCTGAAGTTGAAGCTGCTACTGCTACTCAAAGTATCGACGTTGCTAACTTAACACAAGGTCTTTATATCGTTCGCATTGCTAACGGTACTGAAGTTGCTACCCGCAAAATTAGCATCGTTAGATAATACATTATTTCTAACATAAAAAAAGGCGTTCTTTCGAACGCCTTTTTTTTATCCCCTCAACGCACATTTCGCCAACTCAATATAGATAGGTCCCTCCTTTTCCAATCGGCTTTGGAATAAAATAATTTCAGAAACGGCTATTTTTTGGCGGTGCAACGGCTGCGATTCCTCAATTAATTGAGTGAATCGCTTTTTATTTTGTATCATGCGAATGCGAGCCAACGTCAAATGCGGTACAAAATTTCCTTCATTCGCGGGAAAACCGCATGCTATCAATCGACTTTCCAAATCTTGATACAGAGAGAAAAAATTCGGCTGTTCTTCAAAACCCAACCATAACACTTTTGGTGCATAACGACTGCCAAAAAGCCCCAACCGGTTGATGGTCATCTCGAACGGCGCAACGGAGGCACACACTGTTTCCATGATTTCAACGAGAGGCGCAATTTGAGAATCGGGCGTTTTGCCCAAAAAACGAAGCGTGCAATGGTGCAACTCCTGTTCTACCCACGTCATACTATCGTAGGAGGTGCGCCTTCGCAATGCCGCCGCCAGCTCAATATATTCAGTATCCAAAGAGAGTTTGAAAGCAATAAAAAGTCTTTTCATGTTCAGAAATTTTGAAAGTGCAAAAATAGCAAAGAATATCGGAAAATCGGAAAACTTCAAGTGCCCCCTTTTCTTGGAATCTTTTCGTATCTTTGCCGCGCAAAAAAAGGAAAAAATTTTTAATACATATTTTTTATAAATTAAAATCAATCAATTAGTTATGAGTAAAGGAAATTTGAAAACCGAATCTCTTTTGGTGCATGGTGCAGATGTTGAAGAGAATTTCGGAGCTGCAGTAACCCCCATTTATCAAACATCAACTTTTAAATTCAAGAATGCCGCTCACGGAGCTGCATGCTTCGCCGGCGAAGACCCGGGCTTCATCTATACCCGTATCGGAAATCCTACCATCGGCGCGTTGGAAGAGGTGATCGCAAAATTGGAAAACGGCTATAACTCTGTGGTCGTGAGTAGCGGTATGGCTGCCGTTAATACGGTTTACATGTCATTTCTCAAAAGCGGAGACCACATGATTTCAAGCGATGCCGTTTACGGTCCTTCCCGCGTGGTAATGGAAAAATATTGGGCTAACTTCGGTATTGAATCTACCTACGTGGACACTTGCGATTTGAAAAATATCGAAAATGCCATCCAGCCCAATACCAAAATGCTGTATTTGGAAACTCCGGCTAATCCTACCATCGCTATCACCGACATCAAAGCCGCTTCCGAACTGGCTCATAAACACAACATTATCGTAGTGGTGGATAATACTTTCTGCAGCCCTATTCTACAAAAACCGTTGGACCTCGGCGCTGACGTTGTTTTACACTCTATGACCAAATTTTTGAACGGACATGCCGACATCGTTGCCGGTAGCGTCATCGCTAAAACGAAAGAATTGTATTCTGTTATCCGCCCCGTTATGGTAAATATGGGCTTCAACATGGACCCGACACAAGCCTATATGGTTATCAGAGGTCTTAAAACATTATCTGTCAGAGTATTAAAGCAACAAGAAAATGCCATGAAATTGGCAGAGTGGTTGGAAAACAATCCCAAAGTGGCTTGGGTACGCTACCCGGGTTTAAAATCTCACCCGCAATACGAATTGGGACAAAAACAGATGATGGGACCCGGCTCTTTAATTAGCTTTGAATTAAAAGGCGGTTTGGAAGCCGGAAAGAAATTGATGGACAACATCCATTTAATATTGTTGGCAGTTTCATTGGGAGGAGTTGAATCATTGATGTCGCATCCTGCCTCCATGACGCACTCGAAAGTGAGCAAAGCTTGCCGCGAAGCGGCCGGAATTTCTGACGGTTTGGTACGTTTTGCCGTGGGTATTGAAAATGTGGACGACCTCTTGGCAGACCTTGAAGAAGCTTTCTCCAAAATCTAATTAGTAGTGAAGAAATCGGCAATTTTCATCGCAGTAATTGCTGTTATCCTATGCACTATAGCAGCCGTTTCCATAGGCGTTATTCGCGTTCCTATGGAAGCGGTTTTTTTTATTATCAAAGCCAAAATTTGTGGAACTCACATTCCTGCGGAGTGGGCTACTTATGAAATTGCGGTATGGAATTTGCGATTGCCCAGAATTTTGCTTTGTCTTATAACCGGTTCAATATTAGCCATTTGCGGAGCTGCCTTTCAATCTGTCTTTCGAAATCCCATTTGTGACCCCTACATTTTAGGTATTTCTTCCGGTGCTTCGTTGGGCGCAGCGGCAGCCATTATTTTAGGATTAGATATTTTTTTGTTCGGGATATCGGCATTCGCATTGATGGCCGCCCTCACTACCCTACTCCTCGTTTTGGGTATTGCCTACGCCGGAAATCGCAAAAAAACAGAAACTATTTTGCTCGCGGGCATCGCCATCAATTTCCTCACTTCCGCGCTCATTACCATTTTGATGGTTCTCCATCAAGAATCGTTACAAGAAATTGTTTTCTGGACGATGGGAAGTTTTGCCTCCGCAACGTGGACAGAAGTCGCTTGTATGTTTCCCATTTTTCTTGTAGGAGCCTTTTTCCTGTTTTTTCTTGCTAAGAATTTGAATATTATGCAATTAGGCAACGACACGGCACAAACTGCCGGAGTTAATACAAAGCGTACTACCCTAACTGTGCTCATTATCGCGTCTGTTTTAATCTCCACGGCGGTTGCTTTTTGCGGTGTTATCGGCTTCGTTGGATTGATTGTGCCTCATATTGCACGACTGTTATTCGGAAATAATAACCGGACAGTTTTTGCATTTTCCATCTTTTTTGGAGCCCTATTTTGCTTAATTGCCGACACGCTTGCCCGAACCGTTGCCAGCCCCGCGGAACTGCCCGTTGGAAGCGTAACTGCCTTTGCCGGAGCACCTTACTTCATCTTTCTACTCCTCACTAATCCCAAAAAATCTCAACATACTTTATCAACATAACATAGTTAATAACCCCCCGCTTTTTCAACAATTGATTGTTTATTTGTTAGTATCAAAACGGAACAAAAAACTTATGAAAACATTTCAAATATCAATCAACATTTTTTCTTTTCTTTTTCAACACTTTTCAGACAAATTTTGCGTTATTTTTATCAACAACTACGGAAATGAACATAATTATCATTTTTGTTTTATATAAAAAGAATCAGGTAATTACGCTTCAAAAGGGTGTTGATAAAAAGTGGATAAACTACTAATAACTACAAATCCAAACAAAATTTGAATTATTTACCGACTTTATCAACAAGCTTATATTATCATCATAGATGTTTTTAAAAAAGAAAAAAATAAATAAATAGTTTGAACAAAAAATGTACTTTTGCGACATGAAAAAAATGGCTCTTTTCTTGTTTTATTTCGGGTTGAGTACTTTGTTGTATTCGCAACCGAAACAATTCACGGGAACCATCTATAATGCGGAGAGTTATTTGTCGATTTCAGAGGCGTGTGTTTACAATATGCGCAGTAATTTGTACAGTTTTAGCAATTTAGAGGGTGTTTTTTACATGCAGATCGCATTAAATGATACGTTAATCATTTCAAATTCACTTTTTAGACAGAAAATAGTGGTGATAGAAGCTTCAGAATATAATAGAGGGCGCGTTGATATTTTTCTTTATCATCGTTCTATTATGTTGCCGAAAGTGGTGGTGGTGGGAATGAGTCCTACGTATGAAGGCTTTAAGCGCGATATTGCGCAAACCAAGCTTCCGGATTCTTATAAAAATCTGGAAGACGTTCACTTGACAGATGAGCAACGAAGAGATGCTACATTTCAGGAAGAAGCTCCTAACGTGTTGAAAGGTACTAAGTTAGGAAGTCCTATTACTTACCTTTACAGTACTTTTAATAAAAAAATGAAGATGAAGCAGCTCTATTATGAGATGGAGAGTTACGGAGATGAGATTTATCAAG
Source organism: Bacteroidales bacterium (assembly GCA_023229985.1). Lineage (GTDB taxonomy): Bacteria > Bacteroidota > Bacteroidia > Bacteroidales > WCHB1-69 > UBA1756. The sequence continues at coordinate 6,055 of JALNYF010000039.1, read as the reverse complement.
TTCCTCAAAAATATAATAAAGAATTAGTCAAACAAATCACGCGGCTGGAGGACGAAGAACTAATGGAGTTTATGGTATTTTGCAGATTTAGCTATTATGACCTTGTACGCTGGTCTGCCGAGCAAATTTCTGCTGCTATCAGTACCAAATTCGATGAATATCAGTATTTTAAAGCCGTTGAGTTATTGGAAGAAGAAAAATAGAAATGAAGAATTTTTTTAAAAAACAGGTGACCGTTTATCATATTGTTTGTATCGTCCTTTTGGTCGTTTTTGCCGTCATTTATTGGTACTTGAAAGGTCAGTTTTCTGATTATATTCTAAAAAATAATGTTTTTTTGCTTTCCGGTTGGGCTATCGTTGTGGGTTATATTACCGGTGACTTTCTTCATCATGCCAGAAAAAGAAGCAAGGATTCCTGACTTTTTTAGTTGGAATTGTCAATTATTACATTCGTTTTTTTTATTTTGAGATTGATATTCTTATTATTTTTGTTTTTTACATCAATATTTTTAATTTATTTTATTGATAAACAGTGTTTTACAATTTTCATTTGATATTTTTTTTAAGCAACTTAAAATAGTAAAAAAAATGTATTTTTGCAGACTTTTAGAATTTTAAACCAAAACCAAAAAAAAATGAAAAAATTAATGTTATTAGCCGCAGTATGTTGCTTCGTATTCGCATCCTGCAAACCAGAAAACAAACCAGTTGAAACTACTGACACAACAGTTGTTGAACAACCAGCTCCCGCTCCTGTAGTTAATCAAGATTCTCTTGATCAGGTTCAAGCCATGACCGATTGGAGCAATTGGGAAACCATTACTCCGGAAAGAAAAGCCGAATTAGTTGCTAAATTCAAAACTTGCGTTGAAGAAGGATTAGCTAAATGCGAACCTACAGAAAAAGCTAAAATCGCAGAGAAAAAAGCATTTGAGAAAAAATGGGCATCATTCGACAAATTAACCGTTGACGAACAAAAAGCTTTAATTGACGAATTTCCTTGCAAACACAACTGTGGCGACCAAGCATGCTGCAATGGTGAAAATAAAGATTGCAAAAAAGAATGTACTAAAGAGTGCACAAAATAAGTTCTTTGTTTAGTATATAAAAGGTTGTTTATCAACCTTTTAAAGCCACTTTAGCTCAGTCGGTAGAGCAACGCATTCGTAATGCGTAGGTCTGCGGTTCGAGTCCGCAAAGTGGCTCTTTTTTTTTTATTATGAATGACCCCCGCATTGTTGCTTTCAAAAGATTATTGGACATAATGGACGAACTCCGTTTGAAATGTCCGTGGGACAGAAAACAAACGTTTGAAAGTTTGCGCTGCCTGACCATTGAAGAAACCTATGAACTTGCCGATGCCATCTTGGAAAAACAACCCGACGAAATTTGTAAAGAATTAGGTGACATTATGTTACATCTCGTTTTTTATGCAAAAATAGCCGAAGAACAATCCCTTTTTGACATTACTTCCGTGCTGAACGGAATTTGCGAAAAATTGATTCGCCGCCATCCTCACATCTTTGCCGATACCCACGTTGATTCGGTAGAAGACATCAAAACAAATTGGGAAAAAATTAAACTCAAAGAAGGAAATCGCTCGGTTTTGGGTGGCGTACCGACCGCCCTTCCGGCAATGATTAAAGCCTATCGTATTCAGGATAAAGCACATGGAATTGGCTTTGATTGGGATAATTCAACTCAGGTTTGGGATAAAGTGGAAGAGGAAATCGAAGAATTTAGAGTCGAATCCGCGCAACATTCCGAACATATTGATGATGAATTTGGAGATTTGTTGTTTTCGTTGATAAACTATGCCAGATTTAATCATATTCACCCCGAAGATGCCTTGGAAAAAACCAATAAACGATTCATTTCTCGTTTTCAGTTTATGGAAGAAAAAGCCTCCGAACAAGGCAGAAATATTGCAGACCTATCGTTAGAAGAGATGGAAGTTTTTTGGAAGCAGGCAAAACAGTTCTATTAGTATTCATTAATTCCTATCCCATGTATCATCGTTTTTTTCATACAGTTATTACCAACAAAATACTCATCGTATCCTGTATGATGATGTTTTTTATGTTTAATCTTTCCGCACAAGATTATTCCAACAAAAAAGTGGTGGAATTATGTCGAAAAGCTACCGAAGCGATGAATGCTAAAAACTTTGAAAAAGCAGAAAATTATTTAAAAAAAGCCATTAAACTGGATTCTACTTTTGCCGATATATACGTGATTCAGGGAGATATTTACAATTTTTCGCTCAAATCTGAATTGGCAGCCGATAATTACGAAAAAGCCATCCGTTATAGCAATAAACCAAAACCTATTCTTTATTTTATTACCGCAGAGGAGGAGGTTAAATGCGCGAGATATGCCCGTGCCAAAGCCAACTATCTTAGTTATTTGGAAAAAATCGACGATCATTCTCCGCTTCTCAAAGATGTAGATAAAGGACTGAAAATCTGTGACTTTGCCATCGGAGCGATGAGCAATCCCGTTGCTTTTGAACCGGTTAATATGGGCTTTAATATTAATTCCGATTTTGACGAATATCTGCCTGCGTTGGTAGCAGACGAAAGCGAGATTATTTTTACCGTTATGCGTCCGCGCGATGAGCATACCATTTGTAATTTCTGTGATATGGAAGAGGATTTCTATGCAAGTGTGAAAATAGGGGAGGAGTGGCAACCTCGATTTCTGCTCGAATATCCGCTCAATAGTGGCTATAATGAAGGGGCACAGTGTATTTCACCTGATGGGCATTATCTTTTCTTTACCCTTTGCAACACTGATTTCGGAAACGGAAGTTGTGATTTATATTGGTCGAAAAGAATTGGAAACCGCTGGTCTCGTCCCCGTAACTTCGATGCTCCCGTAAATACAAAGTTTTGGGAATCACAACCTTCCATTTCCCCTGACGGGAAAACCATCTATTTTGTTTCCAATCGCCCGGGTGGGGTAGGGAAGATGGACCTCTGGAAAACGGAAATGACAGACGAAGGCGTTTTTTCAGTACCTGAAAATTTGGGACCCACTATCAATACTGAAGATGATGATTCTGCTCCGTTTATTCATGCAGACGGACGGACGTTGTATTTCGTCTCTAACGGGCACATTGGTATGGGCGGCAGGGATATTTTCTTCTCTACGCGCACAGATACCGGTTGGACAAAGCCCGTGAATCTTGGCTATCCCATCAATTCTTCCGCCGACGAAATCAATTTGCTCATTAATGCTTCGGGCACTACTGCCTATTTTTCTTCCGATAAAGATGGCGGATTTGGTGGACAGGATTTGTACTATTTCACTTTAGATGAGCAACTTAGACCTACTCCCGTTACCTATATGAAAGGGCGAGTTTATGACGATAGAACGAAACAACCCCTTAAAGCGACGATAGAACTCGTTGATTTAAAAGATAATAAAGTCATTACTTCCACTTATTCCGACCCCGTCACCGGCGAGTTTTTGGCTTGTATTCTGACCGGAACTAACGTTTTGTTGAATGTATCTCACCCCTATTATCCATTTTACTCTGAAAATTTCCAAATAGAGGCAAATTATACTGAAATAGATCCTTATTTGAAAGATATCCCGTTACGCCGTCCGGAAATAGGTGAAACTTTCGTTTTAAGGAACGTTTTCTTCGATTTTGACCAAAGTATTCTCAAAGATGAATCATTTGTCGAATTGGACAAATTAGTCGATTATTTGAACTCTAATACAAATATCAAAATAGAGTTGGGTGGTCATACTGACAATCAAGGCAGCGTAGAATACAACCGGATATTATCGTTAGAAAGAGCGAAAGCTGTTTATAATTATCTGATTAACAAAGGAATATCTGCTAACCGGCTTACGTTTGAAGGTTATGGTATGAGCAAACCCATTGCTACTAACGATACCGAACCAGGTAAGGCTTTGAATCGCCGCACCGAATTTAAAATTGTTAGTTATTAAAACATTGCTGTCCGGTAAATAATGATTGATATCTTCATAATGTTGCAATGCGGTGGCGTTCGATCCCGCTGGATTTGTATGTTTGTAATGTATGTTTCGTCAACATGGAATGGTGCTACCTCCGGCACGCTCAAATGATGTTCTGCGGTTAGCTCTACCCAACTGCCGTCCCTACGGGACTTTGATGGATGCCTGTTTGTATTAGGAATTAAAAATGAGAAAATTGAAATCATCAATTAGAAAAATAAAAACATAATGCAATATGGTCCCAATTATCGGGTATAAATTAATTTTCAAAAGTATTGTTTTATTTGAAAAATTTCGTATTTTTGCAGCCGATTTGGTCTTGTGGCCGAGTGGCTAGGCAACGGTCTGCAAAACCGTCTACAGCGGTTCGAATCCGCTCGAGACCTCTTCCATCTACTAAACCTATTGTATTGATTTACAGTAGGTTTTTTAATTTTATGGCGATGAAAAGAATTGTTTTGGTAGGTTTCCCCGGTTCCGGCAAGAGTACAATTGGGAAGCGTTTAGCAGCGCAAATGAACTTGAATTTTGTAGATTTAGACCAAAAAATTGAAGAAAAATACAAGTTGCTCATTCCCGATTTCTTTGCCAAATATGGTGAATTGCCATTTCGCCAATGCGAATATGAACTTTTAAATGAAGTTTTAACACTTGATAATTGTGTGATTTCGGTGGGAGGAGGTGCGCCCTGTTTTTACGATGCCATGGATTTGATTATCAATCATTCTATTTCGGTTTATATCCGGTTATCTGCAAAGTCTTTGCATCATCGTTTGCTGAATAGTGTCCGTCCGCGGCCGTTGGTAATGGGTAAAACATCCTCAGAATTAATGAATTACATAGAAGAACAATTGCCATTGAGAGAACTTTTTTATATGCGGGCAGCTCTTTGCATCAAAGGGGAGAATTTAGATTGTGCAGCCTTGACAGAGCAGTTGAACAATCTGATGTAATGTGCGTTTATTAATGACATTCTTAATTCATTTTTTATGACATTTATATTAATTTTACAAGTTATGTTTAATTTACCTTTATTACCTTGGGAATCCACGGAGTTGGAACCTATGATGAGTGCGCAAACTCTTTCATTTCATTATGGAAAGCACCATCAAACCTATGTTACTAATCTCAATAATTTAGTGAAAGACACTCCTTACGAGTCCATGGAATTGGAGGATATTATTGTAAAATCTTCCGGAGGAATATTCAACAATGCGGCACAGGTGTGGAATCACACATTTTTCTGGGAGTCTTTAGGTGTGGGTCATGATTTTACTCCGGAATCTAAAATTGGGAAACAGATTATTGCAGAATTCGGGAGTTTTGATGAATTTAAAGCGAAATTTACGCAAACCGGTCTTTCCCTATTTGGTTCAGGTTGGGTATGGTTGGTATTGAACAAAGAGAGTAAATTGCAAATTATTCCTATGTCCAACGCAGGCAATCCTTTGACAGAAGGTCATCTTCCCATATTAGTATGTGATGTTTGGGAGCATGCCTACTATTTGGATTATCAGAATAGGCGAGGGGAGTACCTCGAGAATTTCTGGAAAATAATCAATTGGCAAAAGGTAGAAGAAAGATTGGAAAAGGCGGGAAAATAAAGTAGCTCCGCCGGGAATCGAACCCGAATTTAAAGTTTAGGAAACTTTCGTTCTATCCATTGAACTACAGAGCCGAAAAGAGCGGCAAAAATACATGAAGTTTTTTAATTATGGTTAAATCATAATGTAAAAAAAAATCAGTAATTTTGCCGCTTAATTCTTTTAGCATGATTCTGTTTTATTCTGAAACAAATTTTATTCTCCATCAAAAACTAATTTACAAAAAATGGCTTCAAGCTTTGGCTCAAAACGAGCAGAAGAAATTGGGCAATATCAATTACATTTTTTGTGATGATGACTATTTATTGAACTTAAATTTACAGTATCTTCAACACGATACTTTGACCGATATTATCACTTTTGATTATTGCGAGGAGGATACCATTTCGGGGGATATTTATATCAGTATTGAAAGAGTGCGAGAGAATGCTGTCATTTTCAAAGTCTATTTTGATGCTG
>JALNYF010000038.1 GCA_023229985.1 Bacteroidales bacterium | reverse complement strand
TTTCAAAACTCGTATTCGTTTCGGTTTAAGTCAAAAACTATGTTATAAATCGAGCAGTATTTCAAAAAACGAATAAAAAATCATTCAAGATATCAATAGTTTAAAAAATTCTTATAAATTTGCACGTTCAAAAATCAAAGACAAGATATTGAAAAAAAAATAGTTACTATATTATTACAATAATTAAATATAAATATTATGAAAAAATTCGATCCAGCAACGAACATTCAATTTGCAAACGAATTGGGAGAATCCCGTGGTGTAAACCCTTCTATTTGCGATAGTGCCACCTTTACTTTTGATAAAGCCCAAACGATGACCGATACTTTCCATGGAGAGACTGAGGGCTATTTTTTGTATTCAAGACATTGGAATCCAAGTAATTTAGCATTATGTACATCCTTAGCTGCGATGGAAGGTACGGAAGCAGCATGGGCTACCGGCTCCGGCATGGCAGCTATCACTTGTGCCATTCTTCACGAAGTTCAATCCGGTGACCACATTGTTGCCAGCATGACCACATACGGTGGTACGTTTGCCTTTATCAACAACTATTTGAAAAAATTCAACATCGATGCTTCTTTTGTAAATTGTCAGGACTTGGACGCTGTAAAAAAGGCGATGCGTCCGAACACGAAAGTGGTTTATACAGAAACCATGAACAATCCATTACTTCGCATTGCGAACATTCCGGAATTGTCAAAAATTGCTCACGCCGGCGGTGCCAAATTATTGGTAGATAACACATTTACTCCCATGATTTTCTCTCCATATCGCTTAGGTGCCGATGTTGTCATTTATAGTATGACCAAATTCGTCAATGGCAAAAATGACTGTGTAGCCGGTGCAATATGCGGTACCGCCAACTATATCAATTCGTTGATTGATGTAAACAACGGAACAGCCATGTTGTTGGGTCCCGTTTTAGACCCTATGCGTTCCAGCAGTATTATGAAAAACTTATCTACTTTGCATATTCGTATGAAACAACATGGCAGCAACGCCATGTATTTAGCCAACCGTTTCAAAGAAACAGGTTTGAAATACAACTACCCAGGACTACCGGAACACGTTGATTACAAATTATTTACTTCAATGATGAACGAAGGTTACGGTTTTGGCGGTATGATTTCCATTGATATGGGAACGGCAGAAAGAGCCAGTGCCATCATGGAAAAGATGCAAGAATTAGGCGTTGGCTATCTCGCTGTCAGCTTAGGCTATTTCAAAACGCTTTTCAGCAATTCCGGCAAATCCACCTCCTCGGAAGTTCCTGATTGCATTCAACGCGAAATGGGCATGAGTGAAGGACTTATCCGCTTCTCCGTCGGCTTGGACAACGACATTGAAAATACTTTCAATTTAATCAACCAAGCGATTCAGACAACCAAATAATAGAGGTAAATATTGTCAAAAAAAGAGATTGTTTACAGACAATCTCTTTTTTTTTGTACATTTGCAACTTCAAAATTTGCCTATGAAAAATCATATTATTCTTATTTTTATTTTTTTAACGATGTCCTGTCAAGCTGCCAATTTGACGGACTACTTAACCCCAACACCCCAAAAACTTACTATTCACGAAGCAGATGCCATTCCGTATCAAAGCTATCAATTTTTACAGATTCATAATTTTTTAGACCAAACCCGGAAAAATAATTTCCCCGTCAAAACTGTTTTCCACCATTATGGAGAAAATATCATCACTTTACAATATCGTACAGATTCAACACTTTTACCTCAACATTATCAAATACGTATTCAAAAACAAAACATTTCGGTCGTTGCCGGCGACGATGCGGGTTTGTTCTATGCTACACAAACATTGCGGCAGATTTTCACTTACGCCCTGACCGAAAATCATGCCATACCCGAATTGGCGATAGACGACTTTCCGACTTTTGCAAAACGAGGCTACATGTTAGATATTAGCCGCGATAAAGTCCCGAAAATGCAAACGCTCTATCAGCTTATTGACGACTTGGCGAGTTGGAAAATCAATGAATTTCAATTATATACGGAACACACTTTTGCTTACAAAAATCATAAAGAGGTGTGGCGCAATGCCTCGCCCATGACGGCGGCGGAGGTTCGTGCGTTGGCACGTTACTGCGCCGAACGCTTTATTGATTTGGTGCCCAACCAAAATTCGTTTGGACACATGGAAAATTGGTTAAAATACGACAATTATTTATCGTTAGCGGAGTGCCCCGACGACTGCAATACCATTTGGGGAACGCGCAAACGTAGCAGCCTTGACCCTACAAATCCCGCATCTTTTATACTAATGAAGGAGTTGTACGCCGAACTGCTTCGCAACTTTTCAAGTCCTTACTTCAACATCGGTTGTGACGAAACCGTTGAATTAGGATTAGGACGTTCCAAAGTAATGTGCGACAGCATTGGTGCCGGGCGCGTTTACCTCAATTATTTAAAACAATTAAATGACGAAGTGCAAAAAAATGGAAAAACCGCGCAATTTTGGGGCGATATAATTATCCACCACGACAGCCTCATTCCCGAATTACCCAAAAACATGATTGCTTTAGTTTGGGGCTATGACAGTAAATATCCATTTGACACTATTTTGCCAAAATTCCAAAAGGCAGGCATTGACTTTTATGTTTGCCCGGGCACATCGTCGTGGCGTTCTATCATCGGGAAACAGCAAATTGCATACGACAATCTCTATAATGCAGCTTATAATGGAAAAAAATTTGGTGCGAAAGGTATGTTGATTACCAACTGGGGCGACTACGGTCATTGGCAACCACTTTCCGTTTGCTATCCCCCCACCCTGTTAGGTGCAAGTTATGCTTGGAATTGTGACACCAATATGATGAAACGCGTCGAATTTCTGTTAAATACTTACATTTTTGAAGATAAAACCGGCAAAACGGGAGAAGCCGTTTCACGATTGGGAAATGCTTACCAACTGGCTCAAATACCTGAAGGCGTAGCCAATGCGTTCCATTTGATGCTCCACCGTTTTGCTTGGACCATGCAGGGAAATTACCAAACACGCGAATTGAAAATCGAAAACCTGCAAAAAGCAGAAACAGAAATTTTGGCGGCCCAAGAGATCTTACGACAAGGCAAACCGGAATGTGCCGATGCCGAAATTGTACAACGCGAACTCGAACAAGCTGTCAGTCTGGCACTTCACAGCATTCACTTGGGAATTGCCCGATTAGAAACCCCCACCGGCGAAACGCTCGAAATACCTTACGAAAAACGCAAAGAGCTTGCTCACGAATTAAAAAAAATTATTGATAACCACAAAAAGCTCTGGACCGTCCGAAATCGCAAAGGAGGCTTGGACGATTCCGCAGAAAAAATGGAAATTATTTACGATTACTATTTGACAAAATAAACCCTTAATTGAGAAATATGCTTTTTACCAATAAAATGAAATTAGCCGACGTGCTCAATAATAATCACAGTTTAGTACTTATGCTGCAACGATTTAATATTGAATTAGGCTTCGGAGAAAAAACAGTGGAAGAAGTTTGTAAACAATATCATATTGATGATTCTTTTTTTCTGCTGATTTGTAACGTTTATACCCACCATCAATATCTACCGACCGGAAAAGATTTATCCGATACCGATATGCGCGGCTTAATCCCCTACCTGATTGCTTCCCACAAATACTACTTATTGGAACGTATCCCTCACATTGAAAGGCACTTAAACGACATCGCTGAAACTTGCCAACCGAATCATAAAGCAATCCTTCAACGATTTTTTATGGATTATACTCAAGAAGTATCGAACCATTTTGACTACGAAGAAAAAATCGTTTTTCCTTACATTAATGCCCTGACAGCCGGAAAAAGAATTAAAGAGTACACCATCACTCAATTTGAAGACAACCACAGCAATATTGAAGATAAATTGGAAGATTTAACCAATATCCTCATTAAATATCTGCCGGGCAATATTTTACCCAAAAAACGAATTGGATTGCTATTCGATATTTTTCAACTGTCCGGCGATATAAACAAGCATGTGCTTATCGAAGAAAAAATTCTGATTCCTTACGTTCAATCATTGGAAAAAATTTTGTAAAATGAAGAAAATCAGAATATTAGTAATTGAACAATCTCCCATCGTAACCGCCGGCATCTCCACCAGCCTGACCAACAGCACGTTCTGCCAAGTAGTGGGAACAACGAATACTCTAGAAAGAATCAATGAAAAAATCATCATTTTAAAACCCGATCTCATCTTACTCAATCCATCTCTGATCGATTATTCAAAAAAAATCACTTTCAAAACCATCTTCCAAGACTTTTCGCAAATACCGGTCGTCGCCTTAGTCTATGCCTATTTTGAACAACATTGGCTCAAACATTTCAACGGTACGATTGACATTACCGACGACATACAAAAAATCGAAAATCGTTTATTGGAAATTTACCATACCACAGCCGGTCATACCGAAACCACCAGCGAAACATACGAACTATCAGACCGAGAAACCGATGTTTTAATAGAAGTTGCTAAAGGACTAATGAACAAAGAGATAGCGACAAAACTAAACATTTCAATTCATACTGTTATTTCACACAGAAAAAATATCAATCGCAAAACAGGCATCAAATCGGTGGCAGGATTAACAGTTTACGCCTTACTGAATAACCTCATCGCCGACAATGAATTGCCCTATCGCTAAAAAGAATAAAAATTTGTGTTGTCGGTAAATAATCGCAAAGAAAACATGAAAAGATGAATAATTCTCATGATTAGCACCGAAATATTTTTAAATACCTGCCGATACTGCGGAAAAAACTCGTAATTTTGCAGCCTGCAAATTTGACCTCATCAGAGGTGTGATTGGCTTCATACAGAAAAAAATCAATATGGAAGATAATATTATAAACAGCATAACATCAGAGGATTACAAACACGGATTTGAATCAAAAATTGAGGTGGAGGAATTTCCGCGCGGGTTGAATGAAGAAATTGTACGGATGATTTCGCAACGCAAAGAGGAACCCGAATGGTTACTTGATTTTCGGTTGAAGGCTTTTCGCAAATGGCAAACCATGAAAGAACCATCGTGGGCACACCTCTCCTACCAAAAACCTAATTATCAGGATATTATTTATCTATCGATTCCGAAAGAACAAGAGTATTCCGAAGTGATGAAGACTTTTGACAAATTGGGGATATCATTGGATGAAAAAGAAACACCCGCCCCCAATGCAGACGGAACCCCCTCAGAATCAAGGGTAGCTGTAGATGCGGTCATCGATTCTATTTCTGTCAAAACCATGTACTCGGATATGCTAGAAAAAGCAGGTATTTTGTTTTGCTCTTTCGGCGAAGCAGTCAAGAAGTACCCCGAAATTGTCAAACAATATTTGGGTACGGTTGTGCCAATTGGGGATAACTATTTTGCTGCCCTCAACTCCGCAGTTTTTAGCGAAGGATCCTTTTGCTACATTCCCAAAGGAGTTCGTTGCCCGATTGACTTATCTACTTATTTCCGTATTAATGCCAAGAATTCCGGGCAATTTGAACGTACACTGCTCATTGCCGACGAAGGCGCATACGTCAGCTATTTAGAAGGCTGTACTGCACCACAACGCGATGAAAATCAATTACATGCAGCCATTGTGGAGATCATTGCCATGCAAGATGCCGAAGTGAAATATGCAACAGTTCAGAATTGGTTTCCGGGTGACAAAGACGGCAAGGGTGGAATCTATAATTTCGTAACAAAACGGGGATTTTGCAAAGGTGACCGCTCCAAAATTTCGTGGGCACAAGTGGAAACCGGCTCTGCTGTCACATGGAAATATCCGAGTTGCATACTACAAGGCGACAATTCTGTCGGAGAGTTCTATTCGGTAGCCGTTACCAACAACTTCCAACAAGCCGATACCGGTACAAAAATGATACATATCGGCAAAAACACGCGCAGTCTGATTGTCAGTAAAGGAATTTCTGCCGGAAAAAGCCAGAACAGCTACCGCGGTTTAGTGAAGATCACCAAAGGGGCTACCCATTCCCGCAATTTCTCACAATGCGATTCATTGCTGATGGGGGCCCAATGCGGGGCGCATACTTGGCCCTATATCGACTGCCACAACAACTCTTCCACGCTCGAACACGAAGCCTCTACCGGCAAAATATCGGAAGAGCAATTATTTTATTGCCAACAACGCGGCATCAGCAAAGAAAAGGCTGTCAGCCTGATTGTCAATGGCTACGCAAAGGGCGTGCTTGAAAAACTACCCCTTGAATTTGCCGCAGAAGCCCAAGAATTATTAAGCATCACCCTGAAAAACAGTATCGGTTAACATATTGAATTTTAATATAATAAATCAAAACTAATGCACTTCGGAGATACCACTATTGAATCAATTATCATACACGCCGTAGGAAACAAACAACTTAATGAACCATTGAATTTGTCGCACGAATTTCTGAACGTCAGCGACGAAGTCAAAGATATGCTGAAAACCTACTTCTTATACCCTTTCAAAACGAATGAATATTTCCAATTCTTCAATGAAAACGGACTGGAAATGAACGAGGCGTACCAAGCAGCTGCGTCTATTTTTGAAGACCAAGAAAACCTTATAGAATCCTCCCTCATTTTAGCACAACACCTCTATCAGCAATGCACCCATCCTAAAATTAAAAGCGGCGAATTTTATGTGGTCTATTTCAAAGATTGTGTTTTAGAAGATGAAGTTTTAGACGCTATCGGACTTTTCAAAGCCGAAACAAAAGATAGTTTTTTGAAAGTTCATCAGGAAAATGACAAATTTGTAGTCGAAAGTGATTACGGATTCGGTTTAAACAAGTTAGATAAAGGCTGCCTGATTTTTAACTCGGAAAAAGAACAAGGCTACGTAGTGGCGGTGGTTGATAACACGAACAAAGGTGCCGAAGCACAATATTGGATAGATGATTTCTTGCACGTCCGCCAACGCAAAGATGAGTTTTATAACACCCAACACGTCTTATCCATGTGCAAAAACTTTGTTGTTGAACGCTTCCCCGACCAATTCGAAGCTTCTAAAGCCGATCAAGTGGAATTACTCAATAAATCTGTCGCTTTCTTTAAAAGCAATGAAACTTTTGAAATAGAAGATTTTAAACAAGAAGTCATTGCGCAACCCGAAATAATAGAGAGTTTTAACGAATACCAACAAGAATATCAACAAGAACACGACGTCATTGTGCCCCCTTCTTTCAATATTTCGGAAAGTGCCATGAAAAAACAGGCAAGAAACTTCAAAAGCGTTATTAAATTGGACAAAAATTTCCATATTTACATCCACGGCGACAATAAATTGATCAAAAAAGGAGTCGACGAAGCGACCGGAATGAAATATTATCAGTTATTTTTTACGGACGAATTTTAGAAGATTTCTACTTCAAAGCACGATACAACCAATCGTGCCCCAATAATTCTTTACACGTTAAAAAAGAGGTGATACTTACACCAAGTATTCCGTGAAAATTCATATTTTGTCCGGTGTAGAAAAGATTATTAATACCCGTTTTGGCAGGTAACATAGTAAATATCAAATTATTATAATCCTTGCATATCCCATACGCGCTTCCTTCCGGAGTGGCTATATAGTCTGCATAGGTGAGCGGTGAAGAGGTATAAATTGCCTCAACACTACTGTCTAATTTCGGAATATAATCAGCTGCTATTTTAATTAATTGATTGGCTTTTAGCACTTTCCAATTCTCATAGTCGCCCGCTCGTTCTCCGCGCTGCGAATTTTGCCATTTTGCCACCTCGTCCCAGGACATCGACGTAAGAATATCAATATTATCGGCAAACGGCGAGAGATCATTCGGCACTGCAAAGTGAACCATGACAGATGGTTGGTCCAAATGGTCAAAAGGATGCCATAAATCAGGCTGTTGATGTATGAAAAGATTACGATTTTGATATAAAACAGTATCTTTTTTCAATTTTAAATGGGCCGTAAACATCCCCAAACTATTCCGTAACTCGCCTATTCTGCTTCGATAAGCCTTCTTCAATAAATTGGTGGAAATGATCGGCAATAGCGATTGCGGGTGAATATCAGAAATAATAAATTGAGCAGACAATTCTTCCTGACCATTCAAGATAAGTTTTTCGATATGTTTGTTATCACCTTGGATTTCAGTAACTTTTGCATTCTTACGGACGGTTCCTCCGGCATTTGTTATCTGCTGGGCAAGTGAATCGGCAATTTGATAACTCCCCCCTTTCAAACGCCAAGCACTTTGAATAAAGGAGCAGTTAATCTGTCCAAAAATATAGAGTGGTAACGTTTCTTCATCCAGTTCCATTTTGATTGAAGTGCCTGACAAAACGGTTTGTAGCAAAGAATCGGAGATGGTATTTTGCAAAAAGAGGTACGCGGAACTTCCCAACCATTGCTGAGAAGAACTAAGATTTTTTGGATTTGGACTTAATATATCCAATTGATTGTCTGCTATTTGCTTTAAAAATGAAGAATAATTTCGCAAGTTATCTCTCTGGTTCGGGAATTGAGAAGAAAGAGAATCGGCGAAATGGTCGAATCCGTTGGCGAAACAAAATGATTGATTTCCGATAATGACCTCATCAAAACCGGCTTTATCCATCTCATACCAAGGCAGATGCAGTAAGTTGAAATAGCGGAAAAGGGTATGTAAGCCTTCGCCCTCACGCAAGCCGCCCACATAATGAAATCCCGTATCGAACACCGTATTTCCGCGTCGGAACGATTGCAAACATCCGCCTAACTGAGCGTTTTGTTCCAAAACACAAACATTCAACCCCTCTTTGCTCAATATATAGCCACACTCCAAGCCACCCAAACCGGCTCCGATAATAATCACATCATAATCCATACTTCGCATTCATTAAAATTCAACTGCCAATTTTAAATTAATCAACCGTGGAGTAAGATAATTCGGAACAGCGGTCATTACGTTGTTGATATCGGTAATCCACATATAAGAGGAGACATTATTAATTCCCAATATATTGAAAACTTCAAAGAAAATTCCCGCACTATTAATGGCACGGAAAAATTTACTCTTATGTCTCATTTTATCTCTATTCTGCTCAAAAAACATGTAAGAAAAACCCATATCCACGCGTCGATACCACGAAGTGCGTAATGTTTGCTTATAACGCTCGGCATTTGGCGCACCATACGGTAAGCCACTGGAAAATACAAAGTTAATATGAACTCGTATCGGGGTAAAAAATGGAATATGATCCTGAAAAAATAAATTGACGGCAAATCGCTGGTCGGAAGGACGTGGAATATAGCCGGGTTCCACTCGATTTCCCGCATCATCATAGTAAAAATCACCAATAATATCCTCTTCTGTTTTCATCAGAGAGAACGAAATCCACGATTCAATGCCTGCAATAAATTCACCACTCAATTTAACGTCCAAACCGGTTGCATAACCTTTTGCATCATTTTCAGCAGAATATATAATCTTAACATTATCAATACTATATGAAATCAAGTCCGTCATATATTTATAATAGGCTTCCATCGTGAGCTTAAATGGGCGTTTCCACATTCTAAAGCTAAAATCAGTGGAAAGTGCAAATTGATAGGAGTGTTGGGAACGAATATTACGGTTTAAGGTTCCGTCGGCAGCGCGCATTTCACGATAAAACGGCGGTTGGTAATAACTCCCTGCTTTCAATCTGAAGACCCAATCATATTTCCACTGCGGTGTATAGTTCAGAATAAAGCGTGGTGAAATCGTAAACTCTTGATTAAAAGTCCAATAATGCAACCTCAATCCACTATTTAAGACAAATTTGGACGCCTTGTCGATCGTCCAAGTTGATTGCACAAATCCGTTAAGACGATATGTATTAATCTGATTATTAGCAATAAAAAAACTTCCGAACTCCAATAATCGTGAAGGGTCTTCGAAAGCGACTTGTGTTCCGGGTTCGGTATAGATGAAAGGAAGAGTATAGCCACTCGAATCCTTTAATTCCCATTCCTTAATTTTATCGTTAATGATCTCATTTTGAACTTTAAAACCCCATTGTACCACATTTTGCGTGAAACTATGTATGCCCCGCAAATCTGCCGATGTGACAACCGCCGTTAGGTAATTTCGAGTATGCTCAAGGAAAGACCCCACCCCACGAATGGAAGTAACTTGACCTATATCATCACTTTCGCTCCCTAAATCGGCTTCGATATCTGCCAACCAATACTGACTTTGCAAGTCATAAGTTTCTGTCTCTTTAGCATAATAAGAAGCAACAATCAGTTTGTATAAATCTCTCTTATTGGGGCGGAAAGAGAGCGTCAAGCCGCCCAAATAGCTTTCATATTGGTCAATTTCCTGTCCATCGAAATAGATCGTCAGGCGTTGTGAAGAAGAAAAAGTCCCAAAATTGGTTTCTCTGTCTTCGGGAATAAATTGGTATTTATTTCGAGAAAAATTAGCCAAAAAATCCAGATCCCACTTGGGAGATAATTTCCAAGTGAGCAACATTTGTGTATCAAAGAAACGGGGTTTATAACTTCCCTTGGTCTCCATTGATTTAAGCAGATAACTATTTGATTTATATCTAACTCCGACAAGAAAAGTAAATTTATTGTTCACATTTCCCTCCGCATGTGCTGATGCTCCGAGGAAACTTGCCGTAAAGGAGCCACCGTATTTACTGGGAGTTTTGTACTCTACATCCAAGACGGACGACATTTTATCGCCATATTTTGCTTCAAATCCGCCGGCAGAAAATTTAACACTCTTCGTCAAATCGAGGTTTACGAAACTAAGTCCTTCCTGCTGACCACTACGCACTAAAAAAGGGCGATAAATCTGAATATCGTTCACGAAAATCAAATTCTCATCATAATTTCCGCCACGGACATTATACTGACTGCTCAACTCATTGACAGAAGAGGTGCCGGGCATCGTTTTGATAAGCGATTCCACCCCGCCGGTTGGGGAAGGCAACTTGTAGGATAATTTCGGATTGATGCGCGTATAAGAATCATTGTATAGTTGTGTTACTCTAACTTCCGGCAGTTCCTGATTTAGCGATCGGAGCACAAAACGGAAAACCGAATCTTTACAATAGCTACTATTAATATGAAAAACAGTATCATAGTAGGAAACATGGCGAAACAAAAGCGAAATTTCTTTTTCAAAAGGAATCGAAATTTTGAAATTGCCCCCCGCATCGGAAATGACAGCTGAATTATTAACATCGCATACTATCACAACATTTTCTATCAACTGGTTTTTTTCGTTTTGAATAGTCCCTCGCAACTCAATGCTACGTTGTGCATAAGAAACAGAGTAAACGAGAAAAACCGCTATAAAAACTAATGATATCCTCTTCAACTTGTATGTGATATTAGACAAATAATACGTAAAAAACAGTTAGTTATTGTATTGATCCAAAAAAAAACTGCCGCCCTTTTCAGCACGACAGTCTTCCTTCATAAAATCCAAACAAAATTTTATAAAACCCCTTTTTTATCTGCTTCAAGAATACTTTTCCAAACGCCTTTTTTGTTAATGTTGCGAATACCCTTGGCGGATACTTTCAACATCACCCACTCATTCAATTCCGGTACGAAGAATTTTTTCGTATGGAGATTGGGTTGGAAAGTTCTTTTTGTTTTAATATTGGAATGGGAAACATTGTTTCCTACAATAACTTTTTTTCCTGTGATTTGGCAAACTCTTGACATTTTATTCGTTTTTTTATATTATTATTCTATCTCAAATCGGGTTGCAAAAATACATTTTTTTTTTAAATTGGCAATACGTTTTTATTTTTTTCTAAAAAAAAATTTTTAAATAGCTCCATATCGGTTGAATACGTAAGTTTTATATTTATTTTATCTCCTTCAACCATAGCAATGGGGACATCAGGCAGGTAATTCAAAACAACACTACAGTCATCTGTTACACAAATATTTACATCATCAATTGCCATTTGAAATGCTTTTTTGATAATAGATAATTGAAAAGCTTGGGGAGTTTGAACTTGGCGAAAAAACGAGCGATTAGGCGCGCTTTTGATAAGATCATCTTGCACTTGCACCAAGGTATCAGTAACGGGAATGACGGGGAGCACTGCGCTATAGGATTGAATTTTCTCGA
The DNA here is from genome assembly GCA_023229985.1 of Bacteroidales bacterium. Classification (GTDB taxonomy): domain Bacteria; phylum Bacteroidota; class Bacteroidia; order Bacteroidales; family WCHB1-69; genus UBA1756. Next base: position 8,114 of record JALNYF010000038.1, on the reverse strand, counting down.
GTAATCTGTCGATAAGTTCCGATGACACGAATGGGCGGGCGGCATCGTGAATAAGCAGATGGGAATCCTCCCCCATTTCACAGGCACTAATGGCAGCCCATGACGAATGAAAACGCTCTTTGCCACCCATCAAAGTCTGCTTCCACTTATGATAAATGCCTTTTTGCCAAATTTTTCGCATTTCTTCCTCATAATCAGGATGAACCACTACCAGAATTTCATCAATAGAGGGATGATTTTCAAAGACTTGCAAGGAGTATTCAATTATTGCTTTGCCGTCAATTTCAATAAATTGTTTCGGGATATTTCCGCCGGCTCTTACACCCGTGCCGCCCGCTAAAATGGCAACCGTGTTCATGACGTGATGATTTTTGCCAACTGCTCATTAATGGTTTCCCAATTATAGTTTCTTTTCACAAATTGATAGCCATTTTCACCGATTTCGGCTCTTTTTTCGGGATTTTGAAGCAAGAATTTCACCATTTCAACATATCCAGTGGTTGTATTGCAGATGATAATTTCCTTTTCGCTCTCTATTCCGCGCAAAGGATTTCCCGCCAACGTGGAGGTGATGCAGGGCAATTTCATGGACATTGCTTCCAATAACTTGTTTTGCAAACCGGTTCCCAAGTGCATTGGAGCAATAAAGATGCGTGATTTTGCATAATATTCTGCCATGGATTCCACCCATCCGGTAACAATAATGTGCTTATTTTGAAGAGCTTTTACTTTTGAGGTAGGATTCGTGCCACAAATGACAAGTGTCAGGTCGGGGAACTCTTTTTGCAAAATCGGGAAGACTTGTTTTGCCAAATACTCGGCAGCTTCGATATTGGGGGGGTAATTCATGTTGCCGGCAAAAAGCAAATCATATTTTTTCTCTCCATCCTGATATTTATATTGCTCAAAATCAACTCCATTGGCAATAATGTGAATGGTTTCGTTTTCAATATGTGGTATCAAATCTCTATCGACTTCCGTGATAATGACCTTATGATCAAAAGAAGAAAAAATTTTCTCTTCATATCGAAGTAACCGTTTGTATTCAAAATTGAAAAGTGGTTTTTTGTAAAAAGGGGCTTGCTCGGCGCGTCTTTGCATTCCTTTTGACAAAACGTCTTGATAATCCAACGTTTTGGGAATAGGAATGTCTTTCACGTATTCTGCCACTCTAATCAATTGGCAATAAATACGGTCGGGTTTTATTCGCTCCACAATGTCCAAAATGGTACGGCGGGCTTCATTTTTATAAAAATAACCGCACTGCAAAGGAAGTCCTGAAAAAAAACAACGAACAAGGTGTATCAATTTACTGAACGGGGTCAGTTGTATGACATGAATTTCCTTGCAATAGCGCTGCACGTGAGCGATGTCAACGGTACTCAAAGAAACTTCATTGAGCGTAACCAAATACAACGTATGAAACTGTGATAGAACACGCAGTTGATGGTATGCACGTAATTTATCCCCTTTTTCAAGCGGATACGGAAAACGTGGCAAAACAACTAATATATTCATCTCAAAATTTGCGGCAAAATTACATGATTTTTTTCAATATTATGCAAGAAATGCGAAAAATAACCACGCTTTATCTTATGGTATAAAAAGCAAAAAGGCTAACGATTGTTAGCCTTTTTTGCGGTCCGGACGAGACTCGAACTCGCGACCCCATGCGTGACAGGCATGTATTCTAACCAAACTGAACTACCGGACCTCCTGTCTCAATTAGAGATTGCAAAAGTACACTTTTTTATTTTATACACAATAGTTTTTTTCATTTTTTTAAAAAAAATATTTACCTTATTTTCAATGATTTATCTTCATCGTTAATGGAATAATAGCAATATTTTGAACTCATCACCTCGATTTTATGGAAGAAAAAGATTTTTTTTTACGAATTTAAAGTTTTTACAACAATCGCGGCTGCCCTTTTCGAAGCTCCTTCATTGCCCAATTTTTCCAACAATAGTTGATAATCTTCAGATAATTGTCGCTTAGCAGCTTCATCAAACAACAATTTATCCATTTCAACTTTCAGTTTATTCCGATTCAAATCTTGTTGGATTAACTCGGTAACTGCCATTTTATCCAATACCAAATTGACCAAAGAGATGTATTTGACATTCTTTACCAACGACTTGGCGATGCGATAAGAGAGTGCGCTGGTGGAATAACAAACAACCTGAGGGGTTCCCAGAATCGCGGTTTCCAAGGTGGCCGTGCCGGAAGTAACCAAAGCCAATTCGGCATTTAAAACCAACGGATAGGTTTGCGAAACAACCGTACTGACATTTTTCTCTTTTAAAAAATCATCATACAATGCGATGGGCAGCCACGGAACAACAGATACAACAAACTGATAATCGGGGTATTGGTCAATCATTTGCAACATAACCGGCAATATCTTGACAATTTCCTGTTTGCGACTTCCGGGCAATAGCGCAATGATGGGACGGTCGTCCAAATGGTTGATAGAACGGAAATTGATGACCTCCTCGCGCTGTTTGATGTCATTGCTGACAGCATCTAACAACGGGTGTCCGACATAATCTGCTTCATAATCGTATTTTGCATAAAAAGCCTTCTCAAATGGCAAAATGGTCATCATACGATCTACCACTTTTTTAATTTTATGAATACGTCCCGTTTTCCAAGCCCAAATCTGCGGAGAGATATAATAAACAACCCGAAAATTATTTTCCTTAGCGAACTCGGCAATGCGCAGATTAAAACCCGGGTAATCGACCAACACCACCACATCGGGTTCATAGAGCAAAATGTCGATTTTGCAGATTTTCATATTCCGAAGAATCGTGTTGAGGTTCGTGGCTACTTCCCAGAAACCCATAAAAGCCAAGTCTTTATAATGTTTCACGATGTCGCCGCCCTGTTGTTCCATTAGATCGCCCCCCCAACAACGAAAATCGGCTTCCGGATCCTGAAGTTTGATTTCCTTCATCAAGTTAGCAGCGTGCAAGTCGCCGGAGGCTTCGCCGGCAATGATATAATATTTCATAATAATCTTATTCTCCGATAATTTTAATTAAAGCGCGTTTTCTCCGTTTCCCGTCAAATTCAAAATAGAAAATTTGCTCCCACGGTCCGAAATCCAACTTTCCTCCCGTAATGGCAACCACCACTTCCCGTCCCATCAATGTACGCTTGATATGCGCATCCGCATTGTCTTCAAAGCCGTTGTGGCGATACTGATGATAGGGTTTTTCGGGTGCCAATTTTTCCAACCACGTTTCAAAATCTTGGTGTAATCCGCTTTCATCATCATTGATAAAAACGGAAGCCGTAATGTGCATGGCATTGACCAAAACCATTCCTTCTTTTATACCACTCTCATTAACAGCTTGTTGCACTTCATCAGTGATATTCACCAAGCCTCTGCGCGTGGTCAGGTTAAAAAATAATTCTTTGCGATATGACTTCATAAACGGATGCTATATTAATAATGATCTATTCGGGAGTTGCTGTCTTTTGGGGGTTTTTAAAATGATTGAGAGCTACTTTTACTGAAAAAATATGGGAATACTGCGCGATGGACAAATCGCCGATGTCGGTAAGTGCATAATCGATGGTAACAATATTTTTGATGCAAACGCCGATCCCGAGATTAATTTGCAACGTCGTCTTTTTCTTTCCGTCAAAGTCGGGTTCTTGTTGCAGATTTCCGATTCCTGCGCGCAACGCCACAATTTTTTTATAGCCAAATTCCATTCCAAAATGAGGGTCAATGCTCATAAAATTACTTCTAATCAACACATTACGTTTCCCGTCAAAAGTACAATCGAAGTCGAGAGCGAAAGTGGCGTTAAATCCTTTGCCCATTTCTACGTATTTGCCGACACCCAAAAGCAACTTGGGTAATGTCAATTCCAACGTATTGGACGGCAATTCATTACCGGTTTGTTGAAACACTTCCACTACCCTGTCCGACAAGTGATAGCTCCACGCATTGAAAGTGGAAGTGGCATCGCGCAAAAGTGCGCCGGCGTGCCACCCTTTATTGACATAATGCAACCCGGCATCTAATCCAAAGCCCCATGAACCGGCAAAATCACCAATTCGCCGCCGGATAATCTTGGTATTTCCGCCTACCGAAAGACCTTTTATTTTTTCAAAATTATAGGAATAACTTAATAAAAAAGCATTGTCGGAAGAAGAGAAATAAGAGATGCGATTATAGTCAATATTTCCTTGATTATCAATTAATTCTGTCGTATTCATAATTTTATCGACTCCGAAACGGATGTAGGAAAAGGCAACGGTGGAGCGGTCGTCGATTTTGTATGCGATGGCACCGTAATCATATTTGGCAATGCCGGCAAAGTATTCGGCGTGCATTAATCCCAGCTCATATTTTTTCTCCATTACCGACAAACAAGCGGGATTCCAATAAGCGGCGGTCACGTCGTTGGCGATGGAAGTCATCGTGTTGGACATTGCCAACCCTTTAGCTCCCAGACCTAAAGAGAGAAATTCATTGCTATATTTCGCCGTTTGCCCCCAACACATCATCACATTGATAGAACAAAAAACGGCAAAAAAGATTCTTTTCATATTAGTTGTTTAGCCCTCTATAAACGACAAAAACCTGTTTTTATTTTGTAAGAGACATTTTCTTCGAAGAGGAGTTGATGATATTTTTAAATCACAAAATCTGTTTAAAAATTGCAAAAAAAAGAGAATAAGATTATGTAAAAAAAAGTGTATTTTTGCCTGCTAAAAAACAAAAAGATATGGAGAATTTTGCTGCCATTGACTTTGAAACTGCCAATAATGCGCTTAGTAGTATTTGTTCGGTAGGGATCGTTATTGTGAAAGAGGGGAGCATTGCGGATCATTTTTATAGTCTGGTAAAACCGCAACCGTGGGAATTTAATTATTGGAACATCAAAGTTCACGGGATTCATGCGAGTGACGTGAAAGATGCGCCGTCGTTTCCGGAGGTATGGGCAAAGGTGGTGCCATTGGTGGGAGATTTACCTTTTGTTGCACACAATAAGTCTTTTGATGAAACTTGCTTAAAGCAGGTTTTTCAAATGTACAAGCTCCCCTACCCGAATTACAAATTTTATTGTACTTACAACACGGCGCGGAAGAAGTTAAAAACGGAAGTTCATGATTATAAACTCCCGACGGTTGCCGCGTATTGCGGGTATCACCTTGCTAATCACCATCATGCGTTGGCAGATGCCGAAGCCTGCGCCGTTATTGCACAGCGGATTTTGTAAAGATTCGATGAATCAATTACTTGCAAACCTTGCTGTCGGTTCATAATAGAAATTATCGATTTATCTGTTGCATTGTGTAGATTACGATGCATCATTTTTTCAGCTATTCATTTTTAAAAAATGAATAAGTCTTCTACCTACGAAGTCGGACGCCACCGCATGAGAACATTTCCCGAATAGCCATCATTAAAAAACATTTGGGTGTTTGACATGCTTTGCGACAGCGCTATCATGCGTGACGGATGGGAGCGGCACCCCTTGCGAGGAACGAGCAAGGGTATAGCGGACAGCCGGACGGCGCGCCGCGACAAAGTGCGAATGTGGAAGTGCATGTGTGGCGCGCCGGCACGCCCCATTAAAAATCAACAAAATAATCAATTTCTTCCAAAAATTTCCATTTATTACCCGATATTTTCATTTCTGAGGTATCAAAAACTCTAGACTCATTCCTCAATATTGTATTTAATTAACTAATATTAAATAAATTACACAAAAAAGTTATTACCAATGATGTTCATAAATAAAAATTGTTAGTTAGTACTTTCTAATTATCTTTGCAGCCAAAAAAAATGAGATAATATGGAAAAAATAATATCTATCATCTCGAAGATTTCGCACACGTTAGGCGAGATGGAAGAGTTAGCAAAAGAGCATTACAATTTGCAAGAGCTGACGCTTACGCAGATGCACTATTTGGAGGTGATGAGTACGCTCACCAATCCGAACATTACGGAATTGGCTTCGGAATTGCAATTGACAAAGCCTACTGTGACGGTAGCGTTGGATAAACTGATTGAAAAAGAGTATGTTATTAAAGTTCAGTCAGATGCGGACCGTCGCACATCGCACCTTCACTTGACAGAAAAGGGACGTTCTATCAATAACATGCACGAATATGCACACCGGCGATTTGCCGAATTGATGATTGAGAATTTAGAGCCTGAAGAGATGCAGCAACTGATGATTCTTTTGGAAAAAATAACTAATAAACTGTAGCAATCATATAATATGAATATTGAAAGCAGTAAATATCGCGGTTTAAGCGACAGTGAGGCGGCGGAGAAACACACACGGGAAGGTTATAACGAACTTCCGTCTTCGAAATCGAAATCGGTGTGTGGTATTGCGTGGAGAATCATTAAAGAACCGATGTTTATCTTGTTAGTGGCCTGCGGTACGTTGTACCTAATTTTGGGCGACATACAGGAAGGTTTTATGTTGTTGGGTTTTGTTTTTGTGATTATGGGAATTGAGTTTTTTCAGGAACGCAAGACCGAAAAAGCATTGGATGCGCTGAAAGATTTGGCAAGTCCGCGGGCGGTCGTGGTTCGTAATGGGGAAGAGATGAGAGTTGCCGGGCGCGAAGTAGTCACTGATGACATTATCGTTTTACGCGAAGGCGACCGTGTACCTGCTGATGCGACCGTGTTGTCGTGTGTTAATTTATTGGTCGATGAGTCCCTATTGACCGGTGAATCGGTGTCGGTACATAAGACGGAATATACAGGTAGTGAAGAAGATACACTTCCGGGTGGCGACAATCGACCGTTTTTGTATTCGGGTTCCTTGATCGTGCAAGGCACGGGAATTGCTCGTGTGACGGCGATCGGCATCCACACGCAAATCGGGCATATCGGACGCTCATTGGAAGATGTGAAGGAAGAACCGACCAAGCTGAACCGTGAAATGGGTAAATTAGTTAAGAAATTGACTTTTGTCGGTATTGGACTATGCGTGGTGGTAGTTGCCCTTTACTTTCTGACTCGCGGCGACTTATTGCAAGGATTCTTAGCCGGTATCACGCTGGCGATGGCGATGTTACCGGAAGAATTTCCTGTAGTGCTGACCATTTTCCTCGCCTTGGGAGCGTGGCGTATTTCCAAACGCAACGTACTCACCCGCCGCCCAGCTGTCATTGAATCGTTAGGTGCAGCTACCGTGCTTTGCACCGACAAAACGGGCACGCTGACCTGCAATAAGATGTCGGTTTCGTGCTTGTATAACGGGAAATCATTTTATACTCCTTCAAAAACGGAAACACTCCCGGAAGATTTTCACGAGATTATTGAATACGGCATTCTTTCGAGTCAGATTGACCCTTTTGACCCGATGGAAAAAGCCATCACGACGATGGGCAACGACCAACTTGCCAATACAGAACACATCCATCATGATTGGGAAATGGTAAAAGAGTATCCGTTGTCGAAAGAATTGTTGGCAATGTCGCGGGTATTTACATTTAAAGGAAGTAATTATCAAATAGTTGCGACAAAAGGCGCGCCGGAAGCCATTTTCGACTTGTGCCATCTTTCTGCAGAAGAACAGACCAATTTGGCAGCCGAGGTGGAAACAATGGCAAGTAAAGGATTGCGGGTTTTGGGCGTAGCAAAAGGAAAAATTGACACGCTTGACATTCCTGAAATCCAGCACGATTTCGATTTTGAATTTGTCGGTCTCATCGGCTTATCAGACCCCGTTCGTGAAAATGTTCCCATGGCAGTGGAAGAGTGTAAAAAAGCGGGCATTCGGGTCATTATGATTACGGGTGATTACCCCGTAACAGCAAAAAATATCGGCAAACAAATCGGCTTGGACAACTGCAATGATTGTATTACCGGTAAGGAGTTGAAGACGATGAGCGATGAGGAGCTGAGTGAGCGTATCCGAACGGTCAATATTTTTGCTCGTGTAGTACCGGAACAGAAGTTAAAGATTGTCACTGCATTAAAGAAAAATGAGGAGGTCGTTGCCATGACGGGCGACGGGGTAAACGATGCCCCTGCGCTCAAAGCCGCACACATTGGCATTGCCATGGGCGAAAAAGGGACCGATGTTGCACGCGAAGCCTCATCTTTAGTGCTGTTGGATGAC
>JALNYF010000094.1 GCA_023229985.1 Bacteroidales bacterium | reverse complement strand
GTTGGCACCGATGCAAAAGTTAGAGCCATAGACCAACGAACCGGATTTTTGTTTACAATAATCTATAACGGCTTGGGTTTCATTGTTCCAGCCCGTAGTTCCGCAAACGATGGGAACGTTTGCGTCGAAGCAGCGATGGAGGTTATTGATGACCGATTGCGGAGTGGAAAACTCAATGGCAACATCACATTCACAAAACTGCGAATAATGGTTTGTCCAATCATCTTCATTATCAATAATGATGATGATATGCCCGTATTGGAGGAGGATTTTTTCAATTTCCTTACCCATTTTGCCGTATCCGAGAATTGCTATTTTTGCCATAATTGATTATTTTTTAATAAGAAGCACTACATTTTCAACGTGTTGCGTATGTGGAAACATATCTACGGGTTGAATTTTGGCAACCGTGTAATGTTCAGCTAAGAGTGTAATGTCGCGGGCTTGCGTAGCCGGATTGCAACTAACATAGACGATTTTATGAGGGGCAGTCTCGATAAGTTGCTCAATAACAGCCGGGTGCATACCGGCGCGGGGCGGATCAGTAATCACGACTTGCGGACGACCGTTAGCTCTGATAAAATCCTGCGTCAGCACTTTTGCCATATCACCGGCGTAAAAAGCGGTATTAGTAATGCCATTAATCTTTGAATTTTCCTTGGCATCTTCAATGGCAGCATCCACATACTCGATACCGACCACTTTTTGTGCGTTACGCGCCACAAAATTGGCAATAGTTCCCGTCCCTGTATATAAATCGTAAACAATATCGGTAGGATGAATATCGGCAAAATTTTTAGCAACTTGATACAACCGCATTGCTTGGTCGGTATTGGTTTGATAAAAAGAAGTGGGACCTATTTTGAATTGCAAATCGCCCATTTTTTCCATAATAAATGGTTTCCCTTTAAAAACCTCAATGGGTAAATCGGTGATTGTATCGTTCAATTTTTGATTTACAACGTATTGCAATGATGTAATTTGTGGGAATGCATCGGCAATAAATTGAAGAAGCGCGGTCGTAGCCTCATTTTTTTCCGTAAAGGATAAAATGACCATCACTTCGTGAGTAGAAGATGTCCTAACAATCAGATTTCTAAGGATTCCTTCGTGTAATCGAAGATTATAGAAAGGAATATCATGAGTGATGGCAAATTGCTTGACGGCTTGGCGGATAGCATTGCTGGGGTCGGGTTGCAGGTAGCAATGAGCGATGTCGAGGACTTTATCAAATTTAGCCGGAATATGAAATCCCATACCTCTGGTTTCGATAGTATTTCCCAAGTTTTGTTGCTGCATATCATCGTCCGACAGCCAACGCTGGTGAGTAAAGGTGAACTCCAGCTTATTTCTGTAATAATATTGTTTTTCGGACGCAAGAATTTCGGCAGGTTGTGGGGAAGGAAAATGTCCGAGGTGTTCAAAATTGTCGGTAACCTGTTTTTGTTTAAAGAAGAGTTGCTGTTCGTAGCGAAGCATTTGCCACTTACACCCGCCGCACAATCCAAAATGGCTGCAAGACGGTTCTACGCGCAAAGGCGAGGATTTTATTAATTTCACCGGACGAGCTTCGGCATACGTTTTCTTTTTTTTGAAGACCATCACATCAGCCACGTCGCCCGGCACCAAACCGGAGACAAAAACAGTCAATCCATCGCATTTTCCGACAGCTTTTCCTTCGGCGGCAGCATCGAGAATTTCCAAATTTTCAATGATATATTGTTTTTTCCTCATTCTAATAAGAGTTTAAATTAGAGTTTGCAAAGGTATAGAAAAATAATATATATCGGAAGTCCCATCTCACATTTTCACAGCAAACATTAAAAAATTCCAACAAGGTTACATTGGGAATCTATCAATAGCTCATTTGCGTAGCAGATTCGTTTTCTTTGTAGAATACGCAAAAAAAACATCTACAAACTTGAAAGAGATTTAATTGAGATTAAAAAAAGAAGATAAAAATGTAGGGGATAAGAATCCAAATAGTTGTAATACAATAACAAAGGAGATAAAAATCATGATATATCGAATCCATTGTGCGCCTTTTTTGACACTTAGCAACGAAGCAAGTTGCGCGCCCACAATATTTCCGCAGCCGTGAATAAGTCCGTATTTCCAATTGACATAGCCGGATAGTGCAAAGATTACCAAAGATAAAGGAATATATGCAAGAATCAGTACATTTTTCATAGCATTGGCTCTCACCAAATCGTGACCGACGGTCAGGACGATGACAGCCAGAATAAAATATCCGATTCCCACGTGGATCAGTCCTCCATAGATTCCGATCAGGAAGAAAACGATATATTGCCAAAAGTGAAGTGGTTTTGACAATAAATCTTCGTGTTCTTTCAGCCAACGTTTGGGTTGGAAAATAAGTGCCAAGGCGACGACGATGGCAATGACGCCGAAGAGATAGCTAAAAACTTGGTCGGGAATATAGCGTGCGAAAAATGCGCCGACGGCTGCACCCAAAACAATGGGAATCGACAGGCGTACGGAGCGCTTCCAATCAATGAGTTTTTTTTGTTGAAAATTAATGACAGCCGTAATATTCTGTAGAAGTATCGCAATACGGTTGGTGCCGTTAGCAACCAAGGGAGGTAATCCCAATAACATAAAGACGGAGAGTGAAATGATGGTTCCACCGCCGGCTAACGTATTGATGAAGCCAACTAACAGTCCTGAACAGATGAGAATAACCAGCTCCATTATCATATTATTAAAGACCTGACGACTTCATCAACGAACAGAATCGTCATTGGTTTGGTCTGTTATTGTTGTTCGGGTGGTGTGTTTTTCTTTTCGGGGCGCATTTGCGGGAAGAAAAGCACATCTTGGATAGAAGGCGAATTGGTCATGATCATCGCCAAGCGGTCGATACCGATACCTAATCCGGCGGTTGGCGGCATTCCGAACTCCAACGCACGCAGAAAATCTTCGTCTAAAACCATTGATTCTGTGTCACCTCGTTTCCCGAGTTCTAATTGTTCTTCAAAACGGCGGCGTTGGTCAATCGGGTCATTCAATTCGGAGTAAGCATTACAAATCTCTTTTCCGTTGCAAACAGCTTCAAATCTTTCAGTTAAGCCCGGTTTGGAACGATGTTTTTTAGTAAGTGGGGAAGTTTCAATCGGGTAATCATAAATAAATGTAGGTTGAATTAATTGTGCTTCGCAAGTTTCGCCAAAAATTTCGTCTATCAACTTACCTTTTCCCATCGTGTTATCCACTTCAACGCCAACTTTTTTGGCAAAAACAACCATTTCTTCCTCACTCATGGAGGAAATATCGACACCGGTAAAATGCTCAATCGCTTCGTACATGGTATATCGTTTCCACGGACGTTTGAAATCGATGATATTCTCGCCTACCTGTATCTTGGTAGTTCCGTGCAAGGCATAAGCAACGGTTTCAACCATTTCTTCTACCAAATTCATCATCCACTCATAATCTTTATAAGCAACATAAAGCTCCATTTGTGTAAATTCCGGGTTATGGAAACGATCCATTCCTTCGTTGCGAAAATCTTTGGAAAATTCATACACACCGTCAAAGCCACCAACAATTAATTTCTTCAAATACAATTCATTAGCGATACGAAGGTATAATGTCATATCCAATTTATTGTGGTGTGTTTTGAACGGACGAGCAGCTGCGCCACCATACAAAGGTTGCAAAATTGGAGTTTCAACTTCCAAATATCCTTTCTCATTCAAATAGTTACGCATTGTATTCACCAATTGCGTGCGTTTAATGAATGTATCTTTAACTTGCGGATTGACAATTAAGTCCAAGTATCTTTGACGATACCTTTGTTCGGGGTCGGTGAAAGCGTCGTAAGTTTTGTCATTTTTTTCTTTAACGATGGGAAGCGGACGAATAGATTTGCACAATAATGTATATTCTTTGACATGAATACTGATTTCGCCTTTTTGAGTAATAAAGACAAATCCTTTCACGCCGATGATATCGCCAATGTCCAATTTTTTGAATACGGAATTGTACATGGATTTATCTTCTCCGGGGCAGATGTCGTCTCTTTTGACATAAATTTGAATTCTACCAACCGCATCTTGCAGTTCATAAAACGAAACTGCACCCATAATTCGTTGATTCATAATTCTACCTGCTACACTCACTTCTTGAAAAAGTGAATTATCCAAAGGAAATTGTTCATGAATTTCTTTAGTGGTTGCGTTAACATCGTATAAATCGGCGGGGTAAGCATTAACCCCTAAGTTATTGAAATCGTCTAACTTCTTTCTTCTAATAATCTCTTGTTCTGATAATTCTATCGCCATAATTCAGTTAATAATAAATTTGCGGCAAAATTACTATTTTTTTTCGATTACCCCAATTTTGAACGGAAAAAAAACGAACTAATAAATTTTGAGCATTTTTTCGCTTTCCAGCAACAAGTCACGAATTTCGGCGGCTTTCAGAAAATCCAAATTTTTGACAGCAATTTCCAAATCTTTGCGAAGATTCTTAACACGAACTTGGAGTTGGTCTTTGTTAAGCATTTTAGCGATAGGAGCTTCGGCAGCAATGGTCTCCTTTGTTTTAATCATTGGATAATCGGCTTGATAAGCAGCTCCGGGACGGAGGGCGTGGTGTTCGCCTTTCTGAATACTTTGCGGCGTGATATGGTGTAACTTATTATATTCCATTTGTTTGGCACGACGGCGGGCAGTTTCGTCCATCGTTGCCTGCATCGATTTTGTAATTTTGTTGGCATAAAAGATCACATGACCGTTGAGGTGACGCGCAGCACGACCCGCCGTTTGAGTAAGTGACCTTTCACAA
>JALNYF010000093.1 GCA_023229985.1 Bacteroidales bacterium | reverse complement strand
TCTTCTGCCGCGCAGGACAGACTCCGAGGTCTTCCTTACGAAGTCCGTCGATGTGACCCGCCTTTTGGAGTATGTCTCCGAGCGCAAAGCCGTCGAGGGCAACAACGTCTCTCTCTTCTCCTCAATAATCGCGGCGATGGTCCGAACAAGCGCCATACGTCCCGCCCTCAACCGATTCGTGAAGGGTTACAGGTTCTATCAGAGGAATGATCTGATAATCGGCTTCGTATCGAAGGAAGATTACGGGGACGATTCCGCATCCCACCTGGTCAATGTGACCTTCGATCCGGGGGATGATATATTTCAGGTCTCCGAGAAAGTATACGGCAAGGTGAACGCATCCCGCCGTGGGGACAGCACCGGAACCGACAGCGCCGTCGACGGGATGGCCAACAAGCCCAGGTGGCTTCTCAGGACCGCGATGCGCTTCCTGAGATTCCTGGATTTCCACGGATGGGTGCCGAAGAGCATAATAAAGGACGATCCGAATTTCGCCAGCGTCTTCGTTTCCAATATGGGGAGCATAAAGTGCGGAGCCCCTATACATCATTTGAACGAATGGGGAACCAATTCCCTTTTCCTGTGCATAGGGGAGAAGTACGACAAGGTCGTCCCCTTTGAAGGCGGATTCGCCGTGAGACCGCATATCGATTTTGCCTTCACCGTGGATGAGAGGATAGCCGAAGGCGTGTATTTCGCCAGATCAATTGATGTATTCACAAGATTCTTAGAGGACCCCTCCGCATTGGAGGAGAAGTTCAGAGGTGACAATCCTGCCTGATTCACCAAGACCGTGGCTGAAGCACTACGGCTCGGTGAAGCCGAATCTTGAATATCCGACCTACACGCTCTATGGCGGTCTGAAGGAGGCTGCGGACCAGTACCCGGATAATGTGGCGTACAGATTCATGGGGAAATCGGTCAAATACGAGACGCTGTTGGCTGATGTGGACCGGTTCGCCTCTGCCCTCCGGAAGAAGGGAATAGGTAAGGGGGACAGCGTTCTGATATGTCTGCCGAACTGCCCTCAGGCTCTGCATGCCTTCTATGGCGCAAGCCGCATCGGAGCTGTGGCGGCCATGGTGCATCCGCTGTCGGCACCGAACGAGCTCGCTTTCTACATCAAGAACTCCGGCAGCAGGATCGTCGTTACTCTGGATGCCTTCGCAGGCAATTTCATCAAGATCAAGGATGACGTGCCCCTGGAGACCCTGGTGGTATCGTCAATGAAGGACGGGCTGGGGATGTCCGCAGGCCTTGTGTACTCGCTCACGCTGGGAAGGAAGGTGCCGCCCGTGCCGGATTCGGAGTGCATAGTGAGATGGAAGGATTTCCTGGCCGAAGGGGAGGGGGCGAAGCTCCCTGATCACAGCTTCCCTCCGGAGGACCCCGCGGTCATACTTTACAGCGGCGGGACGACGGGAATTCCGAAAGGAGTTCTGCTGTCATCCGCCAATTTCAATGCCACTATAACGCAAACAATGGAGATGAGCGGGCTCTATCAGAGGGATTATCTGACGGTGTTGTCGGCCATGCCCATGTTCCACGGCTTCGGCCTGTGCATAGGGATCCACATGTTCCTCTGTTGCGGAGGCACATGCATACTTGTTCCGAGATTCACACCGGATTCCTATGCGAAGCTGCTGGTCAAGGGCCGCCCGAATTTCATAGCGGCCGTTCCGACGCTGTTCGAGCATATGGTGCGCAGCAAGCATCTCCGTGAGGCGAACCTTTCCTGTCTCAAGGGAGTCTTCGTCGGGGGCGATACACTGACATCAAGTCTGAGGGACAGGACGGACATGTTCCTGAGGGAGAGGAAATGCTCATCCATATTACGGGAGGGCTACGGTCTGACAGAATGCGTCACAGCATCATGCCTTACGCCGAAGGACGGAGCCCGGAGAGGGAGCATAGGCATACCTTTCCCTGATACATATTATAAGATAGTCAAGACGGGGACCACGGAGCCTGCGGAATACGGCACGGACGGCGAGATATGCATATTCGGCCCGTCAGTGATGATAGGTTACGTCGGCGAACCCGAGGAGAATGCGAGAACCCTCAGGCTGCATGATGACGGCATGAGGTGGCTGCACACAGGCGACATAGGCATGATGGACCAGGACGGCTACATCTACTTCCGTCAGCGGCTCAAGAGGATGATAATCAGTTCCGGGTACAATATCTACCCGAGCCATGTGGAGGATATCATCAATGCCCACCCGGACGTGGACTCCTCCTGTGTGATAGGTGTGCCCGATCCCATCAGGTCCCAACGCGTGAAGGCGTTCGTGGTCCTGAAGCCCGGGGTTGAGAAGGGAGAGACTGTGCTGAGATCCATAAAGGATCATTGCAGGAACAACGTTTCCCTGTACGCCATACCCCGGGAGATCGAATTCATAGATGATATGCCCAAGACCAGGTTGGGCAAGGTCGCATTCTCCGCTCTGGAGGATCTGGAGCTTGAGATGCTCTCCCGCCGCGGAGATATCCTGGATCACGCCTCTTTGACTCCAGGATGCCCCGAAAAGCCCATTCTCTGAGGGGGCGATGCGGGTACTGGACGCCCTCAATCCTAAACCTATAAATAGGAGCGGGCTTTAGAGGGGGATGCGCGATGTGTACCATCGTGTGTCCGTTCGGTCTGGTATCGAACGGAAATGACGATTGACGAGGTATTATATACCTCTTCGATAATCGGGAATTCCGCCAGGGCCGGTCAACGGTTTTGGTTGGATAAGGATGAAAATGCACCCGGCGAGAGGTCCTCGACCGGGGAAGAGGCATAGGGCTCCGACATGGAGGATGAGAGCGGGTAAAGCCCCATGATTGCCGATCATACGAAACCTGGACGTGTGCTAGATCATACGCCAGCGGCGATGCTACGCCGCATGGGGGATGGTTCGGCTAGAGCGCTGAAGAAGGTCGTGTCAAGCAGCGATATGCGTCGGGTAGGTGCATGAAGCCTATGATCCGACGATGACCTAATGGGACTTCCTATTCTTCGGAATGGTCAGTAATGACAGGGAACGCGGGGGATTGAAGCATCTTAGTACCCGCAGGAAAAGAAATCAACAGAGATACCGTTAGTAAAGGCGATCGAAAACGGTACAGGGCAAACCGAATCCCTTGGTGAAAACCCGGGGAGGTGTGGTGTTGTGGACTCTTTTACTCCTGGCGCAATAATATTCGAAATGTGCTGGAAAGCACTGCCATAGAGGGTGATAGCCCCTTAGAAGAAGGATTGCATGGAGATTTTAGAGTATCCGGAGTAGCGTGCGTTGGATATCGCGCGTGAATCAGGGAGGCATTCGCTTCCAACCCTAAATACGTCTCTAGTCCGATAGTGCAGTAGTAGTGTGAACGAAAACTGAAAAGTACCCTTAACGGGAGGTTAAAAGACCTGAAACCATGCGGTCAAAGATTTATATAGCATCAAAGGGAAGAAGCCATAAATGGTGGACCAGTGTTATATTGTCCGTTTAGAAAAACGGGCCAGGGAGTTCTGGTCATTGGCGAGGTTAACCACTTGAAGTGGGAAGCCACAGGGAAACCAATTGTCCGCAGTTTTTAACGAGGGACAAGGTGTGCTCGCCTGGAGTCAATGGCGCGGATACCCGAAGCCGGTCGATCTACGCCTGAGCAGATTGAAGCCTCCTGAAAGGGAGGTGGAGGATCGAACCAGTACTGATGTGCAAATCGTTTGGATGACTTGGGTGTAGGGGTGAAAGGCCAATCTAGGCCGGAAATAGCTGGTTCCCCCTGAAACTATTCGCAGATAGACCTCGACTGAGGCAGATCGTGAGGTAGAGCCACTGATTGGATGCTTAGGGGAAGAAATTCCTCGGTGTTCTGTCAAACTCCGAATATGCGATCACCGTAGACGTCGGGAGTGAGGCCATCTGGGGTAAGCTCGATGGCCGTGAGGGAAACAACCCAGACTAGAGTTAAGGTCCCTAAATATCGGTTAAGTGTAATATGAAATGGCGTCGGCAGTCTAAAACAACCGGGAGGTGGGCTTAGAAGCAGCCATCCTTCAAAGATAGCGTAACAGCTCACCGGTCGAGATTGTGGGCCCAAAAAATGGACGGGGCTAAAACCGGTTACCGATACTCTAGAACACAGCAATGTGATTTCGTAAGGGGGCGTGGTGCATGGGCAGAAGTGGGGCCGTGAGGTCCTGTGGACCGTGTACCAATGAGGATCCTGGTGAGAGTAGCAGCAAAGTACGGTGAGAATCCGTATCGCCGCAGGGGCAAGGGTTCCTTGGCAATGTTCGTCAGCCAAGGGTTAGTCGATCCTAAGGCAATTCTTAATTGAAATTGTCGAAAGGGAAACTGGTTAATATTCCAGTACTGTAAATTCCTTTGTCCGTATCCCGACAGATAGGGATAGTTGGAGTACAACAGCCATTGTATTGAAGCATCGAAGTCTCCGGAGAACCGTCATGGTGAGAAAGAGATGAACTTGTGATCAGGCGAGCGTAGGCTCGCTTCCGATGATTCCCCGTTTCCGTGAAAAAGGATACGGAGTCAGCTTTTACAATCGTACCAAGAACCGACACAGGTGTCCCTAGGTGAGTAGCCTAAGGCGTGTTAGCATAATCTAGGCGAGGGAACTCGGCAAATTAGCCCTGTAACTTCGGGAGAAGGGGTGCCAGTTGCGTGAGTAACTGGTCGCAGTGACAAGAGAACTCCGACTGTTTAATCAAAACATAGATCGCTGCTAGTTCGAAAGGATGTGTATAGCGGTTGAAGCCTGCCCAGTGTCGGTATCTTAAATCCTGTTTCAACGGGACGAAGGACCGATAAACGGCGGGGGTAACTATGACCCTCTTAAGGTAGCGTAATACCTTGTCGCTTAATTGGCGACTTGCATGAAGGCCCAACGAGAGTTCTACTGTCCCCGCCTAGACGCTAGTGA
>JALNYF010000092.1 GCA_023229985.1 Bacteroidales bacterium | reverse complement strand
AAGCGGGAACGTGAGAAGCAACGCCACGTTTTTCGTAAGCGGTGGTGCCGGCAGGGAAAGTACCATCAATAATTTCTTCAAATGCACTTACAGGAAGGTCGTTACCGCATTGTGCTACCATTGGACGCATTACGTTGGTAATGAATGCCGGGTCGGAAGCGTTGGTAGCAACAACGAAATCAGTGCTGCAGTTTAATTTTGCCCATTCGGCAGGAATTTCAACTTTTACGATTTCGCCACCACGGTCAACTGCTGCATTGTTCATGTTGACAATGCTTTCACCTTTACGTCCATAAGATTTTACGATAAATTTCTTCATTTGTTCAACTGCCAAGTCGTAAGGAATTACGCCTGAAATTTTGAAAAATGCAGATTGCAAAATGGTATTTGTACGGTTTCCTAAGCCAATTTCTTCGGCAATTTTGGTAGCATCAATGATGTACATATTGATGTGTTTTTCTGCCAAATATTTCTTTATGAAGTCGGGAAGTTGGTTTCGGGTTTCTTCAACAGTCCAAGGAGAGTTGTACAAGAAAGTACCGTTTTCTTTTAAACCGCGCAAGCAGTCATATTTGCGTAAGTAGGAAGGAACGTGAACGGCAACGAAGTCGGGAGTTCCTACCAAGTAAGGAGCCAAAATGGGTTGGTCGCCAAAACGCAAGTGCGAACAAGTGTAACCACCCGATTTCTTACTGTCATAATCGAAATAGGCTTGACTATATTTATTGGTGTTGTCGCCAATGATTTTGATAGAGTTTTTGTTGGCTCCAACAGTGCCATCTGCGCCTAAACCGTAGAATTTAGCTTCAAAAGTTCCTTTTGGAAGAATTGAAAATTCCGGAATCAAAGGAAGAGATTTGAAAGTAACGTCATCAACGATACCGACAGTGAATTGGTTTTTCGGTTCGGCTGCTGCTAAGTTGTTGTAAACAGAAACGATATGAGCAGGAGTGGTATCTTTTGAAGATAAGCCGTAGCGACCACCGATGATCATCGGTTTGTAAGGACAATCTTTGAAAGCTTCTACAACATCTAAGTACAAAGGATCTCCGTTTGCGCCGGGTTCTTTGGTTCTGTCAAGCACGCAGATACGTTTGGCAGAAGTTGGGAATACTTCGCGTAAGTATTTAACAGAGAATGGTCTGTACAAATGAACGCTGATTAAGCCTACTTTTTTGCCTTCAGCCGTCAATTTGTCGATAACGGTTTTGATGGTATCGGTGATAGAACCCATAGCAACGATAACGTCAGTCGCATCTTTGGCACCGTAGAAAGTGAAAGGAGCATACTCACGACCACACAATTTGCTGATTTCTTTCATATAATCGGCAACGATGTCTGGAAGAGCGTCATAGAATTTGTTTTGAGCTTCGCGGGTTTGGAAGTAGATGTCGGGGTTTTGAGCTGTACCGCGGGTTACAGGATGTTCAGGATTCAACGAACGCTCGCGATATTCGTTTAAGGCGTTCCAGTCGATTAATTTTGCCAACTCTTCTTGAGCGGGTACTTCCACTTTTTGGATTTCGTGAGAAGTACGGAATCCGTCAAAGAAGTGCATAAAAGGCACGCGACTTTTGATAGCTGCCAAGTGGGCAATAGGAGCCAAGTCCATAATTTCTTGAACTGAGCCGGTAGCTAAAAGTGCGAAACCGGTTTGGCGGGCACTCATCACGTCGGCGTGGTCACCGAAGATGGACAAAGCCTGAGCTGCCAAAGAACGAGCGGAAACGTGGAAAACGCCAGGAAGCAATTCACCGGCGATTTTGTACATATTCGGAATCATCAGCATTAGGCCTTGAGAAGCGGTATAGGTGGTGGTTAATGCACCGGCTTGTAATGAACCGTGAACGGCACCGGCAGCACCGGCTTCCGATTGCATTTCCACAACTTTAACGGTTTCGTTAAAAATGTTTTTTCTGCCGCCTGCACTCCATTCGTCAATGTACTCTGCCATAGGAGAAGAGGGAGTGATAGGATAGATTGCGGCTACTTCGCTAAACATGTAAGCAACGTGGGCTGCAGCGCAGTTTCCGTCGCACGTCATAAATTTTTTTTCTGCCATAACTTTTTATAATTTAGTTAGTTATAATAAATATTGTTTTCATTTTCAAGTTGGCAAACTTACACTTTTTTTTGCGGATAAGCAAGCCTTCATGAAAAAAACTTATATAATTCTTTTGCGATCTTATTTCTTGCTTCGCGAGAGGGATGGAAGCGGATACCCCGCGCGGCTAGCGTGTTTGAGAAAATGAAACTATCCATTCATTCTTTGTATCATGAAATTTCGTTGAAGAAGCCGCGCGGAGTAAGAGCGGACAGCCCGACGGCGAGCGGGAGGGATCTTAGAAGTTGAGAAGTAAGAAGAAAATAGGTGGCGCGGGGGGAAAGAGCCGGCTCGCCCAAAACATCAATGATCATTTTGACCAAAAATAATCCCTACAACGCAGGGACTTTCGGTTTATTTTTCGATTAATGCCTCCCATAATATTTCAATTGGGTGCAAGGCGCGTTCATGGGTGCCGTCTTTTATCTGATGGCGACAGCTCGTGCCGGTGGCGGTGATAATTGTGCCTTTTTCAGCATTCCGAATGGTTGGGAAAAGCGACAATTCTCCAATTTTCATCGATAAATCATAATGCTCTTTTTCATAGCCAAAAGCACCTGCCATGCCGCAACACCCATCGTTGATTTCCGTAACCGAATAATTATCAGGAATTTCCATCATTAGAACGCTCTTTTTCGTATTCGAAAGTGCCTTTTGATAACAATGTGAGTGAAACAAAATCTTTCGCTTCTCGGTCGAAAATTGAGACGATTGAATGTGACCCCGATCAAATTCATCGGCGATAAATTCATCAATCAAAAAAGAGTTCTCCGATAGTTTCGCTGCCTTTTCGCGCAAATTTTCTTCTACTAATTGCGGATATTCATCTCGAAATGAGAGAATTGCCGACGGTTCCAAACCGATCAACGGCGTATTTTCATCAATGAGGTCGGCATATAAATTCACGTTCTTTTCGGCTAATTTTTTGGCTTTTTTCAAAAAACCTTTGGATAAAAACGTCCGTCCCGAAAAGTAGTTGTCGATGATGCGAACCTCATAATTCAGCTTTTGAAGCAGTTGCATGGCTTTTATGCCGATGGCAACATCTTGCGTGTTCGTAAATTCATCATTAAAAAAATAGACTGTTTTAATGGGATTTTGCGGGGCGACCAAATTCTTTTTTGACCATTTTTTGAGGGAAAAATGTGAAACGGTAGGAAGGGAGCGGTGAGTGGAGAAGCCCATTGTTTTTTTGGCTAAAAAAGATAGTAACTTATTGGTACATATAAAATTAAAAATATGTGAGAATTGCAGTCCGAGTAAATTTAATGACGGGAAATAAGCAATGATACGGCTCCGAAGCGGGATAGGGTGTTGTTGATAGTAATGATATAGAAATTCGGCGCGCAGCTTGGTCATATCCACATTGGAAGGGCATTCCGATTTGCACGCTTTGCACGCTAAACAAAGGTCTAAACTATCGGCTATCTCCTTGTGGTTGAATGGATTTTTCTTTGTGGAATGGGTTAAAAACTCGCGCAAAAGGTTAGCACGGGCGCGGGTAGCATTTTTTTCATCTTTGGTAGCACGATAGGAGGGACACATCGCACCGTCAAAAAGTGCGGAACGTTTGCAATCGCCTGACCCATTGCACTTTTCAATAGCACGCAAAATACCGTCGGTATCGGAAAAATCAAAAATGGTCTTGATGGAGTATTGGCTCTCGCAGTGGGTATTGTCGGCATACCGAAGCGCACTGTTCATCGCGGGCGTATTTACGATCTTCCCGATATTCAGAATGTTCTCCGAATCAAAAATCTTCTTGATTTCAATAAATATGCCATAATTTTTTTCTCCTACCATCAGGGGTAAAAACTCGCCGCGCAGACGCCCGTCACCGTGTTCACCGCTCAAACAGCCTCCATATTTTTTTACCAAAAGTGCTGCTTCGCGCGCAAAAAGGCGGAATTTATCGACTTCATCGGCTTTTTTTAAGTTAAAAAGCGGCTTGTTGTGCAGTTCGCCTGTTGATATGTGAGCGTAATAAGCACATTTCAGGTCATATTTTGACAATAATTCTTCAAATTCGTGGAAATAATCGGGATATTTTTCGGGTGAAACGGCAATATCTTCAACAACAGTAACCGGTTTGCTATCCCCCTTGGCGTTGGACATGATCCCTAAGCCTGCTTTTCGCAAACTCCATACTTTCTGCATCTCGTCACCGCGAATGATGGTGTAGTGAGCCCCTAATTTTTCGTTGATGAGTGCCAAACGAATGATTTCAATTTTTTGGTTGAGTTCTTCTTCCGAATTTTCTATTAATTCAATGACAATCAGTGCTTTGGGAGTTCCCTTGATAAAATCCCGATTCTTTTGTTGGGTAATATTTTGTTTGGCGAGTTCAAGTATCAGGTCATCAATCAATTCTACGGCAGTGGGTTGGTATTTCAGGGCGGTAAGGTTCACTTGTAGGGCATCATCCATGCTGTCGTTTTCCACGCAGAGCAGGGCTTTGTGCGGGGCGGGTAGGGGAGTGAGCTTCACTTTGATTCGAGTCGTAACGGCTAACGTTCCCTCGGAACCGACCAACAAAGTGCAGAAATTAAACGGTTTATCGTCATTTTTCGAAAACGGCGGCATATCCAATAACTCGTCCACAGCGTACCCCATGCTTCTTCTTTTCAAAGATTTATCGGGGAATTGTGTGCGGATTTCATTTTGTATATCACTATTATTTAATAAGTTATATATATTTTGATAAATTTTGCCTTCAAAGTTGTTCTGTTTACATTTTTCTTCAAATTCAGATAGAGAGAGCGGTGCAAAAGAGCAAAGGCTCCCATCACTCAAAACGGTTTCCAGTTCGAGGATATGTTGGCGGGTGCTTCCGTAGATGAGGGAATTGGCACCGCAGGAGTTATTTCCACACATCCCGCCGATACAGCAGCGATTGGAAGTTGCCGTTTCCGGCG
>JALNYF010000003.1 GCA_023229985.1 Bacteroidales bacterium | reverse complement strand
AAGTTTGGGGCGCGCAAGGAGGGAGTAGTAATGGTGGTAAAGGTGGTTATTCAATGGGAACCCTCAATACTTCGCCAGGACAATTATTGTACATTGTAGTTGGTGGGAACCCCACATCATCCATTACCGGTGGTTACAATGGTGGCGGTTCTGGCAATACCTATTTTAGTACTTATGGCGGGGGAGGAGCTACTCATATTGCTACTTCTTCAGGAGTTTTATCATCTCTTTCAGGCAATCGCAATGCAGTTTTGATAGTAGCCGGTGGTGGAGGTGGTACGTCTGGTACCAGTGCTGCCGGTGGTGTTGGTGGTGGACTTACGACGCCCAGTACAACCTCAAGAGGTACCAATTATGGAGCAACCCAAAGTGGTGGAGGAACATCTAGTATGGGTGGTGGTTCCGGTTCATTTGGACAAGGAGGTGCCGGAGAATATGGCACGTCCGGTTCAGGTGGTGGCGGCGGCTGGTATGGCGGCGCCGGTTCGGGTGGAGACTATCCGTCTTTTTTAGATAATGATGATGGTGAAGGAGGTACCGGTGGATCCGGTTATATTGACGGTGTAACCAACGCGCAAACAATCGCCGGTAACCAAACGATGCCTAATCCGGCCGGTGGAACTATGACCGGACGTGAAGGCAACGGCTTTGCCAGAATTACCGTCATTGGTGGTGGTGAAATGTGTGAATCCCCCGTGGCATCGGTTCATGTCTCGGTTGTGCCTCCACAAGCTCCGGAAGTGCAAGATGTGGAAATCACTTGCGGCGAAACCACTCACCTTGCAGTTGCAGACGCTGTGCCGGGTTATACCTATATTTGGTACTCTGATCCCCAATGTACACAAGAAGTACACACTGGCAGCACTTGGGATATCCCTATGTTAGGCGACAATACAACCTATTATGTTAAATCCATGGTCTTGGCTCCACTTGCCGATACTATCGAGTTCAGCTATACCGGTGGGGAACAGACCTTTACTGCACCCGTAACCACAACCTATTCTCTTCAAGTATGGGGCGGTGCCGGTGGAAATGGAAGTTCAAGCGATTATAATGCTGTAACCACTAATGGTGGAAAAGGTGGATATTCTTCCGGTGAAATAACACTCAATGCGGGACAAACCGTTTATATTAATGTCGCCGGTGCCGGTACCAGTATTCCGGTCGGCAGTACTGCATCTAACACCATATTAGCCGGTGGTTATAATGGTGGTGGTTATCGTTCATTAAGCACAAGTGGTGAATATGGCAGTTCCGGTGGTGGTGCAACGCATATTGCTACCGTGTCAGGATTGTTATCTTCTTTGTCAGGTAATCGTCCTTCAGTGTTAATAGTTGCCGGCGGTGGCGGTGGTCACGGAGAAGATGATGAACAAGGTGGTGCCGGTGGTGGTACTGTCGGTGTTCAGGGATCCGGTCAGTCCTATCCAGCAACCGCAGGGACACAGAGTGGCGGAGGAACAAATTCCTCTAATTCAAGTGCCAATGGCTCATTTGGTCAAGGCGGCAATACTATTGGAGACGGTGGTGGCGGCGGCGGCGGCTGGTACGGCGGTGCCTCTCCTTCCGGTTCGGAAAGCTTGGGTGCTGATGGCGGTGGTGGTAGCGGTGGTTCCGGCTACATTGGCGGCGTCAACAATGGTCAAACCATTGCCGGTAATCAATCCATGCCCAATCCTGCGGGTGGTACGATGACCGGACGTGAAGGCAACGGCTATGCCCGAATCATTTATAATGATTTATTAACGCTTTGCGTTTCCGATGTTGCTGAGGTTAATATTACCGTTAATCCAATAGAAAATCCTATATTAGAAGATGTTACCACTCTTTGTGGTACTGTTGGAAACCTTGCTCCAACGAATGTTAATAATGATTTTACTTATCGTTGGTATGCCGATCCGGAATGTACAGAGCTGCTTTACGAAGGTGCTTTGTATGAAACTCCGCAAGTGGTTAACCAAACTACTTTCTATTTGGTTGCTTATTCCGGTGAGATCGAGGGTGGATTGGTTGAAGGAGAGCCCATAGAATTTACATATAGTGGATCTCCGCAATCTTATATTGTACCTCCGGGAGTTGAGCATTTGAAATTACAGCTTTGGGGAGCCCAAGGCGGTAACGGTGGCGACGGACCTTATCTCGGATCTGCCGGTGGTAAGGGCGCTTATGTAGAAGGTATAATAGATGTTAACTTGAATGATCAATTTACTGTAGTCGTAGGACAACAAGGTGGTTCAACTGCTTCTAATCCGATTTGCCCGAATTGTCCCGGTGGTAACGGTGGCTACGGTGGCGGCGGCGGTGGCAGCGGCGGATGGTGCAGCGATAATGCAGCCGGTGGCGGCGGCGGTGGAGGTTTCTCCATGGTACAACTTAACTCCTCTATTTTGATGGTAGCAGCCGGCGGCGGTGGCGGCGGTGGCGGCTCATCCTCCGGTGGATCACAACATGGTTCCGGCGGTGCCGGTGGTGCCGGTGGTGCATTGAATGGTATCAACGGAAGCCCGAGCAGCGGTAATGGCTATTTTGGCTATGGTGCTACCGAAAATAGTGGTGGTGCAGCCGGTTCCGGCGGTTCTTCCGGTGGTTATCTTTACGGCGGCGGCGCAAGCGGTTATAGTAGCGGTAGTAGTGGCAATGGAAGCACTTATGCCGGTGGCGTCGGTGGCTCCGGTGGATGCAGTTCTTCTGCCGGTGGCTCCGGTGGTGGCGGTGGCGGCTATTACGGCGGTGGCGGCGCAGGTAACTATGCTTCCGGTGGCGGCGGCGGTAGAAGCTTCGTAACCGGTATGTATGATGCCCAAATGATTGCCGGTAACCAAGAAATGCCTACCCCAACCGGTGAATTGCAAATCGGCAGACAAGGAAACGGCTTTGCCCGAATTATTCCAATGGTTAATCAACAAGGCGGATTCCTCTGCACATCGGATACAATTCCCGTTACAGTTTCCGTAACTCCTATTGAGGGACCTTTCTACGGTTATTCAGAACCCCCAACCATCTGTACCGGCTCTGAAGCTACTATATCTGCTTTTGCTATGGCAGATTATCAGCAAGACCCCGATGCTGAACTCCCGATGATATTGTGGTATGCAGATGCCAATACTACCGAATCTCTCGGATTTACCAATCCGGAAGTGGGTGGATTGGTTGTCAATCCGTTAGATACAACCATATACTATGCGGCTGCAGCTACAGATATGTTGACGGCTTCCGGTTATTTTGAGATAGCTACACCTCCTTATACCCAAGAACTCAACGGCTTAGGTTGCTTCTTTGATGTTCAAGCCGGTGCTTCTGCGGTTTCTATTCAAGAAATAAAAGTTACGACCGTTAATGAGGGTAATTATCCTATTTATATTTATTATAAATCCGGTACTTGCGAAAGCTTTACCGGCTTCCCAAGTGCTTGGACACTTGTTGAAAATCGTAACTTCAATACATCTACTAATGGCGACCTTACAATTTCATTGCTAACACCATTTGAAATACCTGCCGATCAGTTATATTCTATTTATGTATCGACCGATGCAGGGATTCAATATAATCCTCATTCCGAAATCGGTACTGATGTGTTGAGATCTTCCCGTTTCTTGACGCTTTATCAAGGCTATGGTGTTCCCAACACGCCTTCTACCGACGCAGGCGGTTTTTATGACAACTTAGAGCACCGTAATTACGTTGGACAGATAGGCTATGAATTGAATGATGTGACTATTTTTGGCTGTATTTCTGAAAATAGATATCCTATTCAAGTGAATGTAGGAGTACCTCCCGAGCCGATTGATACCATATTTGGCGATACAACCATTTGCCAAGGAGAATCTGTCACCCTTACCGCTAATGGCGGTTTCCTCGGGGACAACGGTTATTATGAATGGTTCGAAGATGAATGTGGAACAAATCTATTAAACGAAACTACTGAATCTGTTACCGTATCTCCTTTCCAAACTACTACTTATTATGTAAGACGTAAAAGTGATTTCTGCGATCCTACCGAATGTATAGCCAAAACCGTGTATGTAACTACTGTTCCGATTGTGTCTGATATTATTCAACCGGCTACTATCTGTGATGGAGATCAATTACCAATTAATACTCCTTCATGGGATTATGTCGGAATGGATGATGTAATCGCCTGGAGCAATGGTTGGCAATATACAACCGATGGTTCGAATTACGTGGATTTGACAGATTTGACAATTACCGAAGAATTGAACGGTAGCAGTATTCATTATATGGTACAAAACCATTGTGGATTTGGCTATAGCAATGACGTAATAATCACCGTTGATTCAATGCCCGCAATTGCTACGTTGCTCACCCCTGATCCTATCTGCTACGGAAATCAGATGAATTGGGCTGCATTCCAACCGCAAGTAGATTTCCATAATAACAGCGGTGCTGTGACATCAGAAGGTTGGGAAGTTTACGTAGATGGAGTCATGGTTAACTATAGTGCTGACATGATTCTGCCATACGGCCATGATATTACTGTACGTTATTGGGCACAAAATTATTGCGGCATAACCTATTCAAATTATGTGAATATTACGATTTACAATATTCCGCGTATCGGAAACTTGGCTGAGATAGCTCCTATCTGCGCCGGTATCCCATTGCCTGTTACAGCTCCTGCCATTATCGACAATGGGAACACCGAATACTCGGAATCATGGGAATATTCACCCATTTATAATGCAGGTGTTTATACTACTTTCCCGATCGATTCCGTGATAGATTATGGAATGGACGAATATTACATCAAATATGCTATTTCCAATGTCTGCGGTACGGCACGTAGTAATTTCATTCAAATTATTGTAAATGATATACCGCAATTGACTGATATTACTGACCCGAATCCACGTGAAATATGCTCCGGATCGCCATTAGTGATGACTCCTTCTACCATTATTAGTAACGGTGGATTGCCTTGTACCGAAGGCTGGGTTCAATCACCCGACAGCCTAATTAATGAAAATACTCCGTTCACGGCATTTAATATTACAGATCCTGTTTATGATACGTGGCGTGGAAGCTGGGTTCGCTACAGAGTTGAAAATGGATGTGGTATCACCTACAGCCGCGCCGTTGAGGTGATGGTACACCCCGCTCATCATCTGTATCTCACTCCTGTCGATACAACCGTATGCTTCGGAAGCAATGTCGAAATTTTCAGTTATACTGATTTGGATGATAATTCAGATTACCAATGGTCACAAACCGATGGCGGGCATTTGGTCAGCTTCAACACTTCCGTTGTGGGAGCTTTGCGTCCCGCCGTGGGTACTCAACGATATGAGGTTGTAGTTACCGACAGAACTACGGGCTGTTCGGAAACAGCGGTCAGCCAAGTAGAGGTGATTGCCATTGGCAGCGAAGAGTATAGAACGGTTTGCGCCAGCGAACTTCCGCTCGTATTCGGAGATGACGATAACCGCGTCATTTGTAATCGCTCCGGCGACTATTATTTGACCTTCCAATCTTCTACCGGCTGCGACAGCGTTGTTACTTTGCACTTGTCAGTTTTATATCCGGTAGAAAGTCGTGTGGTAAAACGTCTCTGCGAAGGCGAAACCTATCATTGGTATGTTAATGGTGAAAACTATACGGAATCTGCCATGGATACTGTTCGCATTTTGAGACAAAATGGCTGTGATAGTATTGTTTATTACTTGGATTTGCGTATTGGTAATCAACCATATATTGACATCGCGAGCCGCCGTGTTGCTGTTCCGGTTTATGCCGAAATGGAAGTGCCGATTAACTGTCGTACCGCTTGTGAATATAATTCCGATATTAAATTGGCAATGGATTTCCAATTATACAAAGATGGCGTAGCCGTTGGTCCAATGGACACTTTCGGTCGCATTCGAATTGAAACGGAATATCCATTGATTCACGAGGAATTTGGTAATATTCTCCAAAGCGGATTGGGATCAATACCCGGTACCACTTATTCAATGTATAATTACGATTACAACTTCTTCTATTTTAGCTTCTTTACCACTACCAATAACACATTACGTGCCACTTGGACAGAACCCGGTGAGTATAAATTTGTATTCAGATTAGTCGAAATGACCGGTGGTAACGATTATCCTTATTTATATGATGACACTTACCGTTTAGGTGGTGCCGGTAGTACACATTCTGGTCGTATGTTTGAATACGATTCACTTACCATCATCGTTAGTCCGGTGGATACTACCACAGAAGAAATCACCCTTTGCGAAAGCCAACTTCCATACGACTACTATGGAAATGAAATCTCTCGCGCCGGTGACTATCACATCATGTTTGAGGAAGAAGAAAATTATGAAATGAGATTGCTTCATGTGAATGTAGCTCCAACGCTTTATACATCTTTCACTGTTCGTACTTGTCAAGACGATTATGTTTGGGACGGAGTTACCTATAACACAGATTCTTACTTGGATCCTCACGTTCGCATTTATCAATCCGAAGCTGGTTGCGATAGTATCGTTTCTCTCTTCTTAACACTCAATAATACGCAATTTGAAGAGGAAATTAATATCAATGCTTGTAACGAATATACTTGGGACGTAACCGGTATTACCTATACGGAAAGTGGTGATTATACCTATTTTAATTACGCAGAAAATATTGATAGCGACGGCGATGGTACGATGGATTGTGATACTTTGTTAACCCTCCACTTGACTGTTAACTACTCCGATACCACTCGCGAATCATTGGCAGTTGCTTCATCACAGCTACCATATAACTATTATGGCAATTTACTAACAAGTACCGGAACCTATACTTATGTCCTCCCAACAATTCACGGATGTGATAGTGTGGTTATCTTGGATTTCGTTGTTTCTGATCCTATTATTATGGTTGATACCACTACACTCAGTCCTCTTGTCGGTGTGGTTAATCGCTTCACCCTTGGTGTGGATGCCGCTGCTCTCGATTTGAATACCAAAGTTGCTTTGGATTATGAAATCACTCGCAATGGCGTATTAATCGACGATGTTAGCAGATACGGCACCGTTCATTTCGATACAAGATATCCTGATTTGAACAGATATATAGGAAGAGATTTATTGAACGGTTTAGGCTCTGTTCCAACGAATACGTTTAATGTTATCTATTTCTATTACAATTATTTCTATCTCCATTTTATGGATGCAACCCAAAATCGTCTGACTGCTACTTGGAATGTACCGGGATCTTATACCATCAAATTTATTTTGAGAGAGTATGCAGGTGGAACCGACGTTTCACCGGAATACGGAAATCCGGCAAGACGTATTGGTGGTAGTGGCGCATTGGCTACTCAAACGGAATTCGCAACTCGTGAAATTACGATGAACATTCCAGAACAAACCGTTGAATTATATGTGGATACAGTCGTTTGTTCGTCAAATCTCCCATTCATTTATTCCGGAGAAGAATATAATGTAGCTACTCAAACTGACCTCACCTTTACTGATGCTTATGGTGTAAATGATACCATTGTTCATCTGAATCTGACTATCAATCAGTCCTATGATTTTATATATTCCGATAATGTTTGCGCAGGTAGCGAATATCAAAATCATGGTTTCCATCTGACGGCAGGAGCAATTGATTCCTTAGTGGGAAATGCAACCCGCCCATATCAAATTGTTCTTCATCATTATTACAATACAGCCTTAGGTTGTGATAGTACTGTTACATTGTACTTAACGGTAATGCCTAATGTTCCGCTGTCGGCTAATGATATAACAATCTGTGCTAATGGAGATGCAGTATTATCTGCAACCGGTTGCGATTATTACAATTGGGAATCAGGTGCTTCAGGACCAACTGATACATTGTATAACCTACTACATGATGCCACTTACGCTGTCACCGGTTATAAAGAGTATCACCTATTGGCAAGTGTCAATCAGGTTCATATTGGCGACATCATGACGAACGATAATTTCTTTGTATCACCTGCCAACTTTACAGAATCGGGTAAAACCGCTGTTGGCGTTGTATATCGTATCGACTCAACTGCCGATTTGATCTATATGGTTGCTCTTCGCGGAAAATTAGCGAAGTGGAGTGGTGATGATATTACCGTCATTAATGCCGGCAGTATGACCAACGGACGCGATAATATGGCCGCAGTTCGTGCAATTGGTGGCTGGCGTAGCATTTATCCTGCATTTAACTATTGCGATACACTCACTATTAATACTTATGGTGATTGGTATTTGCCTGCTGTTGATGAAGTTTATGATGCAACTACGGCGAATTACATCGACCAGTCTTTGATTACCGCAGGATTATCTCCGATTGTTCATACTTTCTTAACTTCTACTGAAAATAGTCTAAGTTCTTGTTATGCTGTTGATTTACTAACGGATGGATTAATGATCATTCCTAAAGATTCAATTTTCCATGTCAATGCTATTAGTACAGTTACTCCTAGTCAGAATTATTTATACGAAACGACAGCTACTTGTATGGCACTCGATTCAGTTTATGTTACAGTTATACCGTTAGATTCTGTTGCTGATTTCTATGCAACTGTTTGTCAGGGTGAGCCTTATACGGAAAATGGATTTGATATTTCCGCGGCTGAAACCCAATTGCCGGGTGTTGTCAGAGATACGATCATCACCGGAACAAACTATTGCGGCACTTACCGCGCTGCTTTAGAATTGAGGGTATTACCTGTTTATAATCAAACATTTGGCTATGTAGAAGTTAATGCAGAAGTATGTGAAGGCAGCGACTATCAAGGTTATGGCTTCGTAATTCCACAAGACAGCCTCCGTAACTTGGATGCAGAAAATAATACTTATTTCTACTCTTATGGCGAATCTTCCCAAGGCTGCGATAGCATTACCCGCTTAACCCTGCACGTTAATCCTACTGTTTATCACTACCAAGATGTAAATGTTTGCTACGGTAGCACTTACTCTGATGACATCCGCGAATTCACGGTTCTTGCCGATACTTTGATTACAGACCAATTCACTCTCGCCAATGGTTGTGATAGTATCGATTACATCCAAGTTTATGTAATGCCTCTTCCAACCGTTGAAATTATCGGCGAAACAACATTATGTTATGGCGG
The DNA here is from genome assembly GCA_023229985.1 of Bacteroidales bacterium. Lineage (GTDB taxonomy): Bacteria > Bacteroidota > Bacteroidia > Bacteroidales > WCHB1-69 > UBA1756. The sequence goes on along the minus strand of JALNYF010000003.1, from coordinate 55,775 downwards.
AACGCTGCAATTAGAAGCCGCTACCAATGCTACAGAAACGAATTGGCAAATAGATGCGGATCAGTTTGAGGGCAGTAGTTTGACTATTGACAATATGACAGTGTCTCTCAATCTTGATTTCGTTGCTACATTGGGTCAATGTACAACGACTACCAATCTGTTGATTACGGTAATTCCTGAAATTGTTACCTATTTGGATGCCGAAACGTGCGCTGATACATATTTTACCGATTATGGTTTTGATATTGAAGTGCCGGATGTGGCTGGTGAGTACGAGTATGTATTAGACCTGACTGCTCAGAACGGTTGCGATAGTACTGTCTTCCTTGCGATGAATGTAATCCCAATGGATACCGTTGATGTCGATCAAACGATTTCGATTATCGACGTACCTTATCGTTTCTTTGATCAGTTGTATAGTGAAAGCGGTACCTATTATGTCAGAACCGCAGGTAACAACTGCGATATGATTATCCGTTTCAATCTGACCATTACAAATGATTATGGTGAGAATGCATTTATCCTTCTTGATTCAGTAGATGAACAAACGTATGAACTGACGGCTTATGCCAACCAAATGGATCAAAATATGAAAGTCGCACTTCTTTACACCGTTTATAAAGATGGTCAAGTAGTCAGCAACTTGGAAGATGCTTGTGGAGGTAGATTGAATCTCTCTACCTATTTCTTGAACAGCTACGTAGGACGCAGTGTGAATATTCCGATGGGAAGTATTCCTACCAATACGTTTAGTGTGGGTAATAACCAATACAACTACTTCTATTTCCATTTCTTTAACAGACGTCCTAATCTTGTTTCTCATACATTCACCACTCCGGGCGAGTACGAAATAGTATTTGACCTGTTGCAACAAGAAGGTGGTACAGATTACTCACTGACTTACACTTCCGACTTCAATACTCTCGAATATGTTGGAGGTAAGAACAGTACTGATTTGTATCCGATTTTGGCTACTCGCAGTATCTTCTTTACCATTGAAGGAGAATCCGGCGGTGACGGTCCTGGTACTCCTGAGTTCCCGATAGGTAATCCGACCTTGTCTTTGACCACCGATCTTATTAATGAGGCTACTTCTATCGATACGTTAATTTGCAGCAAAAATGCGTATGAAGAAAATACCAAGGTAAGTATTGAATACACCATTTATGACGGTGAAGAACCAATCTCGATGTTGTCAAATGTTGCCAATATCAGAATGGAAACGTATTATGGCAATATGTCGCGTTACATTGGTAAGAACTTGACCGAAGGAACAGGAAATATTCCGGGCAATACCTTTGCTCCAACTACCACCTATTTATACAACTATTTCTACTTACACTTCCTGAATAGTACTCACAGCAGAATTATCACAACGTGGGCAGCTCCGGGCGATTATTCGATTGTCTTCAACTTGGTTGAAATGACCGCTGGTACTGATTTTGGTTTGACTTGGACAACCGGCAAACGCTTAGGTGGTAAAAATGCTCAAAGCACCGGCTTGTTATTGGCTACCGAAACGTTGCACTATAACATTGGAGTAGATCCGTTGACTGCACCAACCGGCATTGAAGATAATGAAAATGATGGAAATACTCTCATTGATCTTTATCCGAACCCGGCACAAACCTATTTCGTGATGACCCTGGGTGAGTTGGGCGAAGAAGCAAATATCACGATTACTGATGTTAATGGAAAATTGATGTCTCAATATGATGTTTCTAACGTTAACGATAATCAAGTTCGTGTTGATATAGCTCAATGGGCACAAGGCGTTTATTTCGTCACTTTGAACGACGGTGCTAATTTCACTACGAAGAAATTGGTCATTACCAAATAGACTGATTATCCAATAATGTAACGGGAGGTTTTTGACCTCCCGTTTTTTTATGCAATGAAACTTAATAAAAGCAATTTAATGAATGTCGTATGCTAATGGATACTCTCCATCAATCTTCTGAAAACTTCCTGATACCAATTCTCGTATTCGCGGAAAACAGTAGTGTTATGCCATAAAATAACAAAATCTCCTTCCGTTTGCAGACAGGTTTCATACAACTCCCTGATTTTTTCTAAGGCTTCTTGACAATCTATTTTTCGATACTGGAAAAAAGTCCCGTCCATTGCAATCAAAGGGTGTTCCACGATTTGAGTTGGACGGTCGTTGACAATATCATACAGTTTATAGGGGTGTGCCGTGCCACAGCGGAAGCCCTCGCGCTCGGCATAACCCAATGTGTAGTCATGCTTAATGTCAGATTCTTCCCATACACGGATGGTTTTCCGAATATCAAAACGCAAAAAATGTTGTCGCTGACTATGAATGGCATGCCCGCAAACTTCTTCTAAACGAGATTTCTCCATGCCAAAAGTTGCCGTGTCATCGTATGAACGATAACCACCGTGCAGTCCCACTTCCATGCCGGCTTCTTCTATTTTGGTAATAATGTATTTCGCTTCCGGGTGATAAATGTTATAGGTCGCATCATACTCATTATCAACTAATCCCTTAAAAAAGAATTTGGATGATACTTGTGCGTTAAGCGATAGTTTAAGAAACATTTCTATAGCGACGATATAGGGGTCTTTGTTCTTGTCCCCACGATAATCGTGATACTGCCGGAACGATTTCTTTGCCATTGTCCAACTTCTCCGGTTGAGTAAATCTCCACCTAAAATAGTACGAATGTTCTTGATTAGATGACCAAATCTCGAAATAATATCAATGTCGTGTGTCGCAATTAGTTGCCCTTTTCGTTCATTAACAGGCAGTTGAGGGAATAATGATTTTGCCCAATGCCGAATCATCAGCGCATATTCATCCACAATTGGATAATCAATAAAATCATAACGCGCCGCAAGACTGTTCTCAAATTGATAGCGATCATGAATATCGGTCTTATCTGTCAAACTCTCTTCGTAGCGCGATAACATCATAAATGGAATGGTAACCAAGTCACACAGAAATGTAACTTCTCTATTATCAATTGTATAGAAGTTCTCACTTGCATAAAAATGATATATCGGGACAGCATGCCCCCACGAAGTATGGAGCGTGCTAAGCCGCAAAGTCCCGCTTAGAAGGTTTTCGTTCTGTTCGCTGTCCATCAACATAAAGCGTAATTGAATATCCCCGAGTAGGGTGACGAGGGCATCATTTTTACCTAACTCAATGGTATGGGGCAATTCCGGGAATGCTATTTCCATCAAATTTTCTAAGGTATAGGTAAGTGCCGATGGGGTTAGTTTCATATTGATTGTTTTGAAATTATGTGCAAAGATACATGAAGTTTCGATACTGTTGAGATGCTTACTTCCGCGAAAACTCTTTCCAGAAATTGAATGATATCAATTTCGTACAAAAAGCTGTAATACAGGCAAATAATGCGCAAATGGATAGAGAAATAATCAGATTCCCATGAAAATAAATGGCAAAATAATGCGTGCCAATGATGAGAATCGCGGCAAACAAAATACTGCGAAGCAACGGTATGTTCGATAACGGTATTTTTAAAATTCTAAAAGCAATAACGGTCTGTATTACAGCCATCATTGATTGTGTGGCTAAACTTGCAATGGCGGCTCCCTGCGCATACAATCGCGGTATCAAAATAAAATTGACGATTAAATTGATTACAATGCCGACCACCGCCGACCAATTCAATAATCGCATGTTGCCGTTCGCGGTCAGTAATGTGCCAAAAATATAGGTGAATGAAATGGGAATCAGGCACGGTATCAAAAAACTGAAAACGGCTGCACTTTCTGCAATATGCTCATTGTAAAGTAATTCCAAAATAGGAATCCGATAATTCAACAACAATACCACAGCGGTTACAGAGAAAAAGAAAAGCAATGCAAAAGAACTTCTGATGATGGAAGACAAATCATCTTTATCTTTGAGCATTTTAGAAAAAAGCGGCAATAAAATAACGGAAAACAGGTAGGAAATCATCACCAAGGCATCTAACAATCGAAATGCAGAGGCGTAAACTCCCGCTTGCATCGTAGATATTTCACCCGGCAAAATTCGCTCTATCATGACCGAATCAATGCGGTTATAGAATGACATCAATAAGTAAAGAAGCGCAAAAGGAAAACTTTTTTTCAAAATTAGGACAAAAAAAGCCGGATTCCAATTAAGTTTTCGAAGATGAGATTTTTTTATCACAACAAAAAGTGCAATCAGTGCGGAAATAAAATACGCAATTGTTTGTGTGTAAACGAAATACTCAATCTTAAAGGGTGATTTGAGCCAGTTACTCCATAGTAAAACCCCGCAAAATAAAATCATCAGTAATCTATCCAAAATCGACAAAAAACTGTCGGTTTTGAACATCAAAAGGGCAGAAATATTGGACCGCAGATAGAGAATAAACGTATTAAAAAACTGATTGATAGCCATCCAGAAGAGCAATTTCAGGTGCAGGGAATCATAGCCGATAGTGAGCGCAACCCCAAATGTTATCAGCAAATAGGCAACTCCCAAAAGCAATTTAAGGGAAATTATTCCAGATAAGTGTTTAGTTAGCAGGCTGGTATGGCGCGCAATATTCCGGTTATTGAAATTGGTAATACCCATATCCAGAATGGCGTTGAAGATATAGGTAAAATTGAAAATAGCAAAATAAAGTCCGTAGTTTTCCGCCCCGACCCTGTTCTGTACGGCAACATCTATTCCCAAAATCCAAAACGGCTTGATTAGCAGATTTAGAAAGATGAGTAAGGCAATATTAAAGATGAAATCTTTTTGTTTCAAAAGATTAAATTACAATGTTGATAATTTTTTTAGGGACAATAATTATTTTTCTCGGCGATTTTCCATCTAACCATTTGATCACTTCGCTATCTTTAAGAATCTCATTTTCAATATCTTTTACGGACATGTCCGCCGGAAATACACGTTGTAGTCGGGTTTTGCCATTAAAAGATACGGGATATTTAGTGGAGGTTTCTACCAAATAATCCGCAACAAAGGCAGGGAAATCGGCTGTAACTACGGAATCGGTATTTCCCAAAAGATGCCATAATTCTTCTGCCAAATGGGGTGCATACGCAGAAATCAGAATGGACATCGGTTCCAAAATTTTACGCTTATTGCACTTTAAATCAGTTAGTTCATTGACCGAAATCATAAACGCGCTCACCGCAGTATTGAATGAGAAACGCTCGTTGTCTTCCTCAATTTTTTTAATGGTTTTGTGCAAAATTCTGTACTCTTCAGCGGTTGGCTCGTCATCACAAACCGCAAAATTATTCTCTTTATCGTGATAAAGTCTCCAGAATTTTTTGATAAAACGGAAAACACCTTCAATGCCGTTGGTGTCCCATGGTTTCGACAATTCGACCGGTCCCAGGAACATTTCGTACATTCTCAAAGTATCCGCTCCGTATCTTTCTATTAAGTCATCCGGATTTTGCACATTATACTTCGACTTGGACATCTTTTCGACTTCCCAGCCGCAAACATATTTCCCATCTTCCAAGATAAAGTCGGCATCTAAAAATTCCGGACGCCAATGTTTAAATGCTTCAATATCCAATATATCATTGTGTACAATATTGACATCTACGCGGATAGGAGTTACTTCATAATCATCTTTTAATCCGAAAGAGACGAAACGGTTGGTGTTGATAATACGGTAAACGAAGTTGGTACGTCCCTGAATCATTCCTTGGTTAATCAACTTTTTGTAGGGTTCATCTTTGCAAACGATGTTGATGTCAAAGAGGAATTTATTCCAAAAGCGGGAATAAATCAGGTGTCCGGTAGCGTGTTCGGCCCCCCCGACGTACAAGTCCACATTTTGCCAATATTCATTTTTCTTTTTAGAAACCAATTCGTTAGGATTATGCGGGTCCATATATCTCAGATAATAGCCGCTGGAGCCTGCAAATCCGGGCATGGTGCTACTTTCCAACGGATATCCCTCTTTTGTTTTCCAATTTTCGGCGCGTGCCAATGGCGGTTCGCCGGTCTCCGTTGGCAGATATTTATCGACTTCGGGAAGTAGCAAAGGCAATTCTTCTTCGGGCAACACGTATGGAACGCCATTTTTATAATAAACCGGAAATGGTTCGCCCCAATACCTTTGACGGCTGAAAATAGCATCTCTCAATCTATAATTTACTGTTCCATAGCCAATTCCAAGACTAATAACTTTTTCAATAACCTTTTTGGCGCCTTCTTTTACGGGGAGGTCATTAATAAAATCGGAGTTAATGCAAGTTCCCTCTTTTGTTTCAAACGCTTCTTTGGTGATGTCGCCGCCGGCGATAACTTCGCGAATGGGCAGGTTAAAATGTTTTGCGAAAGCGTAGTCGCGGCTATCGTGTGCCGGCACAGCCATAATGCCGCCGGTTCCGTAGCCGGACAGCACATATTCGGCTACCCAAATCGGAATTTTCTCACCGTTGAAGGGATTGATGGCGTAAGCACCTGTAAACACGCCACTCACTTTTTTAACTTCAGTTTGTCGCTCCGTTTCGGTGCGATTGCGTGCCCAAAAGACGTAACTATCGACTTCGGCTTTTTGTTCTGCTGTCGTAATTTGCTCTATTAAAGCGTGTTCCGGACACATTACCATAAAAGAAACACCGAAAATCGTATCAGGTCTTGTGGTAAAGACATCTAATGTGGCGGGCTTATCATCAATTTGAAAACGGATGAATGCGCCTTCGCTACGTCCAATCCAATTGCGTTGGATCTCTTTGATAGATTCGCTCCATTCCACAGTTTCCAAGCCTTTGAGAAGTCGGTCGGCGTAAGCGGATACGCGTAAAATCCACTGTTTCATCAGTTTACGCTCTACCGGAAATCCGCCGCGTTCTGAAACACCATTGACCACTTCGTCGTTAGCGAGTACGGTTCCCAGCTTGGGGCACCAATTAACCCACGAGTCGGCGAGGTATGCCAAGCGGTAATTGAGTAAAATATTCTGTTGTTCGGTTTCAGTTTTAGCGTTCCATTCGTCGGCAGTAAAGGAGAGGGGTTTAGATTGCGCGGCGTGCAATTCGTTGGTCCCTTGCGTAGCGAGGTGTTGTTGCAGTTCGGCGATAGGTTTTGCTTTTTGGCACTTTGTACAGTAGTAATGGTTAAAAAGTTGGATAAAAACCCATTGTGTCCATTTGTAATAGTCGGGGTCGGAGGTTTTAAATTCTCTGTCCCAGTCGAAGGAGAAGCCGATTTTATCCAATTGTTCGCGGTAGCGGGTTATATTTTGTTTCGTCGTGATGGCGGGGTGTTGTCCGGTTTGGATGGCATATTGTTCGGCGGGAAGTCCGAAAGCGTCGTAGCCCATGGGATGTAGGACGTTGAAGCCTTTTTGTCGTTTATAGCGCGCGTAGATGTCGGAGGCGATGTAGCCGAGCGGGTGTCCCACGTGCAAGCCTGCGCCGGACGGGTAGGGGAACATGTCCAAGACATAAAACTTGGGGCGATTTTCTATTTCGTCAACGTGGTAGATATGGTGGTCTTTCCAATACTGTTGCCACCGTTTTTCGACATCTGTAAAATTGTATTCCATAGGTAATAAGTATGATAAATGATTTAGAAACAAGCTGCAAATTTACATGAAAAAATGCAAATATATATAATTTTGAAAAAATGTTATGGTATAAAAAGAAAGAGCCAAGATTTACATCTTAGCTCTTCCCACGCCATGAAAAAAAATATTACTTTTTAGATAAAAAGTCTTTTACAGTGGAAGACTCAACAATTGCTTCTTTAAAGGTATAAGCACCTGTTTTGGGAGAGCGTTCCATTTTGATAACGCGCGTATAAGATACGCCGCCTTCTTTTTTTAATGTTGCAACAACTTTCTTTGCCATTTCTCAGTGTATTTTTCGATTATTTAATTTCTTTATGAACAGTAACTTTTTTCAAATACGGATTGTATTTTTTCAATTCCAATCTTTCAGTTGTATTTTTACGGTTTTTGGTGGTAATGTATCTTGACATACCGGGAACTCCGCTTGCTTTTTGTTCCGTGCATTCCATAATTATTTGTTGCCGTGCTTCTTTATTCTTCTTTGCCATTTTGTTCTGCTTTTAATCAGTCAAACTTTTCTTTAATTTCAGGCTGCAAAAATACACTTTTTTTTTGAATTTGCGACTATTTTTATTTTTTTTGAAATAATTTTTTCTTTTGCCAAAATCTTATGCTATTTCTATATAAATACCTGATTTAGATTAATATAAATGATTCTTGTCAAAATTAGTAAAGTATGGGGATTATTATATTATTGTAATGGTCAGATGATTTGTGATTTTTTGTGGGAGAAATGGAGGGATGGATGGGGAAAATAATACTGATTGTAATTAGTGTTTGAGTTGAGGGGATTTCTTTTTGATGTTTTTGAGGAACTTTCAGAATACTAACTTGCAAAATAATGCTGTGCATGCCAATATGCAGCAGCATTATTTTGTGTATAACAATATTTGAGTTTTGTGGCGGGATCGAGAGTTGAACTCGAGACCTCCGGGTTATGAATCCGACGCTCTAACCATCTGAGCTACCCCGCCTTTTTGGAGCTGCAAAAGTACAAAAAAAAATTAAAACAGACAGATTTTTTATCAACAATTTTTATCATTAAAATTTATTGTAAATCAGAGTTTTACATAAAATCGATTGCCATTTTGGCTTATAGTCTTTATTTTAGAGAAGCATTTTTTTAGATGCAAAAGTATTTTAAACATAAAACCGAAGCAGATGATGCCCTAAATTATATTTCGGTTAATAGGTCGGGTCGGCGGTTGCGGGTGCGTTCCAATTGTTGTTCAAATTTCCATTCGTTAATGAGGCGCTCGTTGCCGGACAATAAAACATCGGGAACTTTATATCCTTGATAATCAGCGGGACGCGTGTAAACCGGCGGAGATAACAACCCATCTTGAAAGGAATCTGAAAGGGCAGAGGTCGCGTCGTTTAATACGCCGGGAAGAAGCCGTGCAATGGCATCTACAATGGTCATGGCGGCTATTTCGCCTCCCGAAAGCACATAGTCCCCAATACTGATTTCTTCCGTAATAAAGAGTTCCCGTACTCGTTCGTCTACGCCTTTATAGTGCCCGCATAAGATTATAATATTCTCATATAGAGATAACTGATTCGCTTTTTGTTGGTTAAAGGTATGCCCGTCCGGTGCCATAAAAAGTACCGCGTCGTAGCTTCTTTCAGCTTTTAATTTTTGTATGCAGTCGGCAATCGGTTGTATCATCATTACCATGCCGGCACCACCGCCAAAGGGATAATCATCCACCCGCTTGTGCTTGTCTTGCGAATAATCGCGGATATTATGCAAATGCAACTCCAATTCATTGCGTGTAACCGCCTTCTTGATGATGGAAAGCGAAAAAACAGCGTCAAACATTTCAGGAAATAAAGTTAATATATCTATTCGCATAGTTACAATTTTTCAATGATCATAATGCCGTCCCGAAGCGGTAAAAGCAAATTTCTAACTCGCTGATCGTTTTGTATATACTTGTTGAAATCAATGATGGACTGGGTGTCTTTGTCGTTTTCTTTGACCTCCTGTATGACTTTGCCACTCCACAATACATTATCAATCAATATAATACCGCCTTGTTGAATTTGCGGAAGGATGGCTTCGTAATAGTCGAAATACTCTTTTTTTTCGGCATCAATAAATACCAAATCCCATTTTTTGTTCAGCGTGGGAATGATGGTTCGAGCATCTCCAATGTGTAAGATGATTTGCTCCTTATAGCGCGATTGGTTGAAATATTTTTGGATAATATCTTCCAATTCTTCGTCAATTTCAATGGTGTCCAGTGTTCCGTCGGGCGACAATCCTTCTGCCAAACAGAGTGCAGCGTAGCCGGTGTATGTGCCAATTTCCAAAATAGAAGTAGGACGCAAAAGTCGTGAAATAAATGACAAAAAAGCACCTTGCAAATGCCCGGAAATCATTCGCGGACGCAGCACTTTTAAGTTCGTTTCTCTATCCAAACGATTGAGCAAATCGTCTTCCGACGTGGAGTGTGCCTCGCAATATTCTTCTATTTCTTGCGTAATTTCTGCATGCATCGGTTAGTCGTTATTCTTTTCTATAATTTTGTTTACTTCTTCTTCCGTTTTGGTTAATTTATTTTTGCAAATATTGATTAAAAACGTCGCTCTTTCAATATTTTGGGTCAATTCATCAACGGAAATGTTAGCATCTTCCATTTTTTGTACAATGGTTTGAAGCTCTTGAAAAGCTTCCGTATAGTTGGGATTTTCTTTTACCATAATTTATTGTGCTTTTATTATTTTATTGACGGAGGAATAATGTATATTGCTGATTTTTAGTAAGTAACACCCTGCAGGATAGTCGCTCATATTCAATTTGTTAACTCCGATATGGAGATTTGTTTGGAACAGCATTTGCCCATTAAAGTTAAAAATTTCTACGGTAGTGGGTGTCCGGTCGTTTTGTGCCGAAATGTAAATTATATCATTGGTAGGATTGGGGAATATGGAATAGCGGTTGGTATTTGTTTTAAAATCTTGAATGCCAACTAATTCCAATGCTTTGTTGACGGCTTGATAGGCGTTGACTTTCCCGGCTCCGAATCGCTCGCTGCCTCCTAGTTCCGTAAAGTTATCTTGTCGGGCAGTTTCCATCAGGATTTCTTTGATTTGGTCGGGTGTGAGATACGGGTTGGCTTGAAGAATGAGTGCTACGACGCCCGCAACAAAAGGCGATGACATGGAAGTACCGGAGAGAAGTGAAAAATAGTAATATTTGCCTTGAAAAATGATGGGATTGATGCGCGAAACAGTGTTGTTGGTATAGCTGGAGATGGCTGAACCCACGCTGTAACCAGGGGCAGATATTTCCGGTTTGGCGCGTTGGTCAATGGTGGGGCCGTAACTTGAGAAATTGCAAATATTTCCACCGTACCAGTTATTATTGGACTGATAGCGCGAAGCGTGAGCTGCTACCGAAATCGCACAATCCACATTGGCGGGTGCACCTAATCCGTAGTGCTTATCACCGGCAGTCCAGCCTTGCTTCGGAGCCGCGAATGCCTCACCCCAGTTGCCGACGTCAGTCGTCAATTCAATCAGGTTCCAAGCGTGAAAGTCGCCCGTATTTGCCACTACCGTTATTCCCATTTTCCAATTACTGTTGTCCGGTTTCTTCACACGCAGCCGCACTTCCGGTCGATTGCACTCGGGGTCTTGAGCTGTTATTTCAATATTATAGAAAATAGTATCGTTTCCTGCGCAGAGAAAAGTATCAATGTAGTGGTCCCCTGCTGATGTTTCATAGAAAGGACTGATTGTCAACGTGTTAAAACTGTTATCCATCCAGTGGAGGGCAACTGCGAAGGGCGCATTGGGAGAGTTCGTCATCGAAAGCGACTGCCCGTACATATTGGGATAATCGCTGCTGAATAGAAATTGGCTGCGTAAGGTATCATTTGCACCTGTAAAACTGTGTCCAAGATGGAAATTCACGTCTCCATTGTTGCCGGCACTTGTTACAAAAACGACCCCTTGTTCACTCAGCTCCCTCATTGTTTGCGCAATCCGACCGGTTCCTTCTAAGTTATCCATGTAATAAAGACCCCAGCTCATGTTGATAACCAAGCGTTTTTGCTCTTGTTGTGCCACATTATACATCCAATGAAAAGCATCAATAACGGCTTGTTCGCTAATTAAGAAAGAGGCAAAAAGGAAGTTTGCGTCCGGCGCAACTCCGCGATATTTAGTACCTGCGCCTGCACCACCGGCAATCGAAGCAGCGTGCGTTCCATGATAGTGATATCCATAAACATTGGACGTATCGCATTGAGCTGCTAATAGTTGCGCTTGTCCGATGATTTCTGTCCCATAATTAAATCCGTCCGGTGCCGGCCCGCTCGTGCGGTATTGGTCCCACGCGCGCAAAATCCGGTAGTCGGTCATCAGCGTGTCATAAAAAACAGGATGGGTATAATCAAACCCCCAATCGGTGAAGCCAATGATGACATCTTTGCCAGTATATGCCATCGGTAAATCAATACCGGCTTGTACACTGTCTACTCTGCCATCAGGAACCGCACGATATAAATTCTGTGAATAAATATTTGATATACAAATACTTATAATGGTAATTAAAAATATTTTTTTCATAATTTGGGGTTTAATTGGCATAAATATCCTAATTTATATAAATCGAAGAATAATATAGAAGGGTGAGATGATTTTAGGTTCTTAATTATGAGTGATTTGAATATTTTATAGAATTTTTTGTACAGGGAAACAAGTCCGATTTTTCGAAGTTTGTGGTATGTTTTGAGTAAAGCAACGCTATCAATAAATTGTTGTGAGTCGGCTATTTTTTGTTGAATAATAATCAAGTTTTGAATGGCATTTTCAATTTGTAGAAGATATTGGTCAGTCGTATTTAATCCCAAGTGTATGAGCGGGTTGTCAATATGCCGAACGGTAATTCCTTTACGGAGCAATTCAATACCGAATAGGGTGTCTTCGTGTCCGTAGCCTTTTACCGATTCATCAAAAGCAGTTTCATTAAAGATATCGGCGCGAATCATAAAATTGAAGGGCGTAAAGGAAAAATTCGGATTGATCATTCTTAATTTTGCACTTTTTTGCTCTCTTTTTATTCCATATGTCCAACGCAATCTGCAATTTTTTGCCGGTTTTTCGCTACTGTATTCGGTGCCGCCGGAAACGATTGTGGTTGGTATTTCTGCAAAATATTTTTTAAGATAATCGGGGTGGGAGATTTGCGCGTCACAATCTAAAAAAAGGAGGTATGGGTATTTTGCTTTGGAGGCTAATGTATTGCGAATGACCGCTCTGCCTACGTTGATAAAATTCTGTAAGTAAGTAACGTTAGGGAAGAAATCAAGCTTGGCATTAATCAGTTGAAAATATCTTTCTGAGGCATCGTCCAATAGAATAATTTCGTACGCGATTTTTTCTTCGTTGGCTTGTTTGACAAGGTCATTTACCAATTCCGTTACATCATAATTATAAATTCCGATGCAAATTGAAATCATCTATATTATACTAATGAATCAATAATTTTCCCATCTTCTATACATATCGTTCGGGAAGCGAATTTGTCGATCATGGTAAAATTGTGGGTTGCCATGATGACGGTAGTGCCGTTTTTATTGATTTTGTGAAGGATAGAGAATATTTCTTCAGCAGTGATTGGGTCTAAATTGCCGGTGGGTTCGTCAGCCAAGATTACTTCCGGTGAGTTGAGCAGAGCACGGGCAATGCAAACGCGTTGTTGTTCGCCGCCAGACAATTGGTGCGGATATTTGAAATCTTTGGTTTCTAATCCCACTAACGTCAATACTTCTTCGGCTCTGTCCAGCATGCTGTTTTTATCTTTCCATCCGGATGCTCTCAGTGCAAATAACAAATTGTCAATAACGGTTTTATCGGACAGAAGTTGATAGTCTTGGAAGACAATCCCTATTTTTCTGCGCAGATAAGGAATTTTTTTTGTTTTTATTTTCAATAAATCAAAACCAGCGCAAGTTGCTTCGTCGGCTACAGATGGTAAATCGGCGAACAATATTTTAAGAATGGAAGATTTCCCACTTCCTGTTTTCCCGATTAAATAGACAAACTCGCCTCTTTTGACGGAGATATTGATCTTAGAAAGTATCAATAGTTTTTTTTGATAGATGTCCAAGTTCTTCAGTACAATGATAGGAGAATCATCCGTGTTCACAGGTGCAATTTCTTCTGTATCAGTCTGTTTATCAGAATTTTGTTCATTCATTTCTTCTGATACATTTTCTTGAAATGAATCGATATTCTCGTTTTGGGAAATGATGGCTTCTTCTTCCATTATACTTGAATTTTAAATGTCGATATTGGCGTATTTTGCATTTTTCTCGATAAATTCGCGCCTTGGCGGAACTTCATCGCCCATTAACATGGAGAAGACGTAGTCGGCTTCCATGGCGTTATCGATGGTAACTTGGCGCAGGGTTCTGGTGCTTGGGTCCATGGTGGTAGACCACAATTGTTCTTCGCTCATTTCACCGAGACCTTTGTAGCGTTGTACGTGTAAACCGGCTTCGTTCGCACCGTTGTTGGTCATTTCGGCGATGATGGAGAGGCGTTGTTCATCGTTCCAAGCGTAGCGTTCGGTTTGTCCTTTTTTTACTAAATAGAGCGGTGGAGTAGCGATATAAACGTGTCCATGTTCTATTAGTTCTTTCATGTGTCGGAAGAAGAAAGTGAGGATAAGGGTTGCAATGTGGCTTCCATCAACATCGGCATCGGTCATAATAATAACTTTGTGATAGCGTAGTTTTTCGATATTCAGTGCTTTGCTATCTTCTTCAGTGCCAATGGTTACGCCTAAGGCGGTGTAGATATTTTTGATTTCTTCGCTTTCAAAAATGCGGTGGTGCATGGCTTTTTCCACGTTTAAGATTTTACCTCTTAAAGGCAAAATGGCTTGGAAGTGGCTGTCGCGCCCTTGTTTTGCGGTTCCGCCGGCGGAGTCTCCTTCGACGAGGTACAATTCGCAAATCTCGGCATTCTTGGATGAGCAATCGGACAATTTACCGGGAAGTCCGCCGCCACTGAATACGGATTTTCTTTGTACCAACTCGCGGGCTTTGCGGGCGGCGTGGCGCGCTGTAGCTGCCAAGATAACTTTATTGACGATTTCTTTGGCATCTTTCGGGTTCTCTTCCAAATAGTTGGATAGCATTTCGCTTACCGTTTGGCTGACAATCCCTTCTACTTCACTATTTCCTAATTTTGTTTTGGTTTGTCCTTCAAATTGAGGTTCGGCAATTTTTATAGAGATGATGGCTGTTAAGCCTTCGCGGAAGTCGTCGCCCGAAATTTCAATCTTTTGTTTATCTAATTTTTCAAGCATTTTGCTGTTAACAGCGTATTTTTTCAGTGTGTTGGTCAGTGCGCGTCTGAAACCCGTTAAGTGTGTGCCGCCTTCAATGGTATTGATATTGTTCACGTATGAGTGAATATTCTCGGTATATGCCGTATTATACTGCATTACGACTTCAATGGGAGTGCCCATTTTTTCGCTCTCGATATAAATGGGGTGTTCCATGATTTTTTCACGTCCGCTATCCAAGAATTTGATAAAGTCTTTTAATCCTTCATCGGAGTGAAATAATTCCGTGCGGGGAGATCCATTGTCATCTTTATCACGCAAATCGGTAAGCTGTAATGTGATGCCTTTATTTAGGAAGGCTAATTCTTTCAGACGGCTTGCCAATGTGTTATAGTGGTATTCTTTTACGGTAAAGATGCTATCGTCAGGGGTAAAGGTAATTCGGGTGCCGCGTTGTTCGGTTTTCCCCACTTCTTTGACTGAGTAGAGGGGGGCACCGTAGGCAAATTCTTGTATGTAATGAATTCCGTTTCTATAGACATCGGCTTGGAGGTGTTTGGCTAAGGCATTCACGCAAGAAACGCCAACGCCGTGCAGACCGCCGGACACTTTATAGGAATCTTTGTTGAATTTTCCGCCTGCATGAAGTACGGTCAGTACAACTTCCAAAGCGGAGCGATGTTCTTTCTCGTGCATATCGGTTGGAATACCGCGCCCGTTATCTAATACGGAAATGGAGTTATCTTCGCAGATGGTTACTTCTATCCGGTCACAATGTCCTGCTAAGGCTTCATCAATGGAGTTATCCACTACTTCATATACTAAATGGTGCAGTCCGCGTTCGCCAATGTCGCCAATATACATGGCAGGGCGTTTTCTCACAGCTTCTAATCCTTCCAATACTTGGATATGGTCGGCATTGTATTCTTCAACGTGTAATTTTTTTTCTTCTAAATCGCTCATAATCAACAATATATTTTTATTATAAAACCTTGCAAAGGTACAAAAAAAAACTTATATTTTTATCTAAATTGAAAAAAATATAAGTTTTTTTCGATAGTTTGGTGGCAGTGATTAGTTGCCTAAATCGGACATGAATTTAATTCGCATAATGCGGATTTCTTCTGTGGAATATTCGTCTTCGCCGAGTGCATCGATGGCATCTTGTATGGAATCGGATTCTGCTTCTCCGAAGTAGTCTAAAATCTCTTCTTGATGGTAGGGTTCGATATTTTCCTCTATATAATAGTTAATATCTAATTTTGTGCCGGAAGATACAATACTTTCTATTTCGGTGAGCAGTTCGTCCATATCAAAGCCTTTGGCGATGGCAATATCTTCAAAGCTTATTTTTCGGTCAATATTTTGAATAATATATACTTTGATGGCAGATTTATTGACAACGGATTTGACGACGAGGTCCAATGGGCGTTCAATTTCGTTATCTTCCACATATTTTTTGATCAGGTCGATGAAGGGTTGTCCGTATTTTTGAGCTTTTCCGGTGCCGACGCCGCTGATGTGGGTCATCTCTTCCATCGTGGTCGGATATTGGATGCACATATCTTCCAATGAGGGATCTTGGAAAATCACGAATGGGGGAATACTCTCTTTTTGGGCAATGATTTTGCGGAGGTCTCGGAGCAGGGCAAAAAGTGTTCTATCAATGGCTTCACCCTTGTTGGGGACCATTTCGTTCATATCATCCATGTCATCGTCATTGGTGTCTTTTACCGGTTTGGTGATCATGATGGTGTATGGATTGATAAGATAGCGTTCGCCTTTTGGAGAAATACGCAAAATTCCGTAGTTTTCGATGTCTTTATATACTAATTCATCGAAGATGGCTAAACGAACAACATTGGACCAGAATTTGGCATCGAACTCTTCGCCTTCGCCAAATTGTTTCAATTTTTGATGCTTGTATTTCGCGATGGAGGTTGTTTTATTACCGGTCAGAATGTCAATAATATGGTCTTCTTTGAATTGTTGTTTAACGGTTTGAATGACTTCGATAGCCAATTGGACTTGTTCTGACGCGTTCATTTTAGGCTTCGGGTGGAGACAGCTGTCGCAATTTTGGCAGTTTTCGGTTTCATAGTTTTCGCCAAAGTAGTGCAGCAGGTGTTTCCGTCGACAGCTTGATGATTCTGCGTAAGCAGCCGTTTCTGCTAATAGTTGTTTGACAATTTCTTGTTCGGCGACGGCTTTTTTATTCGAAAATTTTTCTAATTTGTTTAAATCTTTATAGTCGTAGAAAGCCAAGCAGATGCCTTCGCCATCGTCGCGTCCGGCGCGCCCGGTCTCTTGATAATAGCCTTCCAAGCTTTTCGGCATATCATAGTGAATGACGAAACGCACGTCCGGTTTATCGATGCCCATTCCGAAAGCGATGGTAGCGACAATCACATCGGCTTTTTCCATGAGGAAAGCATCTTGATTTTCCACGCGGGTGTGGGAGTCAAGTCCGGCGTGGTAGGGGAGTGCACGTATTTTGTTTACTTGCAGAAAACTTGCAAATTCCTCCACTTTTTTCCGACTCAAACAATAAATAATCCCTGATTTTCCCGGATGGTCTTTGATAAATTTGACAATATCTTTATCTATGTCTTTGGTTTTTTCTCTGATTTCGTAATATAAATTACTACGATTGAAAGAGGAAATGAATATTTCTGCGTTGCCCATTCCCAAGTTCTTTTGAATGTCGTTTTGAACTTTTGGGGTTGCCGTTGCCGTTAAGGCAATGACGGGGACTTGTTTACCGATGGCATTGATGATGGAGCGTATTTTTCCGTATTCGGGACGAAAGTCGTGTCCCCACTCCGAAATACAGTGCGCTTCGTCAATCGCATAAAACGAAATATTGATGGATTGGAAGAAATCAATGTTGGTCTCTTTGGTGAGCGATTCCGGTGCTACATATAGCAATTTTGTCTTGCCCGCAAGTAAATCTTCCCGAACGATGGCAATTTCCGCTTTGGATAGAGAGGAATTTAAAAAATGGGCAACTCCCGATACGCTGCTATAGTTGCGGATGGCATCTACCTGATTCTTCATCAAGGCAATCAGAGGGGAAATGATGATGGCGGTTCCTTCACTCATTAATGCGGGCAGTTGATAACACAATGATTTTCCACCTCCTGTAGGCATTATCACAAAGCAATCTTTCCCTGATAACAAGGATTGAATGATGGCTAACTGATTTCCCTTAAAATTGCTAAAGCCAAAAAACTTCTTTAGCATTTTAAAAATGTCTTTCTCCGTAAAATTCTGCATACACTAAATTTTATAGTACTTAAATCTGCATATCCTCACAATGGGAATACAAAAGTATAAAAATTTTCAATAAAAAGTATTTTTATTGAAAAAATAAAGAAAAGTTTTCAGAAAACGTCTCTATTTATCAAATAGTTTGATACATAATCAGTTACACCATTTTCCAATGAGTAAAAAGATTTTTTATATCCCACTTTACGCAATTTTTGAATGTCTGCTTGAGTGTAATATTGATATTTATCTCTAATATCTTGGGGAATATCAATAAATTCGATGGTTGGTTCCAACCCCATGGCTTTAAAAGTGGAGGTGGTCAAGGCTAAAAATGTGCGGGCAAAACCCGTTCCCAAATTATATATTCCACTTTGTTTGTAATGTTTGCTAAACCAATAGAGCACATTGACGACATCTTTTACATAGACAAAGTCGCGATTCTGTTTCCCGTCTTCGAAATCGGGGCGATGGGAGCGAAAGAGTTGCACCTTGCCGGTTTCGTTGATTTGGTTAAAGGCGTGAAAAATGACAGATGCCATTCTGCCTTTGTGATATTCGTTAGGACCAAAAACATTGAAGAATTTGAACCCGTACCATAATGGCGGGGTGGAAGTTTGTTTGAGAAGCCATTTGTCGAACTCATTTTTTGATTTTCCATACGGATTCAGGGGAACCAATTGGGAAATGGTCTGCATATCGTCCGTATATCCGAATTTTCCGTCGCCATAAGTTGCTGCGGATGAAGCGTATAATAAGGGTATTCCGTGTTGGGTGGCAAAGCTCCACATCTGTTGCGAATAGCCCACGTTGAGTTCTTCAAAGATACTATAATCCATTTCTGTGGTATCTGTTCTTGCGCCCAAATGGATAATCAAATCAATGTGTTTTGCGTTGTTGTTTGCCCATTGGTAGAAAACATCGCGTTGGATTTTATCAATATATCTCTTATTGATCCAATTTTTCTTTTTATGCTCTTTGGTAAAGTCATCAACAAGAATCAGGTCGGAGTGACCTGATTCGTTGAGTTTTGTTATCATGCAGCTGCCGATAAATCCGGCAGCACCTGTAATTACAATCATGTTCTGTTATTATCTTGTAACACCACCGCCGGAAGGAGTTCCCAATCTTGCCATAGCGCATCTGAATCCGATGTATTTGGTTGATTCATCTTCTTCCAAGTGACGTCTTTGCCCCGGAGCTGCGTAATATTGCTCGTCAATCCAAGAGCCGCCTTTGTAAACTCTGGCATGGTCGCCGACTAAAGAATATCCGAAGGCAGTATTGATATCTTTCGGGTACATCTCATTCGTAGCATCTGAGGAGTTGTTCTTCCAAACGTCCATTTCCAATTGAGATGCCCAGTCGCCGTCTAAATAGTTGATATTGTCGGCTTGTCTGTAATTGCGTCTTCTGTCGTTTTTGAAGTCAGATACGGGAACCATTGGAATTTTACCTACGCTGTCTCTATCTTCAACGGTACCATCTTCCAATAATTTTTTGGTTTCATAATAGTTACCTCTGAACGGGTTAAATTCGTAGGCTTCTTCGTGGGTGGTTTGTCTGTAAACGTCCATTACCCATTCTGCCACATTGCCGCCCATGTTGTAGAGACCATAGTCGTTAGGCCAGTATGAATTAACGGGTGCTGGGATATCGGAAGCATCGTTCAAGTATCCTGCAACGCCCATCAGGTCGCCGCGTCCGCGTCTGGTATTGGCAACGAAGTCGCCATAGTAGCGTTTGTCGTCTGTACGGGTATAGTGACCATTCCAAGGATATAATTTTCGTTCCAAAACTCTCTCACCTAATGTATTACCAATTAAAGCGTAAGCGGCATATTCCCATTCAGCTTCGGTGGGGAGTCTATATTTCGGCAAAAGAATACCATCTTCCATTTTTACGTTTCTATAGTCGCCGGTAGAGATGTTTTGCAAACGGTTATCGGTTTCCATTTCATAAGATTCGTAAGTATAATAGGCATCGGTGTTGAAATACAATTCAGGTGACGGATCCGGATTCCAATCTACAAAACCTAAATCTACTAAGATTTGTTCGTTTACGCGGTCGGTACGCCAAGCGGCATAATTGACAGCTTGCAGCCAACTGACACCTACTACCGGATAGTGGTCATAAGCGGGATATCTGAAGTAATATTCTACTTGTGTTTCAGCAAAAGACAATTTTTCTCTCCAAACATTGGGATCCGGTTGAGCGTTATCGACCACAGTTTTCAGGTCGGCGGGGAGGAATACGCGTTCCAACCAATAGAGGTATTCTCTGTAATCTAAGTTGCTGACTTCGGTTTCGTCCATGTAAAATGAGGAAATGGTCACGCTGCGTGCGGTGTTTCCCCAATCGTACATTACATCTTGCTCCACTCTTCCGAACTCGAATCTACCGCCTTCTACCAATATAAGTCCGGGACCGGTGGCTTGTTCTACGAAAGGATATACTTCAAAACCGCCATTTTCGGCGTTGTTGTATTCCCAACCGGTAGTATGTGAATACTCCTTCTTGCATGAATTAAATAATAACGCAACAGCTACTACCAGTATTAAACTTGAAATTCTTGTTATTCTATTCATTTTTGTTGATTTTTTCAATAAGTTGAACGATGATTTTTTATTTATATTATAATTATGTATAGTTTGTTTAGAATGTCGGACAATTCAGATCTTTTTTCACCACTCTTCTTTCCGGACATGGGAATAAGAATTGTAGGGAAACTTCATGAGAGCCGCCGGACAAGTTTGCCAATTTAGAGACGGTTAAATCGTAAGAATAAGCCACGCGTATCATTTCGTGTTGTAATCCGAACATAAAGATAACGGCGTCCGAATTTCTGAAACTTTGGCGGAACCAAGTCCCGACTACGAAAGGATAATAGTTGAGGTATAAACCGTAGTTTAATTGATGGAACTCGAGTTGATGTTGATAAATGATATTCGGGCTGATGGAGATATCGCCGAAGGAGCGACTTTTTCTACTTTTACGTTTTAAATCAAAATAGCCGCCAAAGTGTGCAGTCCATTTAACGGGGAGTCTGGTAACGGAAATAAATCCTTCGTAAGGGCGAGTTACGTGGTTGGCAGCTACGCCGAAATACAAGTTATTGGTGTATCCGATAAAACCGGCGGAGAAGTCCGCAACCCCTTTCGATTGTTTGGCGGGAGCAACTTCATTCGTTTCATATACAAACCCATATTTGGGGTCAATCATATCATTGAAAGTCAATTTACTCCAATCCAAGCTCTTTTGTTGATAGGTAGCTTGCAAAGCAAAACGCATATTGAATTTTCTGGATATTTTCAATTTATAAGAATAGATAAAACTTGCTGCATACGTATTAATAACACCCTGACCTTGACGGTCACCCATCAATAAAACACCGATACCACCGGCAATTTTATCAAAATGTTGATCGTAAGATGCAGAATAAGTAATGTAGGTGCCATGTATGTTAGGCCATTGATCACGAAAATGAGCGGTAACGCGCGGACAAACATTGCTGCCTGCAAAAGCGGGATTTAAATAAAGCGGATTTGCATAAAACTGCGAAAAATGCGGATCTTGCGCGGAAACTTTCGTGCTTCCGAGCAAGAGTGCAATTATTCCTAGTACGTATATTATCTTTCTATTCATAGAATTTATTGTTTGTTCTTTTCACTTCAAAATGCAAGTCGCAAAATTAATACTTTATCTCTTACCTTTACGCCTTTTTTTATCAAAAGTTATCAACATTTCTATTTTTATGCTTTTTATTTTTTTTAGGGTGCTATTATGAGCTTTTGATTATTCATTCTTAACGTAACTTTTTCCGCATTTCTTGGGTGTTTCCTTCTGTTTTTTTAGTATTTTTTATAAAGCATTGATTATCAGACTATAAATTTTATTCAAATTGACGTTTGATGGCTGTCCTGTATGGAATCAAACGTGTCATCGGACAATTTATTCGCTATGAATGTTTTGCATGATCTCTTGATTATTCTGCGGGTTGACGGGAAATTTTATGATGTTTGTATGTTTGTGCGTTTCTGTTGCGCGCGTTTTGTAGCGGCAATGATGGTTCATATCATTGATATTGTATAAAAAGTATTCTCGTTTTGCAATTTTGTGAACTGTTTTGCGTTTATGATGGTACTGTTTTAATCATTTTATTATCGTGCAGTATGAATAGGTTTTTTGGGGCAGCCTTGTCTGTTGTTTTTGTTTTTTTCTTGCAATTTATTGATATTCAGGCTCAAAATTTTCAAAAACAAATTAATGTTACGTGGAATCAAACGCTGATTTTTGAGCAGGAAAATGGAGATAAAAAGGAACTTTTATATTTTGACGGTGCCATTGGCTCGCCCGATTTCCCGCAATTGCCCATGTATTTTGAAAGAATGCCTGTTTCAACCTATTTTGAGGATTATGATGTTACCGTTTCGGGAGAGCGTTACGAAAAAATGAGTTCGTACGAGGAAGCCCTCATTCCTTCCGATTTTCAAGCTCATCAATTGAGCGTTAGTGTGAAAACGGTAGTTGAGAAGAAACAGAATTACGCTGTTCTCACGTTTGTCCCCATTCGCAAAACTCGCGCCGGCGGCTATGAAAAGTTGATGGATGTGACGATTTCAATATCCCCGCGTTTGTCAACGAAGGGAACAAAAGCCGATAGGACTTATGCTGCCCAATCGGTGTTGGCAAGTGGCAGTTGGTACAAAGTAGGGGTGGCGCAAACGGGCATGTTCAAAGTTACTTATGAGGATTTAGTGGCAATGGGAGCGTCCGGTTCCCAGCTAAGCTCCTCGCTTATTTCAATTTTCGGAAATGGCGGCGGTATGCTTCCCGAGAGTAATGATGCCCCCCGTTATGATGATTTGTGTGAGTTGCCCATTTTGATTGTTGATGGGAACGATCAAGTTTTTAATGCCGGCGATTATTTCGTTTTTTATGCGCAAGGTCCTCATTCTTGGACCTATAGCCAAAATTCGCATCGTTTTAACCATCAGTATAATATTTACAGTGATTATACCTATTATTTCATCAATTTAGATCCTGGCGTGGGGATTAAGAAAAGAATTACCGTTTTGGATAATTCGGCATTGGCACCTGCTCAAACTGTCAATACGTTTACTCATTATGGTTATCACGAAGTGGATATTCTGAATATTGGAGAGGCAGGAAGATGTTGGTTGGGAGATGCTTATGATGCAACAACCGTGCGGAGTTATTCATTTGCTTTGCCGCCTTCCACAGGGCAACAAGCAGTGCTGAATTTGTCGGTGGCGGCGCAATCGGCAAGGGTATCAAACTTTACGGTGGCACTGAATAACGCGACTTTGGGGGTAGCCTCCATACCGGCATTATCCGGTGCCAACATGGTGGAATCTGAGACACGCGATTTTACGTTCATTCCTAACAGTACCACCATGAATATTACATTAACTTACAGTAAACCAACTACTTCTTCTGTTGGTTACTTGAATTATATGGAATGGCAAATGCAGGGACAGTTGCAAATGTATGCGTCTCAATTTCCATTTTGTAATGTGGAATTAGTGCTAAATAGCGATGTTGCACGCTATGTCATTGCGGATGCTTCTAATAATGTGCGTGTTTGGGACGTGACAAACCCGACTTCACCGGTTCAAATGCAGGGTGATTTATTGGGAAATACTTTTGCTTTTAATGCCGTGAGTGATTCTATGCGCCGCTTTGTTGCTTTTAATGGTGCTGCTTTCTATTCCGTGAATAGGGTGGGGCGCGTGGAAAATCAAAATTTACATGCTACAAGTCAGGTAGATATGATTATTGTTACTTATCCTGAGTTTAATTCTCAAGCGGAACGGCTCGCCGCTTTTCGTGCTGAAAAAGATGGCCTTTCGGTCAAAATTGTGACCCCGGCGCAGATTTATAACGAATTTTCAAGTGGGGCGCAAGATGTTACTGCCATTCGCGATTATATGAAGATGATTTATGATAAATCAGGTGGTGTATATCCAAGATATCTCTTGTTGTTTGGTCGCCCTTCCTACGATTATCGGGGACGCGAGAATACTTGTAAATTATATGTTCCCAATTATCAAACTAGTTCTGCCGTCAATGAAAGTAGTCTTCGTTCCAATGATGATTATTTTGCACTATTAGATGATAACGAAGGAGAGAATTGCGTCGGTTTTTTGGATATTTCGGTGGGACGCTTCCCAGTGACGACCCTCGCTCAATCGCAAATAGCGGTCAATAAGTCAATTAATTACAGCGCAACCGAGATACTGGGTGAAGACCACCCCTTGACCTCCAATTTCGGGGATTGGAAGAATGTTGCAACATTCGTGGCAGATGATGAAGACGGTACTACCCACATTCGGGCAGCTGATTTGGCGGCAACATTGGCAGGTCAAAATAATCCGAATATCAATCTGGATAAAATTTATTTAGATGCGTATCAGCAAGTAACTTATTCTGCTTCACAACGTTATCCTGAAGCAGCCGCCGCCATCAATCATCGCATGAATGCCGGCTGTTTGTTGTTTGCATACGTGGGGCATGGCGGTAAAAACGGCTGGGCTACCGAACGTATTGTTGAATTGACTGACATCAAAAAATGGAGTAATCGATATAATCAGCCTTGGATGATCACTTTGACGTGTGAGTTCGGTTGGTATGACCGCTCGCTGATTTCGCCCGCAGAATTAGTCTTCCTGAACGCCAATGGTGGAGCTGCCGGTTTGGTTACTACTTCCCGCGTGGCTTTTACCGGCTCTAATCAACAATATGCTACCGCTTTCTATTCCAATATTTTTATGGAGGATAATGGAACCCCGAAAACCATCGGCGAAATAAATCGCGTAGCCAAAAATTCTGCCGGCGGTGCCGCCAATACCCTTAACATGATATATGTAATGGGCGACCCTTCCATGCGTTTGGCTATGCCGAGATACCACGTCGTTACCGATTCCGTTAACGGAAAAGCCGTCGCCGACGGAATAGATACCCTTCAGGCCCTTTCGCGTGTTACGATTGTTGGACATATCGCCGACGATTTTGGAAATATTTTATCCGATTTCTCCGGAGGTCTGTATCCTTCGATATTTGATAAAAAAGTGATTAACAATACGTTGCAAAATGATGTGGGCAGTAGTTATTTTGAATTTGAAGTTCAAAAAAATATTCTTTTTAAAGGAAATGTGACTGTAAAAAACGGACAATTCCGTTTCTCGTTTATTATTCCGAAAGATATTAATTATTCTTATGGAAAAGGGAAATTTAGTTATTATGCCTATAGTCGTACTGCTGAAGCTGCCGGTGCTTTTGGGGATGCCGTGATTGGTAGTATGAGTAATGAATCTTTTAATGATGTAAAAGGTCCTGATATTGAATTGTTTATGAATGATGAAAACTTTGTCAGCGGCGGCACTGTCAATCAGTCACCTACTTTAATCGTGAAATTGAAGGACGAATATGGCATCAATACGACCGGAAACGGCATAGGACACGATTTAGTCGCCATCATGGATGATAATACCCAAATTATTTTGAACAATCATTACGAAGCCGCGCGCGATAGTTTTAATTGCGGCCAAGTGCGTTATCCATACGAAAAATTGAAAGTCGGAACTCATAAAATTAAAGTCCGTGCTTGGGATATTCTCAATAATGTTTCGGAACAAACGATAGAATTTACTGTTGCTTCCGATGAAGCATTAACCATTGACCACGTCTTGAACTACCCCAATCCGTTTACGACGCAAACCGCTTTCTACTTTGAACATAACCAACCCGGCGTGATGCTCGATGTGATGATTTCGATTTATACCATTTCCGGTAAATTGGTAAAAACCATCGAAACTTCCGAGTTGTCAGACGGTTATCGCAGCAGCCCGATTCCTTGGGATGCCCGCGATGATTTTGGCGATAAGTTGGCGAAGGGGACCTATATTTATCGTTTAAAGGTGAGAACCCCCAATCAACAATCTGCCGAAAAAATTGAAAAAATTGTCATCTTATAAAATAAGAATATAAAAATTACGTTACTCTATCGTTTTATAAATCTAAATAATAATTAGAATGAAGAAATTATTTTGTTTGTCAGCTGTGGTCATCCTCTTATGCAACTCTCTTTTAGCTCAAACTATTGATGGAAAAAATTATGATTACCTTGGACGCGGTTATTTGAACACGATTACGACTGCAGTTCCTTTCTTGTTGGTGGCTCCGGACTCACGTGCCGGCGCAATGGGAGATATGGGCGTGGCAACATCTGCCGATGCCAATTCACAACACCATAATCCGGCAAAATATGTCTTTAACGACAATATATTTGGCATCTCCATTTCCTATAGCCCATGGCTGCGTAAATTGGTAAACGATATTAACCTGTTATACCTCTCCTCCTACTATAAAATAACAGATAATGATGCTATCTCTTTCTCTTTGAGATATTTCTCTTTGGGTGACATCGCTTTTACCGACATCAACGGCGAATCGATGGGTAACCAAAAACCAAACGAATTTGCGATTGATTTGGGCTACTCCCGCAAGTTGATAGACGAACTCTCCATCTCTTTAACCCCGCGCTTTATCTACTCCAATTTGACTGCGGGTCAAAATGTAGGTGGGCAGGATACCGAGGCGGGCTTAGCCGGTGCAGCCGATTTATCCCTCTTCTATGAACAGGATTTCAGAACAAAAAGATTAGAAAACAGCACTTTAAGAGCAGGTTTAAATATTTCTAATATCGGAAATAAAATTTCCTATTCGTCCGGTACATTGCGCCGTGACTTCCTCCCGACCAATCTTAAATTGGGGCTCTCTTATACGATGGATTTCGATAAATATAATTCCCTGATGTTTGGTGCGGAAATCAACAAATTATTAGTCCCCACCCCGCCGGTTTATCAATTGGATTCTGCTGACCATTATGTATATGATGCTGCCGGAAATCGCATCATTGCACGCGGAAAAAATCCTGATGTTTCGGTCGTTGAAGGTATTTTTCAATCTTTTGGAGATGCCCCCGGTGGTTTCAGAGAAGAAATGCGGGAAATTAATTATTCCGTTGGTATTGAATATACTTATCGAGAACTTTTGGCTGTTAGAGCCGGATATTTCTTCGAAAGCCCTTATAAAGGAAACCGTCAGTTTATTACCATTGGTGCCGGACTTCATTATAGTGTTTTCGGCTTAGATGTGGCTTATTTGTTCACTGTTGATCAACATCACCCGCTGGAAAATACTTTGCGCTTCACCCTTACTTTCGATTTTGCCTCTTTTGATAAACAAGAGATCAAAGAACAAGGAAAACTGAATGCAAGATAGCGTCGATTTTAGGGTTGGTTTAGGGTATGATTCCCATCGTTTGGCTGACAATTTGCCCTTGCGATTAGCCGGTGTTCCGATTCCATTTAACAAAGGTTGTGTTGCTCATTCAGACGGCGACGTGGTTATTCATGCCTTATGCGACGCTCTGTTGGGCGCAGCTGCTCTCCAAGATATCGGCACTCATTTCCCCGATAATGATCCCGCCTTTAAAAATATTGACAGTACCATTCTTTTGGAAAAAACAGTAATGCTTTTACACCAACATCGTTGGGTAGTGAATAATGTAGATATTACCATTATTTTAGAAAAGCCGAAGTTGTCTCCGTATAAAGTGGCGATGCAAAATTTGTTGGCAACAATTTTGCAGATTACTCCGGACGTTGTTTCCATTAAGGCAAAAACAAACGAGCAAATGGGTTTTGTTGGAAGTGGCGAAGGGGTTGCCGTGATAGCAAGTGTTACCATCAAAAAATAAATTGATGCGCCTACTACCTGCAATTTCAGGGTTCTGTAGCTCCTTTTTTGTACTTTCTATTAATTATTTTATTTTTTTTAAAATGATGATTGTCTGTATGAAAAAAAAGTGTATTTTTGCAGCCTTAAAAAATTGAGAACTTTATCATCGAAAATTATTGAAAATTACAGATTTAATCATTTAATAGTATGCCGACAATACAACAATTAGTAAGAAAAGGAAGAAAGAAATTGACTTCGCAAAGCAAGTCAAGAGCGTTGGACGCATGTCCACAAAAACGTGGAGTTTGTTTAAGAGTTTATACAACCACTCCCAAAAAACCTAATTCAGCTATGCGAAAAGTAGCGAGGGTTCGTTTACAAAATCAAAAAGAAGTGAATGCTTACATTCCGGGCGAAGGTCACAATTTGCAGGAACACTCCATTGTTTTGGTACGTGGAGGTCGTGTAAAAGACTTACCGGGTGTTAGATATCACATTGTAAGAGGCGCATTGGATTCTGCCGGCGTTGAAGGTAGATTGCAAGGTCGCTCCAAATATGGTGCAAAACGTCCCAAGAAAAAAGCATAAACCGAATTAATTAATGTAAATTGAGCACCAAAATGGGTGTTCTCAAGAGTAAATAATCATATTGAAGTTACAAAACTATGAGAAAATCAAAACCAAAAAGTAGGATAATCCTCCCGGATCCTAAATTTAATGATGTAATGGTAACCAAATTTGCCAACAACATCATGTTAATGGGAAAAAAACAAACTGCTTTCGAGATTTTTTATGATGCTATTGACATTGTAGAAGAAAAAACGAAAGAAAACGGAGTTGAAGTTTGGAAACAAGCCTTGGCAAACGTTACTCCTGCATTGGAAGTAAAGAGTAGAAGAATCGGTGGTGCCACTTTCCAAATACCAACCGAATTGCGTCCGGCAAGAAAACAATCAGTCGGCATGAAAAACTTGATTAATTTTGCCCGCAAACGCCACGAAAAATCAATGGCTGCCAAATTAGCCGCCGAAATCATGGCTGCATACAAAGAAGAAGGTGCTGCTTTCAAACGTAAAGAAGATACTCACAGAATGGCTGAAGCCAATAAAGCTTTCTCTCATTTCAGATTTTAATGTTAGCTTTTAATAAGTTAAGGAAAGAAGGGTTTTATGTCGGATAAGTTGTCGAATATAAGAAATATCGGTATTATGGCTCACATTGATGCCGGTAAGACAACCACTACCGAAAGAATCCTTTTTTATACCGGAAAAAATTACAAAATAGGCGAGGTTGATGAAGGTACCGCAACCATGGATTGGATGGTGCAGGAGCAAGAACGCGGTATCACCATCACCAGCGCCGCCACTACCGTACTGTGGAAATACAAGTCCGAGGAGTTCAAGATTAATATCATTGATACCCCCGGACACGTTGATTTTACGGTTGAAGTAGAACGTTCTTTGCGGATTTTGGACGGTGCCGTTGCACTCTTTTGTGCGGTGGGTGGCGTTCAACCTCAATCCGAAACCGTTTGGCGGCAAGCTAATAGGTATAACGTTGCTCGTATCTGCTATGTCAATAAAATGGACAGACAAGGTGCTAACTTCTTCTCCGTGGTTGACCAACTGCGTGAGAAGTTAGATGCAAATCCCGTCGTCCTTTCCCTGCCTATCGGTGCCGAAGATTCATTCGCAGGAATTGTGGACCTTATCGAAATGAAATCCTATATCTGGAACGAAGAAGATAAAGGTGCGACGTTTGAAGTCTATGACATTCCCGAAGATATGGAACAAGATGCTGCCGAGTATCGAACAAAATTAATCGAAACATTGGCAGGCTTCGACGATTCCCTGATGGAGAAATATTTCGAGGATCCCGATAGCATTACTGCCGAAGAACTGATACGAATTATTCGCAACGCTACCATCAATCGACAAATTAACCCCGTTTTATGCGGTTCATCTTTTAAAAATAAAGGGGTACAAAAATTAATTGATGCCGTAGTCATGTATTTGCCATCTCCGCAAGACATGCCTGCCATTCAAGGTATTAACCCTAAAACCGAAAAAGAAGAAACCCGAAATTGCGATGTACAGGCTCCTTTCTCCGCTTTGGCTTTCAAAATTGCTACTGACCCGTATGTTGGGAAACTGACTTTTATTAAAGTCTATTCCGGCGAACTGAAATCAGGGGACGTGGTTTGGAATGCCAATACCGAAAAACGGGAGCGCGTGGCTAAAATCCTGCAAATGCACTCCAATAAACAACAACTCTTGGAAAGTGTTTCCGCGGGAAATATTGTGGCCTTGGTCGGTATGAAAGAAATCCATACCGGAGACAGCCTGACAGAAGAAAAACATCCGATTCTGCTCGAAAATATCAATTTTCCAGACCCCGTTATCCATGTTGCCATTGAACCGAAAACCAAAGACGACGACGACAAACTGATGAACGCCTTGGCGCGTTTGGCAGAAGAAGATCCTACTTTTACCGTTAAAGTGGATCCCGATTCCGGTCAAACCGTCATTAACGGAATGGGTGAGTTGCATTTGGATATTTTGTTAGACAGACTTAAACGTGAGTTTAATGTGGCGTGCAATCATGGGAAACCCCGTGTTGCATACAAAGAAGCTATTAGAGAGTCAATTACGCATCACGAAACTTACAAAAAACAGACCGGTGGTAAGGGTTCATTCGCTGAAATAGATTTCGAGATGGAGCCACTCCCATTGAGCCAACGCGGTTTGCAATTTGTCAGTGAAGTGAAGGGCGGCAACCTTCCGAAAGAATTTGTCCCCGCAGTGGAAAAAGGGTTCAAAATTGCTATGTTAAACGGTGTTTTAGCCGGATTTCCACTTGAGAATTTGAAGGTTACTCTCAAAGATGGTAGTTTTCACAGTGTAGATTCCGATGCTTTATCTTTTGAAATTTGTGCCAAAATTGGTTTTCGTGAGGCTTCTCGTAAAGTGAAATCCATTATTTTGGAACCTATTATGAAAATTGAAATCGTTACGCCGGATGAGTATATTGGAAACGTAACGAGCGATTTGAACAGAAAAAGAGCTGTGCTTGAACAAATTGATGCTAAAATTGGTTTCCAAATTATCAAGGCGCAAGTGCCCCTTGCTGAAATGTTTGGTTATGTAACTAATTTACGCTCAATTACCTCAGGAAGAGCTACTTACTCTATGGAGTTTCTGAAATATGCAGAAGTTCCGGCAGACATTCAAGAATATATATTAAACGTAGGGAGATATGCCCTTTTATAAAAGAAATTAAACATAATTATTCGATAAATTAAAACTAAAAAACAGTGAGCGAAAGAATTAGAATTAAATTAAAATCGTTTGACCACAATTTGGTTGACAAATCAGCTGAGAAAATCGTGAAAACCGTCAATGCCGTTAAAGACAGCAAAGTGGTTTTGGTAGGACCTATTCCACTTCCAACCCATAAAAAAATCTTTACGGTAAACCGTTCTACTTTTGTAAATAAAAAATCTAGAGAGCAATTTGAACTCTCTACTTACAAAAGATTATTGGATATTTACGGTACTACTTCTAAAACCATTGACGCTTTGATGCGTTTGGAATTGCCCAGTGGTGTAGATGTAGAAATCAAAGCTTAAGTATTTGCCTTTTGCTGTGTTCAATTAAACCTTACTACTTCTTTTGAGGTGGTAAGGCTTTTTATTGCTTATAAATAGCTGTTTGATTGATTAACATCGGTTATTAAACCTATCGAAGTTTTTCTATCATTTACCGGACAGTAATAGTGAGAAATAATGATAGGTATGTTTATTTGGAATAAATAAGCAGATTTTAAGCGTAAGTGACATTTTTTTTAATCAAACACGCTTGAGCAGTTAAAAAGCATTGTTTGAAAATAAACAAAACAAGGTGTTGTAACAGAAATTATTTTTTGTATTTTTGCCACTTAATAGAGATAAAAATAATGGTACTTTCGATTATTATTCCGGCCTACAATGAGGCGCAAACCATACAACAGATTTTAGATGCTGTATTAGCAGTTGAATTGATCAACAATTTTGAAAAAGAAATTATTGTTGTCAATGATTGTTCCAAAGATGAGACCTCCTCCATTGTGGTACAATATATCACACTTCATACTAATGTGAATATTAAATTGGTTGAGCAGCCTTATAATCAGGGGAAAGGAGCAGCCCTGCATCGGGGTATTGAGGTCGCTACCGGCAATTATATTATTATTCAAGATGCTGATCTTGAATATGACCCGAATGAATACAACCTTTTATTGGTACCTATTGTACGTGGCTTCGCTGATGTTGTTTATGGCTCTCGATTTTTAGGTGGTAATCCACATCGGATTCTCTTTTTCTGGCACTCTATCGGAAATCAATTTCTGACATTCATTTCCAATATGTTTACCAACTTAAATCTCACCGACATGGAAACATGTTACAAACTTTTTCGCGCAGACATTGTTAAACGCATTTTATTTAAGGAAAACAGATTTGGATTTGAACCCGAGGTAACTGCTAAAATTGCTCGTTTTGAACATATTAGAATTTATGAAGTCGGAATTTCTTATTATGGAAGAACATACAAAGAAGGGAAAAAAATAGGTTGGAAAGATGGTTTCAGAGCATTGTACTGTATCTTGAAATATAATGTTTTCTCACGAAAATATCTGAAAGAGTCCGTCGGTTCAAATTGATTCCGATTATTTGTTTTTTTTCATAACTCTGAAATATTTATTCTGTCATTCAATTAAAAAATCGTATCGTTGTTGCAAACTTTTTATCATGTCAGTAAAAAAATACCTTACGGTTTGACTGATTTTATTGAGATTTTCAGCAAATAGTACTATTATTACGTAGATATATTGAAATTATGAAGTGTAAAATCGTTAATCAATCAAACAATCAATTGCCGCAGTATGCGACTCAAGGAGCGGCAGGAGTAGATTTGCGTGCCAATTTAGACGCTCTGATCGTTCTTCAACCGCTGGAGCGTGCGTTAGTGCCTACAGGTCTTTTTATTGAACTTCCGTTAGGCTACGAAGCGCAAATACGTCCCCGCAGCGGCTTAGCAATGAAAAATGGAATTACCGTGCTTAATTCGCCGGGTACCATTGATGCAGATTATCGTGGAGAAATCAAAATTCTCCTTGTTAATTTGTCGAATGTCTCTTTTAAAATTGAGCATGGAGAGAGAATTGCGCAAATGGTGATTGCTAAACACGAAACGGTGGAGTGGGAATTGGTGCAGACGTTGTCGGAGACCGACAGAAGTAGTGGGGGATTTGGAAGCAGTGGAATTAAATAACTAATTGATAATTATATATGAAAATTCATTTTATTGCCATTGGTGGAAGTGCCATGCATAATTTGGCAATAGCCTTACATTTAAAAGGGTATAGAATTACCGGTTCTGATGACGAAATTTTTAATCCGGCTAAAGGGAGATTAGAAAAATATGGATTACTTCCTGCAGCCATTGGTTGGAATCCGGACAAAATTACCCCCGACTTAGACGCTGTGATTTTAGGAATGCACGCGCGTATTGATAATCCGGAATTGCTGAGAGCTAAGGAATTAGGTTTGACAATATACTCCTATCCCGAATTTTTATATGAGCAAAGCAAGAATAAAACGCGGGTCGTTGTGGGCGGAAGTCACGGCAAAACAACCATTACCGCGATGATTATTCACGTTTTGCAATTTAATCATGTGGAGTGCGATTATATGGTAGGAGCACAATTGGCTGGTTTTGAGGTGATGGTGAAATTGTCGGAGAGTGCCCAATTGATGATAATGGAAGGCGACGAATACTTAACCTCGCCGATTGACCGAAGATCAAAATTTCACCTTTACAAACCTAATGTGGGAATTATTAGCGGGATAGCGTGGGACCACATCAATGTCTTTCCGACCTTTGATATTTACATTGACCAATTTAGGATATTTGCCGAAATGATTGACGACACCTATATTTATTGTGCAGATGATCCTGTTTTGAAAATAATGAGTGAGAAGATTGACACTCCGTTCAAGATTGCTTATACTGTTCACCCCTACGTTATTCGCGCGGGAATCACATATCTTAAAACGGAAACGGGTGAAATTCCTCTTCAGATTTTTGGTAAACATAATCTGGCAAATTTGAACGCTGCTCGTTTTGCGTGCCACGCAATTGGCGTTACCGATGAACAATTTTATGCCGCCATTCAGTCTTTTAAAGGCGCATCAAAACGGCTGGAGTTGATTGGAAAAAGTAAGGAAACTGTTGTCTATAAGGATTTTGCACATTCCCCTTCCAAGTTGAAAGCAACCATTCAGGCAGTCCGCGAACAGTATCCCGATTATCATTTAATTGCTTGTATGGAGCTGCATACTTTCAGCAGTCTTTCCGAAACATTCCTGAAAGAGTATCGGAATGTGATGGATGACGCCGATACTGCCATGATTTTCTTTGAGCACAAAGCAGTGGAACATAAGAAATTACCTCCAATTACGGAAGAAATGGTATATAACTCTTTTGCTCGCCGCGATTTGGAAATCTTTAATGATTCGGAATTATTAAAAACCCGATTATTGGAAATAAAACATCAAAAATCTGTTTTTTTGCTGATGAGTTCCGGCGATTTTGGCGGTATCAATTTGGAAGATTTTGCAACTGTTTTGGTTGAGAAACAATAGGAAAAACGGATCGCAATGATTATCGTCTCTGTCCGCTGATATCTTGGAAGTGACGAAGCGCATATTTGTCGGTCATACCGGAAATATAATCTACCAAAATACGTAATTTGTAATAATCTGTTAAGTCGTTGAAGGATTGTGCGTGGGGCGCATTTTCCTTTATGGCAAGATTGATAATGCTTTCAGGTATTAACTTGATGGCTCTTTTGCGGTATTCCGGACTTCTGAAAAAAAGACAATCCATGTAAAAATCCAATAGTCCCGTTATGACCGAATGCCCGATGAGTTCTAAAGAATAGATTTCTTCGATAGAGAAGATTTTTTCAATGCAGAATTTTTGTAAATGGTGGGCTAAGAGAGAATTGAAAAATATTAGTTCTTGATTAAAAGTCCCGTTTTCAATTTGCTCAATATTATTTTCAAAGTTTTGAAAAGCGATATTGACCAATTCTGTGATGAGCGCGTTGCGGATTTTGGCAATTTTGGCAGTATTGGTCTCAACACTTGTCATGATGTTGTTGATGATGGGAATGTCTTTGCCGATGCAGGAATGCAGTTCATCTAAAGTGTACAAACCTTTGTTATAGCCGTCATCTAAATCCATGGTCAGATAACAGATGGAATCGGCGGCTTCTACCAAGTAGCAGAGCGGGTGTCTGACAATTCGTCCATCAATGATTAGTCCGCAGTTTTGGGCGATGTTTTCCAAATATTTTTTCTCGGATTGATAGACCCCGATTTTTTTGGTCTCTATTCGTGATTTGTCAATTTCTTGATAATTAGGATATTTGATGCAAGATGCTAAAGTAGGACAAGTGAGATTCAGCCCAAAGCAATCATCTATGTATTCGAGTTTGGTTAAAACACGAAGTCCTTGTGCGTTTCCGTCGAAGTGAATAAATTCCCGTTGTTCATCGTTCGAGAGATGAAGTTGAGGATTTTCTTTTTTGAAAAAATTTGTAAAAAAATCTTGGATGACGGTTTCCCCAAAGTGCCCGAAAGGTGGATTTCCGATGTCATGAATCAGGCAGCTGTTTTTTAAAATGATAGGAATCTCACGAAAGAGTTCGTATTGTGTTTTATTCGTTTTTAGCTGGAAAATTTCACTTTCACAGAAAAGAATGCTAAAGGAATACCCTAAAGCCATTACTTCCATGGAGTGTGTCAGGCGGGAGTGAATGTTGTCATCGTGGGTTAAGGGAAAGACCTGTGTTTTGTCGTGCATTCTTCGCATTGCCGGACTGAAGACAATTCTTCCGAAGTCGCTTTCAAAGGCACTGCGTGCATCTTGTTGTCGCTTTGATTCGCGAATCCTGTTTTCCGTTAAAAGTTGTTTCCAATTCATTTTATTACTTTTCGTAAACCAAGGCAGCTGCGCCCAAAATGGCGACATCATTTTCTTTCAGTTGCGAAGTCGCAATGGTAATTTTATTTTGATAAATGGGTAAAAGATGTTCTTCAAAAGATTGACGAAGCGGGTCTAAGAGCCATTTTCCGGCTTTCATAGGACCGCCCATCAGGAAAATGGCTTCCGGTGAGGAAAAAGCAACTGCATTGGAGAGGGCAATACCTAATAAATAGCCTGTATAAGCCCACGTTTGAATGGCAAGTGGGTCGCCCTCATTGGCGGCTTTTGACAATTCTTGACAGCTGGGGTTCTCGATATCTGCCAAAAGACCTTTATCTTCATTGTTGTTTCGTAACTCTATGTATGTCTGTTGAATACCGCGTGCAGCGGCGTATTGTTCCAAACAACCTTTGCGTCCACAACTGCATTTTCTTCCATCGGGAAAAAGAATACAATGTCCCAGTTCTCCGGCAAATCCGTCGTGCCCATATACTAATTTCCCATCCACGAAAATACCGCTTCCGATGCCCGTTCCCATGGTGATAATGATAAAATCATTCATGTTTTTGGCATTTCCGTAAATCTTTTCTCCATAAGCGGCTGCATTGGCATCGTTGGTCAAAACCACCTTTGTTTGCAATCTCTCGTTGATAAGTTGCTTAAGGAAAATCTTCCCTTTAAATGGAAGATTGGGTGCATAGTCAATGGTTCCCGAAAAATAATTCCCGTTAGGAGCTCCAATGCCAATGCCATCAATATTTGTTATATTATTAGATAATAGCATTTTACGAATGACATTCGCTATCTCGTCAGCGTAATCCTCTACCTTAGTGAACGATTGTGTCGGGATATTCATTCTTTTGATGCACTCTCCGTTAGGGTTTACAATGCCCATATCGGTATTGGTCCCGCCAATATCTATGCCAATGGCAAATCCTGATTTCATAATTTATTGTTTATTCATGTAGCCGTATTGCTCCAAAAGTCGTTGCACGTATTTCCCGAAGACATCAAATTCGATATTCACGATGGTTCCTATTGCAAAGTTGTGGAAATTTGTAACTTTTTGTGTGTAAGGAATAATGGCTACCGAAAAATGTCCGATTTCGGAATCTACTACTGTCAGACTCACGCCATTGACGGAAATAGAACCTTTCGGAACGGTGATATTGTTTTGCATCGGTTCATAATTGAAGTAGTAACGCCAGCTTCCGTTGTCATCTATTACTTTTTCGCAGGTTGCGGTTTGGTCCACGTGACCTTGAACAATGTGTCCGTCGAAGCGTCCGTCCAATTTCATGCTGCGTTCCAAGTTCACTTCATAGCCCACTTTCCAATTTCTGAGGTTGGTTTTCAACATTGTTTCGTCCATTGCCGTAACGACATATTGTTTAAGTTTCGGGTCAATTTTAATGATGGTCAAGCAGCAGCCGTCGTGAGCCATACTTTGGTCAATTTTAAGTTCATCGGCAAAATCTACTTCAATGGTAAAATGGTAGTTACTGTTTTCTTTCTCAATTCTAACAATTTTTCCTGTTTTTTCTACGATTCCTGTAAACATAATGGTGGTATTAAAAATTGCGGCAAATTTACGATAAAAAATGGTTTGGGCGAAAAAAAATGTCTTGATTTTGCATTTTTAGCTCTGCCAAATGCGCCAACTCTCTTCGGCTTGTTCTCGTAATATTTCTAATCCGTTGCAAGTTTGGGCACCATATTTCTTCCCGTTTTCCATAAATAAAGTACAATTAGGATGATAGATTAAATCAAACAAATAGTGGTTCGGAGATAAAAAGGAGTATGGAATGGCGGGACATTCCGAGATATGCGGAAACATTCCCAGCGGGGTGGTGTTCACAATTAGGGGATAATTGTGAATGATTTCTTTTGTTAAGCTATTGTATGAAAGATAATTAGAATTATTTTTTCTGGATACAAATTGAAAAGAAACGTTTAATTTTTTGAAGGTGAAGGCCACGGCTTGTGCTGCGCCTCCGCTACCCAAAATCAACGCTTGCGGTGGCAGAACGGGCATAAAGGATAGCAGTGCTTTTTCGAATCCGATGCAATCGCTATTGTAACCGAAAGTGGTGATTGTATCACCGTTTCTCATAATTTTGACAACATTCACTGCGCCAATAGCCTCTGCTGTCGGGTCAATGTTGTCTAAAAAAGAGATAATCGATTGTTTAAAGGGAATGGTGACATTCAGTCCTGCCAAATCGCGGTGTTGCGCAATAAGAGCGGGGAAATCGTTAATGGTATTCAGCGGGAACAGTTGGTAGTTATAGTCATCGAGGTGTTCTTTTTTAAATTTATTTTGAAAAAAGAGGGGTGAGAAGCTCTGCTGAAGGGGTGATCCGATTATCCCGAAAGTTGTCATTCGTTTGTTTCCGGTTGAAGATTTTTTTTCTTACGGCTTTTATAACCTTTATAAATTAAGTATAGAACGAAAACGATGCCGAGACCTAAGAGTCCCCAAGAAAGTTCATTGCTGTATTGGTCAATCAAATCTTTTCTGCCGTGAGCAATGTAGCCGAGTACGGCGAGAATAGTATTCCAAAGCGTGGCACCGATGGTGGTAAAGAGGATAAATGGGGCAAAGGGCATTTTGGCTAAGCCGGCAGGAATGGAAATGAGTTGTCGGATTCCGGGCACTAATCTTCCAATAAGTGTAGAGGATTTTCCATGCTTTACGAAATAAGATTCCGCATTTTTTATTTTATCACTACTTAATAAAAAAAAGCGACCTAATTTACTGTCCGCGAACCAATAGATGATGGGACGTCCCAAATAATAGGCGAGGATGTAGTTGATAATTGCACCAATGAGAGCACCTAAGGTGGCAAAAAGTATAACTATAATCACATTCAGGATTTCAGATTCGGTAACATACAGAGAGGAACCGGGAGTGCAGGCGGCATAAGTGGCGGGTGGAACAACGATTTCCGACGGGAACGGAATGAAAGAACTTTCAATCGTCATCAATGCTGTGACACTGTAATAATTCAGATTTTCGGTGTACCAATTTCCGATCCTAACAATTAAACCGGCTTCCTGAGCCGGTTTAATTGTATCATTGGATATTGTATTGGTGGAAGTGTCTGTAGAAACCGTATTGGTTGCCGATAAATTTAATTGATTGAAAGCAAACGCAATAAGGAGCAGAACGAGAATTCTCTTCATAGAAAACTATTGTTTGGGTTTTGTTTCTTCAATAATGGCATTTAATTCTGCCGGAACTTCTTTCATCAATTGCAATTTTAATTGCTTTAACATCGAGGCGTTAGAAAAATCTCTGGGCTGAATCTGATAGGCTTTTTCTGCCCAGTCGTGAGCTTTCATAAGGCAGCTATCTTTCAAAGTTTTATAGTGATTTGCCAATTCAAAGTCTTGGGCCATAACAGCTGCGTTTCCTAATTTGATAAACTCGTTGGTTTCTTTATAGTAACAATATGCCATGATACTGTTGAGTGAGAAATCATTGGGATTTTTTTCCAGTCCTTTTTGAGTAAGTTCAGTTGCTTTTTCAAATTGCTTTGCATCAATCAAATATGTTGCTGCATCGGTAATGATGGCAGGAATCGAATCAAATTTTGTTCCAATTTCAGCTACAGTTTTATATAGGTTGGTAGTATCGCCAATGTTAGCCCAATAACTCAGCTCTAAAACAAAAATGCTGGTTTGATCTTTTTCTGCGACATTCTTTTTTGCTTTTTTGATAAGTGCCCCGCATTTTACAGAATCCTTTTCATTTGAATA
Source organism: Bacteroidales bacterium (assembly GCA_023229985.1). Taxonomy (GTDB): domain Bacteria; phylum Bacteroidota; class Bacteroidia; order Bacteroidales; family WCHB1-69; genus UBA1756. The sequence goes on along the minus strand of JALNYF010000003.1, from coordinate 16,095 downwards.
AATTTGATAGAGAAGATGATAAATCTGAACTCTGTCGGTATTGGCTTTGTAGGCTTCTTCCAAAATTTCTTTATAGGCTTCTTCTCCTTTTAATTCTAATGTAACGTTGGCTAAATCATAGTACAAATAGCCTAAATATTTTTTATAACCGTCGTCCAAGTTGAAACATCTAATGGCGGCTCTCAGAAGTTTCTCTGCATTTGGATAATCTTTGGCATCTTTGGCGGCAATTCCTCTTTCATAAAAAGGCTTTCCGCAAAGCAACTGCCCTTCTTTGGCACTGATTAAACCATCTTCCCCTGCAATATCCTTGTTGATTTCCAATGCTTTGTAAAAACTTTCGTAGGCTACCCAAATGGCATCCGGGTTTTTGGATACATATTCAGGGTTTTTCTTCAATCTTTCTTCATCTTGATTGAAGACACTTAAATAGACATTTCCTTTGTATAACCAAGCTTTTGCACTCTGTTCATTGCCGACCATGCATTCGTCAATTTTTTTCTTGGCTTCCATAATTTTATGATTTTGAAGAGATTGCCAAACATCTCCCAAACAACTTTGAGCATAACTGCTGCTTACCAACACTCCGATAAGAGCTAATAAAAACAATTTTTTCATAAATTTTTTATATTTTAATGTGAGTTATATTATTTTTCCAATTTTTGAATCCGACTCTCTGTTTGTTGAATTTTATCATCTAACATTAAACGCGAATAGATCTCTTTTAGTTTACGCAATATCATAATATCTGTTGAATCGTGAGCAACGACTTTTTCAAAATAGATGGCGGCTTGTTGGAGATAATCATCAGCCTGTTTCTTGATCTGGTTTGCTTCATCTTTTTTACCTTGAAGGTCTAATTTATTGGCTTCCAAGTATTTGACGTTTCCGATATAATCGCAGCAAACGCCTAAGTTATGGGCAATAATGTGATTGTCGGGCATGCTTTGATAGGCACGTTTTAACAATGATTCTGCTTCAATAAAATTACTGTCAGAAATATACAAATTAGCGATGTTTACAATTGCATCAATTGAGCCATAAACAGAGGGCGGCAGTTGTTTTAGGAGTGTTCTTCCTTTTTCTTTTTCATTATTCCAAAAATAATAATCTGCCTCTGCTACCAAAATATTGGGATTATTCGGATTCTTTTGTTTGCCTTTTTGTATTAAATCCGTGACGGCTTTTTTGTCGCCCGCTTTTTTATAACTCTCTATCAATCTTAAATAAACATTGATATTGTTAGAATTATCATTGATTGCTTTTTGATAATTGACTTGAGCTTGCTCGGGCAAATTGAGCATCTCCAAAGTGTAAGCGTAATAGTAGTATAACTCGCCATCTAACGGATATTCGGGTTGTTGAATTTCATAGCTGGTAATTGCTTTTTCCAAAATAGACTTTGCGTTAGCCCAATTTTGGGCAATAATGCTGTTTACGCCTTCGAGAAAAAGGAGGGGGTAGAGACGGGGAAGGGCTTCCTGTGGGGAAAGCATATCGGAGGCTTCGATATCCTTATTCAACTCAACTGCTTTTTGAAAGGCAGCAAATGATTCTTGCGGTGCAGTGGGCACGGTGATGTGAAAGGTCGTGTCTTGTTGCTTTTTGGAATACTCCTCACTTGCCAAACGATAATAGATATTGGCTTTATACAACCATGTATTGGCTTTCGTATTGTATTTTTCATCTTGAATGCACCAATCAATACACTCTTTAGCGGCTGTATAATTTTGCTCAAAGTAAAGATTATAAGCTCTCATTGGAGAATATTTCTGAGCCATAAGTCCGCAACATGAGAACAATATCAGACTTATAAGGATGTTTCTTTTCATTATTTTACTTTTAAAAGACTCATTTTTTGAAGTTGCAAAAATACTAAAATTATTTTATATGTATAAAATTTATTTGCAGATGGCCGTTTTTTGAATAAAATAGTGTAATTTTGCCGCCAAATTTCTCAAATATGTAAGAAAACGAACGCTTGTTGTTAAATGGATATAGAATGATGCGATTAGGAATAGATATTGGTTCAACCAGCATAAAGTGCGTTTTAATTGATGAAAAAGATAACGTCGTTTTTCAAAAATATGAGCGTCATCAAGCTGCGATTTTACCCGTTCTGAAAGATGTTTTACTTGACATGAAACAGCAAATCGGGGATCTGTCTCTTCAGGTTATGTTCACCGGTTCAATTGGAATGGGCATTTCCGAAAAATTGAATCTTCCTTTTAATCAGGAAGTTATTTCTTCCATTCGTTTTGTTCAGACTTGTGTACCGGGAGTTTCAACCTTTATTGATATTGGCGGGGAAGATGCCAAAATGATATTTTTTAACCCCAATCAACAGCCCGATATTCGTATGAATGGGAGTTGTGCCGGCGGAACAGGAGCTTTTATTGACCAAATGGCGACTTTGCTTGCAATTCCCATGGAAGAATTGAATGATTTTGCCCGCCGAGCCGAAACTATCTATTCCATTGCTTCGAGGTGTGGCGTTTTTTCAAAAACCGATATTCAAAATCTGGTGAGCCGCAATGTGGACAAGACCGACATCGTTGCGTCTATTTTTCACGCCGTTGCTCTGCAAACCATCAGCTCTTTGTCGCGCGGGTACGATGTGAAACCGAAGCTCTTTTTCTGTGGGGCTCCGTTTGCATATCTCCCCGAACTGAAAAAATCATACTTACATCTTTTGCAAATCGACGAGAGCGATGTGATTAGTACAGCTCACCCCGAATTAGTTCCCGCACACGGGACAGCCCTCTCCATTGATGAGCATCAAAGCACTCATTCGCTTCAAGAGCTGATTCAGAAAGTGGATGAACTGCAAACCAGAATGACAGAATTTACCCCGCAATCCTCGCTGCTTCCTCTTTTTAAATCAGATGATGAGTTTGTTCGGTGGAAAAATGATAAAGTGAACGTCCATATTCCCAGACTTTCCCTTGCCGAAAATCAGCAGGAACAATGTTTCTTGGGCATTGATTCCGGCTCAACGACTACTAAAATTGTCGTTATTAATCATAATGAAGAGGTGGTATTTGACTATTATGCCAAGAATCAGGGCGATGCACTAAAAGTTTTTCATACCGGTATGGACTGTTTGAAGCAGGAACTGTCAAAATTGAAAAAAAATATCTCCTTTATCGGGAGTGCCGTGACCGGCTATGGAGAGAATTTAATCAAAACAGCCTATAATCTTCATTTTGGGATAGTTGAAACGATGGCTCATTATGTGGCTGCTCATGCTATCTCGCCCGATGTTAGCTTTATTTTGGACATTGGCGGACAAGATATGAAAGCCATTTTTGTGGAAAATGGTGCTATTCGCAGATTAGAAATTAACGAAGCTTGCTCTTCCGGCTGCGGTTCTTTCATTGAAGGTTTTGCCGGTATGCTCGGTATGAAGGTCGAGGATTTTGCTTCGATGGCTTGCCGTTCGCAACAACCGGCTGACTTGGGGACGCGCTGCACCGTTTTTATGAACTCGAAAGTAAAACAAATCCTCCGCGAAGGTGCCAAGATTGAAGATATCGCCGCCGGATTGTCCTATTCCGTTATTAAAAATTGTCTGTTTAAAGTATTGAAAGTGAAGACTTTCGCTGAGTTGGGTCCCTGTATTGTTGTGCAAGGTGGGACATTTAAGAATTTTTCTATCGTGCGCTGTCTCGAACTTTTGACACAGTGTAAAGTCCACGTTTCCGATATGCCCGAGTTGATGGGTGCCTACGGTGCTGCTTTGTTTGCCAAACGGAAAGTTGAAGATTCCAAATCGCTCAGATAGCATATTTTTTCTTTTCTTTGAAAAGTTTTTCTATCTTTGTCGTCTTAAATATTATACTTATGAGAAAATACATTGTTGGGTTGCTATTGAGCTTATTGTTTCTCAATTTCTGCCATTTTTCATTATTTCCACAATCTGTCAATTCTGAACGTCAAGTGGTTTTGCGGAAATGGCAAGATTGTAAGTTTGGAATGTTTATCCATTGGGGGCTTTATTCGGTGCCGGGCGGAGTGTGGAAGGGACAAAATATTCCTTATTATGCCGAGCAAATCATGAATCATGCGCGAATTGATACCGCCGAGTATGCCACAATTGCTGCTCAATTCGAAGCACCCGATTGGAATGCCGATGAAATTGTCCGCCTCGCCAAAGATGCCGGTATGAAATATATTGTCTTTACGGCGAAACATCACGACGGTTTTTGTATGTTCAGAACGAGAACCACTCCGTACAATGTGGTGGAGGCTACTCCTTTTGCCCGTGACCCAATTCAGGAACTTGCCGCCGCTTGCAAAAAATACAATTTGCAGTTGGGACTCTATTACTCCCTTCCCGATTGGTATTATGCCGGCGGGATTCCACGAAATCCGGTTGACACATTGACAAATTGTACCCAACACATCAATCAATTGTATAGTCCGTTGGAGCAGATTACCCCCGAATTGGAAAACTATATTGATGCACAACTTCAAGAATTGCTTACGCAATATGGAGATTTAGTGACTTTATGGTTCGATATGGGATTGGCTACTCCCGAACAAAGTAGCAGGTTTCGACAAACTGTGCTTCGTTATCAACCTAATTGCTTGATTAATGGCAGATTAATGAATAATCAGGGTGATTATTATACACTCACCGACAATAGTCAAATGGTCGGTTTTAGCGATATTCCTTGGGATAATCCGGCTTCAATGTATGGCACGTGGGGTTATCGTTCGTGGGAAAACCGCGGAGATTCTCACCTTAAAGCCCTTTTGCAAATAGAACGACTGATTAATACAGTCAGTCACGGGGGTGTTTTTCTATTGAATATTGGTCCGGATGGAGATGGGAAAGTAATTGATTTTGAAAAGGATGTCCTGCAAGAAATGGGTCAGTGGATAGCACAAAATCAGGAGAGTATTTATGCCACGACAGCCTGTCCATTCCCTCATTTAAAAAATGCCTATTGTACACAAAAAGACAATAAAATTTATTTCTTTGTACGACAGTCAGATACAGTGATAGAATGTCGAAATTTAATCACTAAGGTTGAAAAAGCATATTTCCTTTATGCTAAGAATAAGGTAACTGTGACCCCGATAGACCAAGGTTGTGCCTTGAGATTTGTGGCACCGGTTGGGGAGGGTTGGCACGTATTGGTTCTGGAATTTGCGGAAAATCCTATCATTCAATCCTATTATCTTTTACCTGAAAAGAACAACTTTGTCTTAACTCCCGATAATGGGCTGACACATGCGGCTTTTGATGGTATGGGATATGTTTCTTTACAAAATGATTCTTGGAAAGAGTGGAATTTATCGATTCAAACAGCCGGAAAATACAAGGTCTGGATTGAGTATTATCCCATGTTTATTTCTAAGAATTATCTATTTTCATTTGGCAATCAAACAGTTAAAGCCATATTGCCGGGGGTTGACGATGTTTTGCAAACCGCTTTTGTCGGGACTTTTGAATTGAAAGAAGGGAAGACTGCTTTTCAACTTCAATCGGCTTCGCCGTGTGATGCGCTTGAGCCGCTGGGACTTTGGATAAAGCGTGTTCTAGTGGTGGGCGAATAGCGATGAGTTGGAAATGAATTGACATTCCGATTGCGAGAGGGATGGGAGCGGATACCCCACGCGGCACGAGTTGAAAGAGGAGTCACTTATGGCATTATTTAGGTGCTGTTTTGCGACGGGGAAGAAGCCGCGTGGAGTAGGAGCGGACAGCCCGACGGCGTGGGTGGCTGGTGGGTGGGAAAGCCGGCTCGCCCAAAAAAAGAAAACAAATCGTGTTCCGATGAAAAAATTGTTGTACTTTTGCGATTCATTTACAAAATAAAGAGACGGAAATGAGTAACAGAATAGAAAAAGACAGCTTTGGAGAAGTCCAGATACCGGCCAACAGAATGTGGGGCGCACAGACGGAACGCGCCGTGCAAAATTTTAAAATCGGCGAAGAGCGGATGCCGCTTGGAATCATTTATGCGTTGGCACTTGCCAAGAAAGCAGCAGCCTACAGTAATTGCGATTGTGGGGCGTTATCGCCGGAAAAGCGGGACTTGATAGCGACTTGTTGCGATGAAATAATAGCCGGGAAATGGGATTCCGAGTTTCCATTACGGATCTGGCAAACCGGTTCAGGCACGCAAACCAACATGAATGTCAATGAGGTTATATCCAATCGTGCTGAGATGATTAAGAATGGCGAAATAGCAGAGATAACACGTTTTATACACCCGAATGATGATGTGAATAAATCTCAATCTACCAACGATATATTTCCTACAGCGATGCGGATTGCGGTGGCGAAAACCTTGATAGACAAGACCTTGCCGGCATTGGAAGCATTGCGCGATATTTTTGAAGAAAAATCACAAATATTTAGGGATATTGTCAAAATTGGACGTACTCATTTGATGGATGCTACGCCGCTTACCTTGGGGCAGGAATTTTCGGCTTATGTTTCGCAAATGCAGCATAGTATTGATTTATTGCATTTTGCGATGGAACATGCCATGGAATTGCCTATTGGAGGGACGGCAGTCGGGACCGGTCTTAATACTCCGGACGGCTATGATGAAAAAGCCGTGGCATACATTAATCAGTTTACGGGAGAGCGGTTTACGTTGTGTGAGAATAAATTTGAGGCGATGGCGAGTCATGATTCGTTGGTGGAGGTGTCCGGTGCATTGAAAAAGACGGCTGTCTCCTTGATGAAAATCGCGAACGACATGCGGTTGTTGGGGTCGGGACCGCGGTGTGGAATTGGCGAGTTGGTGTTGCCTGCGAATGAACCAGGGTCGTCGATTATGCCGGGGAAGGTGAATCCGACTCAGTGCGAAGCTCTTTCCATGGTTTGTTGTCAGATTATTGGGAATGATGTTGCCATCACCAGCGGCGCATTTCAGGGACATCTTCAGTTGAATGTGTTTATGCCGTTGATTGGCAGTAATTTGATGAATTCAGCGGAGTTAATGGCAGACGCGGTTTGTTCGTTTCGACAACATTGTATGGTGGGAGTTCAGCCCAATCAAGAGCGGATTGCAGAACATTTAGAGAATTCGTTGATGTTGGTAACGGCACTCAATCCGCTCATTGGCTATGCCAAGTCGGCGGAAATTGCGCAGTATGCGTTTGAGCACGGTCTGACATTGAAAGAAGCAGCCTTGAAATTGCAATTTGTTTCCGAAGCGGATTTTGACCAATATGTTGTAGCGGAAAAGATGTGCAAAAAATAGTCACAAATAGAATGTTATCTCATTAAAAATGTGTATTTTTGCGGCTTCAAAGATACACTAAAATTTATTAAAATTATGGCATACACAGAACCCAAAAGTTATCCGTACACAGATGCGGAAATACAAGAGAGATTAGCTCAATATCAATTACTTAACCTCAATTATTTTGATTATCCGTCCGCTTATCGGTTTATTTTGAATGTGATCGATTTGACGACCTTGTCGGGCTCGGACAATACGGCAACGATTGCCAAATTATGCGAAAAGGCATTGAGTTATCAATCTGAAGCCAAGAATATTCCGACCACGGCAGCGGTTTGTGTGTATCCTCCTTTTGTAGCGCAAGCCAAGTCTTTATTAAAAGGCACGGGAGTTCAAGTAGCAAGTGTAGCGGGAGCATTTCCTGCCGGACAGTCTCCGATAGAGATTAAGATCGCCGAAGTAGCCTATACAGTAGCGCAAGGGGCAGACGAGATTGACATGGTCATTTCGCGGGGCAAGTTTTTAGAAGGGGATTATCAGACGGTATATAACGAAATAGCAGCCATCAAAGCAGCGTGTGGGCAGGCGCATTTGAAAGTGATATTGGAAACCGGCGAGTTGCAAACAGCCGACAATATTTACAAAGCATCGCAGATCGCCATAGCTGCCGGAGCGGATTTTATTAAAACTTCTACCGGAAAAATTGATGAGAATGCTACGCCGAAGTCATTTTTGGTCATGTTAGATGCCATCAAAGCGCATTATGAAGCAACGGGCGTGATGATCGGCATGAAACCTGCCGGTGGAATTGCAGATGCCGAAACTGCGATCTATTTCTTGAAGATATTGGAAAATGTTTTGGGTGAAAAATGGCTAACGAATCGTTATTTTAGAATTGGGGCAAGTCGCCTCGCCGATAAGATATATAATGAAATATAATTTTTTTTGTTTTTTTTGTAAAATGTAGATACAGAATAAAATAAAAGTTGTATTTTTGCAAACTCATTTATTGAGGATTAATAAAATGAATATAATATATTGTTGAACAATTTAATTTTAAAATTATGACCAAAGCAGAAATCGTAAACGAAATTGCAAACAAAACAGGTATTGACAAGAATGCTGTTCAAACCGTTGTTGAATCATTTATGACAACCGTAAAAGTATCTCTTTCGCAAGATGATAACGTTTATTTAAGAGGATTCGGTAGCTTTATCGTTAAAGAACGCGCCCAAAAAACGGCTCGTAATATTTCAAAGAAAACTACCATCGTTATACCCGCTCATAAAATCCCGGCATTCAAACCATGCAAAACTTTTGTGAACGTCGTTAAAAAAAATCAATAATTAACCTTTAAATTTTACTAAAATGCCAAGCGGTAAAAAAAGAAAAAGACACAAGATGTCAACCCATAAGAGGAAAAAACGCCTCAGAAAGAACAGACATAAGAAGAAGTAATGTTCGGAATTATGTCACCCAATCAAAAAACTAAATTACATGACCATTATGTAATTTAGTTTTTTCTATTTATTCTCATAAAACTATATTATGTCCGAAATAACCAAAGAATTAATCATAACCTCACACCCTACCGAAGTTCAGATCGCTCTTCTCGAGGATAAGAAATTAGTAGAAATCCATCGGGAAAAAATGACGGAACAGTTTTGTGTCGGCAATGTCTATCTAGGACGTGTCCGCAAAATTATGCCCGGTCTCAATGCTGCTTTTATCAGTATAGGCAGCGAAAAGGATGCCTTCCTTCATTACTTGGATATTGGTCCTAATTCACTTACTATTAGTGAATATGTAAAAATGGTGATGTCCGGTAACAAGCGAAGCATGTCCGCCATTTCCAACCAGCCCCAAGTCCAAAAAGTTGGAAAAATTGCAGATATTCTAACTGCAGGGCAACAAATCTTGGTGCAAGTTGCCAAGGAGCCCATCTCTACCAAAGGTCCGCGCGTAACTACCGAAATATCTTTCGCCGGTAGATATGCCGTCCTTGTCCCTTTCAATGATAAAGTTTTTGTCTCCCAAAAAATTAAGGGTGGCGAAGAACGAAAAAGATTAAGACAAATTGTTTCGGGGGTTAAACCCAAAAATTTTGGCATTATTATTCGTACAAGTGCCGAACGAAAAAAAGCGGAAGATATTTCTAAAGATATTGAACAATTAGTACTTCGATGGAAGTTAATGGTCGATAAATTGGCAGTTTCGCAAGCTCCTTACAAAGTAGCCAGCGAATTAGACCGCACCTCATCACTCATCCGTGACCTCTTGAATGATTCTTTCCAAGCCATTCATGTTGATGATAAAGACCTTTTCCTCGAAGTAAAAAACTATATCAAGTCCTTTTCAGATGATAAAAATGATGCCGATATCGTTAAACTCTACAAAGATAAAATACCTATCTTTGAGTATTTTAACGTGGCGAAGCAAATCAAAGCGTCATTTGGAAAAATTGTGACCATTAAAAATGGAATCTATCTTATTATAGAACAAACCGAAGCCATGTGCGTGATTGATGTCAATAGCGGAAATCGCGTGAAATCATCTAACTCTCAGGAAGAGAATGCCTTGCAAGTCAATATGGATTCGGCGGCAGAAATTGCGCGACAGCTCCGACTGCGCGATATTGGCGGTATCATCGTGATAGATTTTATTGATATGTCCAAATCATTGAATAGGGCAGCCCTTTATCGCCGAATGTGTGAATTAATGGTGGCAGACCGTGCGAAACATACTGTTTTACAGCTAAGTAAGTTCGGATTGATGCAAATTACGCGGCAACGCGTTCGCCAAGTGACGACCATCGATACACTGGAACAGTGTCCGGTATGTTATGGAACCGGCAAAGTGAAACCTACCATTTTGGTTGAGGAGAACTTGGAAAATATGATTGATTTTCTCATTCAAAAGCAGGTAGAGTCCACTATTACCATCGATTTACATCCGTTTTTATATGCCTATTTTACCAAAGGCATTATTTCTAAGCAGGTAAAATGGTTTTTTAAGTATAAAAGATGGATACATTTAAGAGAGAATCCTGAAACACATTTGTTACAACACAAATTCTATAATAAAGATAATGAGGAAATTGTCATTTGGGATACCCAACAGGCATTACACAAGGAAAACGAATTATGAGTAAACCTTTGATTTTAATTGTAAATGATGATGGCTACGAAGCGAAAGGCTTGTATGCCTTAGTAGAAGCTGCCAAAGAATTTGGAGAAGTGGTTGTAGTGACCCCCGACGGACCGCGCTCCGGTTACGCTCATGGGATTACGATGAACGTTCCGCTGCGTTTAAAACAATACAAAACTGATGCCGACGGCGTTGATTATTATCGTACGAATGGCACTCCTGTCGATTGCGTGAAATTAGGTCAAAAAGTGATTCTGAAAGACAGAAAAATTGATTTAATACTCTCCGGCATTAATCATGGTTCCAATTCTTCTATCAGCATTATCTATTCCGGCACCATGGCAGCCGCCATAGAAGGAAGTGTTGAGAATTATAAATCCATCGGTTTTTCGCTCTTGGATTATTCTCCCCATGCCGATTTTACTGCCGCAATCGCGATAGCCAAGAAAATCATCGGTCAGACACTGCAACACGAATTGCCGGAATATATTTCGTTGAACGTGAACATTCCCAAAGTTCCGTTAGAAGAGATTAAAGGAATTAAAATTACGCGCCAAACGCATGGATATTGGCATGAAGTTTTGGAAGAACGGGTGGATTGCTATGGTCGCAAATATTATTGGCTCGATGGCTGGTTAGTGGATAACGACCCGCACGAAGATACTTGCGAATGGGCACTCAAACACAATTATGTCTCATTACAACCGGTGCAGTTTGACTTGACAGCACACCAATATATCAACACACTTAAATTTTTAGAAGAATGAGAAAATTACTTGAAAAACTTCGTCGTGATTCGCTTTGGATGGGCATCATCATGGGCATAGCAATTCCTGCTATTTTGTTTGGCATTATTTTTGGAATCATTGTTTTGATATTAGCCGTGTCCGGCAAAAACATGAATGTGTTTGATATGGTCTCTGCTCAAAAACTTATTTTGTTGAGCATCATTCCCAATGTATTTATTCTCCGGTATTATTTGCTAAAATTAAAATTTGATTTGACCGGTCGCGGAATCCTTTTAATTACCTTTGTTATTGGTATCTTGTTCGCAGTTTTAGAGTTTATATAGTCTCGAATAGAGAAGCCAACTGCATTCAGTCCAGTCATTTATTTCAAAATATTGCTTTTTAGTAAATAATAGGAATTATTACTTAATGGATTAGCATTAAGCATATTATGTTTTAATAAACGATATTGAATCAATTTACCGGACAGAAAAAAATCAAAAATGCGACTGATTTGATCATCTCGCAACGAGCAGTCCGTTAAAAACTTACCATATATTTGAGCACTAATTCCACAGCGATGGCGGTTAGCACAGCTAAGAAAGCCACGAGCACCAATCCTTTTTCTTTCCATGCCGAAATGAGAGCCACTTGTGCTGCGAGGATGGCAGATAAGAAGTGGGGGGACAAGTCGCCGGATGGGGTAGTGGAGTAAATAACATCGGGGAAAGTCATTGCCGCCAATACGCAGAAAGGAATGTAATAAAAGAAATCCTGCACCCACAAATTTTCGATTTTCTTTTGAAAAAAAGCGATCGGGGCGACCCGAATCAGGTAGGTAGTACCTGCCATGATAATTAAACAAATCACCAAATAACTCATGCTTCGCTCCTTTCTTCTGCCATAAGGATTTGTTGTCGTTTTTTGCGGCGGTTTATTTCTTTGATGGATGCTGCGCCGGCGGCTGCTATTACCGCCGAGGTGATGATGGCCCAGCCGCCGCCGCCCACTTGGGACAGAACGTTAATGCCCGGGACATATTTAAAGATACAGGAAAGCAGGCTTGCTGCCACAATTGCTAAGGCTACTTTTCGGCTTTTTTTGGCTTCGGGAATGATAATGGCGATGAACATACAATACAGAGCAATTCCCATACAACCTTGCAACATCGGTGATAGCAAACCCGATGCAAATGCGCCCAAAAAAGTCCCGAATGTCCAGCCGAAAATGGGAGTAGCCATTAAGCCGGTAAAGAAAGAAAAAGAGACATCTTGTTTTTGCATGGATGCCAGCGCAAAAACCTCATCGGTAATGCAAAAAGCGATGATACATCTTTTATATAAGGGCATTTTGGGTGCGATTTTCTGCGTAAGAGAAAAAGACATGAGCATGTAGCGCAAATTAATGACTAAAGTGGTCATTACCAATTCGATATAAGGTGCTCCGCCGTCTATTAAGCGGATTCCTGCAAACTGTCCGGCAGAAGCCATATTGGTAAAGGCGACAAAAGTAGCGACCATTGGGTCAAAGCCCATTTTGACTGCCAAAATTCCAAAAGTAAACGCAACAGGGATATATCCTAAACAGATAGGGAATCCTGTTTTGATCCCTCTAATAAACTCTTTCATTCCAACAACCCCACATCAGTTTTGGTTCATAATAAAATGTTCCGCTTCGATGGCGGCTTTGCAACCGGAAGCGGCGGCAGTAATAGCTTGACGGAAATGGGGGTCTTGAACATCTCCGGCGGCAAATACGCCTGCAATATTGGTCTGCGTAGTTCCCGGTTTAGTCTGAATGTAACCTTGCGCATCCAAGTCGATTTGTCCGACAAATAAGTCCGTAACGGGCGTATGTCCGATGGCGACGAAAACGCCGTCAATGGCAATTTGGCTCTTGTTTTTTGTTTGAGTATCTGTTAATTGCAAGCCGGTAACTTTTTTCATAAAGCCTTGTTTTTCGCCCAATATTTCGGCGGGGATTTTATTCCAAAGCACTTCCAAATTGGCAGTTTCAAACACTCTTTTTTGCATTGCTTTGGAGGCGCGGAACTCGTCTCGGCGGTGAATAAGATACACTTTATTGCACAATTTGGCAAGGTACAGGGCTTCTTCCAAAGCTGTATCGCCGCCGCCAATGACGGCAACGTCTTTTCCGCGGTAGAAAAAGCCGTCGCAAGTGGCGCAAGCCGATACTCCGAAGCCGCGGTATGTCTTTTCCGATTCCAACCCTAACCAACGGGCAGTAGCTCCCGTTGCAATAATTACCGTTTCGGCAATGATTTCCTTTTCTTCATCAATGGTGCAGAGGAAGGGGTGTTTGGAAAAATCCACTTTCGTCACCATTCCGGTGCGGATGTCGGTTCCGAAGCGAAGGGCTTGTTGGCGAATATCCTGCATAATTTCAGTACCGCCTATGCCTTCCGGGTAGCCCGGGAAATTCTCTACATCTGTGGTGATGGTCAATTGGCCGCCCGGCATGATTCCTTCAATCAGGACAGGTTTGAGGTCGGCGCGGGAAGCATAGATACCGGCAGTATAACCTGCCGGTCCCGAACCGATAATTAAGCACTTAACTTGTTCTTGCATATTGTTATTTTATAAAAGCAATGATGTCACCTTTTCTTACTTTATCACCTTGTTGTGCGATTACGGAAATAAGCTTTCCGGTGAACAAAGATATTATTTCGTCCATTCCGAAATAGGCATCTATGTGGCAAATGCAATCGCCTTCACGATAGGATGTGCCGATCGGAGCTGCCATCGATGGCTCATTCACAGCCAATTCCCAGATAACAATTCCGGCGGTCGTTGCAACAACGGGTTTAGCATCCGGTTCTTTCTCAGTGATGGCAGCAATGAGTTCCTCGCGTTTAACTTCCGGTGTCTTTACTTCTTTGATAATGACTTGAACATTTGAGGCTTTTTTCGCTTTTTCCAACTCTTCTTCAAACTTCTTTTTTGCTGTCCCATTTTTATAATCCAAGTACTGCCGTTCGTGCATGGCAATTTCAAATAATTCTTCGTCATCTTGCCCGCAATCCCATCCATTTTCTTTCATTTGTTCACGGAATTTAGGTAATTCGTCGGGGTAGTTGTCTTGTGGGTTTCCTGCAAAAAATTCATATCCTTTTTGTTGGGCAAGTTCCACGATTTCGGGTGCCAGCGTGCCGGGGAGTTTTCCGGTTTTACCCAGAATCATATCCCATGTATTTTTATCCATTTGTGAAAACCGCTCTTTCCCTTGCGCCATCTGCATGATATTCATCAGGGCAGTATTCTTAACATATTGACTAAAAGGCGTTACCAAAGGAGGATTCCCCATTTTAGGCCATACATAAGCGACTTCTTCAAATAAATTAACCAATAATTCATCTTCAGAAAGTTCTTTCTTACCGCCATTACGGAGGAACATGTTAATTCCGTTGTGAACTCCTTTCAGGTCAGCCATCATGGATCCCATCATACCGCCCGGTAGTCCGCAACCCACTAATAATGAACTCATTACTTTATTTTTCGCGTCCATAAAATAGCCCAAGAAGTCATCCATAAATTCTTGGGTCAGTCGGCGTGCTTCCATGTATGCATTCATATTGATTTCCGGTACATCGAAGCCGGCATCTTTGAGCATTGCCTGAATGGTGATAACGTCGGGGTGGACCATTCCCCAAGAGAGCGGTTCCATAGCAACATCAATGATATCGGCACCGTTTTTAGCGACTTCCAAAGTAGAAGCAACGGAGAACCCGGGACCACTATGTCCGTGATATTGAACGATAATATGCGGATATTTCTCTTTAATGGCTTTTACCAAACGTCCTAAAGTGACCGGACGTCCTACGCCTGCCATATCTTTCAAAGCAATTTCGTCAGCCCCATATTCCACCACTTTATCAACAATATCCATGTAATATTCAACGGTATGAATTTCGGAGTGGGTGATACTGAGCGCGGCTTGGGAAATCATGCCGGCTTCTTTGGCATATTTGACGGAGAGTTCCAAGTTTCTGGGGTCGTTGAGTCCGCAAAAAGAGCGGGCTATGTCCACCCCTTGTGCTTTTTTGACTTGAAACATCAGACGCCGAACATCCGCGGGAACGGGATACATTCGCAAACCATTCAAAGCTCTTTCCAGCATTTGTGTTTGAATCCCGGCTTCGTTGAACGGCTTAGTCCATTCTCTGACAGCTTTGTTGGGATTTTCCCCATAGAGTAAATTGACTTGCTCGGCGGCTCCACCGTTGGTTTCCACTCTGGCAAAACACCCCATCTCAATAATTGCGGGTGCAATTCTCACTAATTGATCTACACGTGGAACATATTTGCCCGAGGACTGCCACATGTCACGATAAAGTAAACAAAATTTTATCTGTTTTTTCATTTTATAGAGTTATTATAATTTATATAGATTTATCATTTTACACCAATATTTTGGTCAGACAATTTTTCTAAGATTTTGTTCAAACCGTTATTGGAATTGACTTCTCTGAGCAATTTGTCTATTTTTTCTTTGATATTTAGGTTCATCTTATATATCGTTTAATTCAGCTGCAAAAATACACAAAAAATTGATGAAAAGTGCGATGAATTCCGTTATTCTTTTTTTATTTCAAAGATGTTATGGATCAATTCGGGGATAATTTTGGAGGGCAATAACCGAGACTAAAAACGAGAAATCTATATTAATTAATATTTTAAGGAGATTTCTGTGGTAAAAGGTAAAAGGGGGCTTTATCTTGGAAAAGAAGAAAAAAAATATATAAAAAATAATAATAAAAAGAAAAAAATATTAATTTTGCAGTGTCAAATTTTAAAGAATTTGTGAAGCATTGACATTTTGACAGGATCAATTTATTAAACATGATTTTAATTGAACCATATAATAAATATAAGGCTGAATCATTTTTATATTAAAAATTTTTTATGATGAAAAGAAAAATTGTGTTATCATTGTTTATTGTAGTCAGTGCAAATCTTCTATTTGCGCAAAAAAGTTTACCTTTTTCCAAACCT
>JALNYF010000091.1 GCA_023229985.1 Bacteroidales bacterium | reverse complement strand
ACTGAAAATCAATCACTTTATCAAGAATATAACAAAAAAGTTACCAACAAATTTTGTTGATAACCATCTAAAAATCAATATATTGGACAAAATTTTAAAATTTTTGTCATGTACTAAGTATTTGAACACTAATTTATTACACGTTTAGCATCTTCTTATTAAGAATGCACAAAAATACCATTTTTTTAATTAATGACAATATAATTTTTTAAAAATTATATTTTGTAAGGGATTTATTCCGATGAAATAGACCAAGTGATTCGGGAGCAAACTGAGCAACCCTATTGATAAAAATTCCGGTGATAAAGACGTCTTTAATAGTCGTTTTTTGCGGCTGAACAAATTAGAATGTGAAGATTTTCGTGATTGTATACCTCTTTTTCGAAAAAATAAAAAAATGATGAAAGCTATTGACAAACGATTTTAACGCATGTATCTTTGCAACCTGATCCTTTCTTACTAAAACTGCTCAAAATGAAAAAACAACTTCTCTTCTGCCTGCTACTTTTCCTCATTTGCAAACTATCGGGGCAAGATTCCACCGCTTATGTGATTGCTTTCTATAATGTTGAAAATCTTTTCAATCCAAGTGATGACAGCTTAACCAACGATGACGCTTTTACACCCATAGGTCTGAACCACTGGACCTTCAAAAAATACCTTCGCAAAATAAACAATATTTCCAAAGTGCTTTTGGCAATGAATGAGTGGTCTCCACCGGATATCATCGGTGTTGCCGAAATTGAAGATCGAACTGTCTTAAACCGATTCTGCTACGATTCTCCGCTCAAAAAGTACAACTACCGCTGCGTGCATTACGACTCACCAGACAGGCGGGGCGTTGATGTGGGCTTACTCTATCGCTCCGATAGGATTCGGATCCGGCATAGTGAGCCTGTCCCCGTTGTCTTTCCATTTGACACCGCAACACGAAATCGGGATATCTTGTATGTTGTGGCACAATTTCCCAATGGAGATTCCATCCACCTATTTATCAATCATTGGACATCCCGATACGGTGGTTTCGCGCCCACTATTCCCAAAAGAAATTACTATGCAACAGTCGTGAAAACCAAAACAGACTCCATCCTACAGACAAACCCGTCTGCCAATATTCTGATTACGGGCGATTTTAACGATTATCTGAGCGACGAAAGTATTCATGACATCCTTCAAGCCGGAAATCCCGACGATCGAGCAGACCGTAATTGCCATCTCTTTAATCTCATGTACCGTTTCCTCAAGATGCAGAATATCGGGACGCACAAACATGAGGATTTTTGGGGATGCTTGGACCAATTCATGGTATCTGCGCCCCTACTGTCCGGGCAAAATCGTATTGCCATCATCGCAGGTGAAGCACATATTTTTAAAGCAGAATTTATGGTAGAACCGGACGAAAAATACGGAGGCTACAAAGTATATCGCACATTTCTCGGTCCCCGTTATATCGGCGGCTATGCTGACCACCTGCCCATATTTGTAAAACTACGATTGAAATATGACGATTCGTGAAAGCAGCTATAATTACCTGATTCGGAATGAGATAGGTGTGATAACAATATTCATCATAAAACCACATTGAACCATGATGATTGGTAAAAACAGCCTCATCTCCGTGCTAATTCATGTAAGAGAGAAACAACATTTTTTATTGACAAGGCATTGAACAAACATTATGTTTTTTTTGTAAAGCGGAGGATTCCTTTTCAAAATCTTCATGTATATTTGCAGACTTAAATAAAAGATATGTTACAGATACAAACTATTCGAGAAAACCCCACAGAAGTTATTGAAAGACTTAGCATTAAGAACTTTGATGCCAAAGAAATTATCCACAATATTTTGTCACTAGACACGCAAATTCGTCAGCTAAAAAAGCAATTGGATGAAAATTTGATGGAACAAGGGAAAATCGCAAAATCAATCGGTTTACTCTATAAAGAAGGGAAAAGAGCGGAAGCAGATGAGCTCAAACTTAAAACTGCCGAACTAAAAAATTCGGAAAAGGATATTCAGGCGGAGTTGTCAGACAAAGATGGTAAGATTAATGAACTCATGGTACTGATGCCCAATATGCCGCACAGTTCTGTGCCACGGGGGAAATCTGCTGCGGATAATGAGGTGGTTTATGAAGAGGGTGATGCGTCCAATTTTAACTATGATGCACTTCCCCATTGGGATTTAGTAAAAAAATATGATATCATAGATTTTGAGCTCGGTTGTAAGATCACCGGCGCGGGATTCCCCATCTACAAAGGGAAAGGTGCCAAGATGCAACGCGCTTTGATCAACTTCTTCCTCAATTCTGCAAGCGAAAATGGTTATACGGAGATTCAACCACCATACATGGTGAACGAAAATTCAGCGTATGCCACCGGGCAACTTCCCGACAAAGAAGGTCAGATGTATCACGCCAATTTGGATAATTTCTACCTCATTCCAACTGCCGAGGTTCCGGTTACCAATATTTACAGAGATGTTATTCTTAAGTCTACCGACTTTCCGATCCAAAATTGCGCCTACTCAGCCTGTTTTAGAAGAGAAGCCGGGTCTTACGGAAAAGATGTCAGAGGATTGAATCGTTTGCACCAATTCGATAAAGTCGAAATCGTGCAAATTGAACACCCCGACCGCTCATACGAGACATTAGAGAACATGAAACTATATGCAATGTCGCTCCTGCAAAGATTAGGATTGCCATTCCATGTTCTGCGACTATGCGGCGGAGATATGAGTTTCACTTCCGCGCTAACTTACGACCTCGAAGTTTATTCAAAAGCACAACAAAAGTGGCTGGAAGTCAGCTCTGTATCTAATTTTGAAAGTTTTCAGGCAAATCGGCTCAAATTGCGTTTTAAAGACGAAAACGGGAAAATGAGATTGGCACATACTTTGAACGGCAGCGCACTTGCCCTACCGCGCGTGATGGCTGCTCTCTTGGAAAACAATCAAACCCCCGACGGTATTATTGTTCCTGAAGTGCTTCGCCCCTACACGGGATTTGACATTATCAACTAATGAAATTGCGCACACTCTTTACGGCTCTTTTGGTTTTTGTTACCTTCTTCGCTAATGCACAGCGTACCCAAGAAGAACAAATGGGTATTCAGTATTTTCAAAACGGAGAATATGAAAAAGCCGTTGAACTATTTGCCAAAATCTACAACTCATCTCCCAATTCCTATATCTATTACTACTACTACCAAACCTTAATGCAGCTGGGTGACTTTAAAGAAGCAGAAAAAGTAGTCAAAAAACAGCAAAAAAATTCCCCTAAAGTCCAAAGATATAAAATTGATTTGGGATTCGTATATGAAAGTTCCGGCGAACAGGAGAAAGCCGAAAACGTCTATTCCGATGCCATCAAAGACCTGCAACCGCAACAAAACCTTATCAGAGAACTCTATCATGCTTTTCTCGTCAGAAAACAACTGAATTATGCACTCAGTACACTGCAAAAAGGTCGTAAATTATTGAATGATAACAAATTATTTACTGCTGAGATTACCGACATCTATATTCAGTTAAACCAAACCGATAAAGTGGTGGCTGAAGCGTTGGGCTTGGTGAGTGACAAATCCATCAGCAACGTGCAAGTCGTTGAGACCATTATTCAAAAACTGCTGACTGATGACGAGAATAAACAAAAGTATCTCACAGTTCGCACCATTTTGCAAAAAAATATCCAGCAACAACCGGACAATATTTGCTATGAAATGATTCTTAAATGGGTATATATGCTGTATAAAGAATACCCTGACGCACTCGTGCTGACCAAATCCATTGACCGGAAATTGAAAGAAGATGGACAGCGAGTGTTTCAATTGGCAAAGGAAGCCGCAGCGAATAAAGATTACGGCACCGCTATTGATGCACTTCGTTATTTAATTGAAAGGGGCGAACAATCAACCTATTATACAAGTGCTCAATTTCAGTTGTTAGATGTAAAATATGAGCAATTAATCAGTAAATCACCGGTGGTTCTGGAAGATGCGCTTGTCTTAGAAAAAGAGTTTAATCAAACATTAACTGATTACGGATTCCACAGCGGAACATCAAGTTGGATTCGTAAATATGCACATTTGTTGGCATTTTATGTCAATAAACCGCAACAAGCCATTGAAGTGCTGAATCAAGCCGTTGCCAATGCGGAGAGAGATGCGATTGAACAAGCAGAATATAAAATTGATTTAGCTGATATTGAGCTTTTTATGGGCGATGTTTGGGAAGCCACTTTGCATTATTCGCAAGTCGATAAAGCGTTTCCCAATGAACTTATCGGACAGACCGCCAAATTTAAGAACGCTAAATTATCGTTTTATATCGGTGAATTTGAATGGGCAAAGAGCCAATTGGATGTGCTTCGCGCCGCCACCTCGAAACTAATTGCCAATGATGCGATGTATTTTTCATTGCTAATTTCTGATAATGAAGAAGAAAGCGATGAAGAAGAGGACTCCTTGTTCTCCAATGACATCGAAAACAATATCGGACTGCGCTATTACGCAAAAGCTGATTTCCTGATTTTTCAGAATAAACATGACGAAGCCCTGCAACTTCTTGATTCCATCTTAATAGTTGATCCTTTTGGCAAATTGGTAGATGACGTATATTTCCAAAAAGCTCAAATTTCCATTAAAAAAGGGGATTATTTTGGGGCGGAACAACTCCTGAAAGAGATTGTTTCCAAACATTCTTATGACTTGTTAGCCGATGATGCCACCTTTAAATTGGCGGAACTCTACGACTATTCGTTTAAAGATTCGGCACAAGCAATGGAGTATTATCAACAATTACTGAAAGAATATCCTGATAGTTTGTTCACCGTAACTGCACGCAAGCGTTATAGGGAATTGAGGGGTGACTACAAAACAATCAACTAAGCAGTGAAGGACAAAACAAAAGAATTGGAATTTGGGAAGATAGGGAACTTATTGTTGACTTATGCCTTGCCTGCGATTATCGCTACCACCGCGATTTCTTTCTATAATGTGATTGACCGTATTTTTATCGGTCAGGGAGTTGGTCCATTGGCAATTGCAGGATTAGCTATTACATTTCCCATTATGAACTTGGCTACGGCTTTTGGCACTTTGGTTGGTGCCGGGGCATCTGCTATGGTCTCCATCAGAATGGGAGAAAAACGCAAAATAG
>JALNYF010000090.1 GCA_023229985.1 Bacteroidales bacterium | reverse complement strand
GTGAATGATGTTTTGTTTACAGCGGTGAGCAAAGGCGCGCAGCGCAGCGGAAGCGACCGCTTGCCACCGATGTTAACAAAATATCAGAGCGGGGAGCGTTCGTTTCGGCTGTACTTTCTTTTGGTTCGTTTTCTTTGTACAAGCAAAGAAAATGAACAACAAAAAATCCCCAATCAACTCCCTTTTTTGCGCATCTCCACCCACAACCCAAAAGACCACCTCGGCAGTGCTTCTTGGATAACCGGCATCACCGCACAGTATGTAAAGCACTTGTGTTACCTGCCCTTTGGCGAAGAGTCTGTCTATTTTGTCCCCAAGTTATCGCCATAGGCTGAATAATCGTCTCCTTTCACCGCTGCTCCCAACTTCTAATTTCACCTTTAAAATATTTTCGCGATTAATGAGTAATATACATTATATGGCACGATTATTGCAATTAACATTGAGTCAATTTTAAATACAAAATAAAATGGAAGCAAGCGATAAGACAATCATTCAACAAGTTATGAATTATGATTCCGGATTAAAACAATTCGCATTGTCATTAACGCTCAATGAAGATGATGCCAATGATTTATTGCAGGATACTTACGTAAAGGTGATTCAATTTAGTAGCAAATATAGTGAGAACACCAACTTAAAAGCGTGGGTATTTACGATAATGAAGAACACTTTTATTAATAATTATCGCCGCAAACAACGTTGCAAAGTGCTGGTTGACCAATCTGAAGATTTATATTACCTGAATAATTTGGTGTCAGACCCTTCAGATGCCGCCGATATGCGTCATTATGTTTCCGAAATCAATAAAAAAATTTTAGAAAAAAAAGAAGACCAACGCAAACCTTTCGAGATGTTTTTGGACGGTTACAAATATCAGGAAATTGCTGAATTGATGAACCTCTCCATCGGAACCGTGAAGAGTAGAATTTTCTTTACCCGCAAAAAATTGATGGAAGATTTAAAGGATTATGTATCACCTACTTTCCCTCAAACTGCTTAGTCTCCATTCGCAAATAGAGTAAGGTTAGCATCAGCGGAATAAAATTCGCCCCGGCGCGTGTCTCCATCATCGATTCCACTAACAAGTTTAACATCACTAAGATTACAAAGAAAAACAACAGAATGTCTTTCTTCTGAATGGATTTTATCAAAGGCAAGACAAACATTGTCAGTAACGCTATGAGTCCCACAATTCCAATCGCAAGCCACGTTTGTAGATACTGATTATGGCAATTTAATTGACGCTCAAGAATATAGGTGTACCCTTTGGCTTGATATTGCTTACAAAGTTCATCTTTTACATCGCCGGTTCCAACGCCCAACGGCATGTTCTCTACGCACATCGCACCCGATGTTTTCCATATTACCCACCGTTGCGTTGTCCCATCATACGGATTCGCAAAGTTCCGATTCTCAAATTGTTCAACCGATTCTTTGATCCGATTGTAAGGAATTATGTTGAATTTAAATAATGAAACAACCACCACCCCAATCATCAAAAAAATCCCAATTGTCAATAACGGTCTTCGTCTTTTGATGTTGACCAGAATCCCAATAATGATGAGAAAAAGTAATCCAAATACCAATAAACCTGCCTTGGATTCAAGTAAAAATATATAGACAGGCAAAGTAATCACGCTTAACAACAAGCCGATACGGGTAATTTTGTGGATGTAAATTTTACGAATAGATAAAAAATAGAGGGCAATGATAAAAGAAAAAGTACTGTACATGGCAACATAGCTCGGATGCTGCCAATGTGACGCATTGGTGTAAAAAAATGCAGTTTTGTCACCCGTATCTGCAAAATTGACAGTAGAAATGACCATATTGATGAGGGCGAAAGCCAACGTGGAAAGACAAAATATCAATAGCAGCCAATCCCATTGCATTAAACGTATTTTATTGATTAAAGGGAATATACAGAGCGGCGCAACGAAAAACCACAGTTTGCATTCAATATCCGATAAGGCAACCGACATATTTTTTGAATAAATGATGCCGATGAGATACAGCAAAAAAAATGAAATAAAGATGATGAAAGGAACTGTCAAACAGGATCTTTTCAAAACGGTGTACTTTTCTCTCCAATTATTTTCAATGCAAAAAACAAGAAAAAGAGCGATGGCGATGGGCAGCATAAGAAAATGAGTGAACGGGATTGTCGCCACTGCCAAAAGCAGGAGATGGTAACTGAGCTTCGCATATAAATTTTCTTGCCTGATTTCGTTCATCATCTGTCATTGTTAATCATAGAACTTCCAAGTAATACCAATATTGAATTTTCGATTCTGCATTGGATAGTCTGGCGTTGTAAAATAATCGTGACCCATCAACCCGCTGAGAACGTGGTTTACTTTGAAGAAAATATTGATGCGTTGTACCTGAATTGCGATGTAAGTGTCTAAATAGAAGTAATTTCCGACTTTATTGCTGTCTTGATAATGAAATTGTCGCATCAAAGGGTAATAGGCAGCCGCGTAGTAATTGGTGTTGTACGCCATGTTGAAGCCGAATTGAAGTTTTGCTTTGTTTTTAAAAATATTTAAACGATAAAAAATGTCCGCTTTACCCGCAAAAATGGGAACTTGAATCTCTTTTGCGTTGGAATACTGCAAGTAGACGTTGGCAGTTAATCCGAACCCTTTCATATAGAATGGAGCGAACAGATGAAGTTGGAAAATATTGGCGTATTTATCTAATAATAAGGGTGTTAAGTCTTTATTTAATATGACATAATTGTGTAACATAAAGTAATTAAATTCGGCGATATAACCTTTTCTTTTCCAAAATGTCGAAAACCGCAGCACATTTTGCTTGCTCCACGAATTGTGCCAAAAATGGTGATTGCTGACAAAGCGCGTGAGATAATAGTCCGGCGACAAATAGTAAAAGTCAATTTCTGCGCCAATAAAGTGTCTGTTTTTCCGATTGATAGCCCACGAAATCTCGGCATTTGCATTCAAGTCATTCTGCTGGTACCCTCCTAATGTATAGTAGATTTTTGCTTGAATGTCCATCACGGAAAAAAGCCGCGTGTGCATTTGTGCAAAAGGAATCATTGCATGTCCGATGTAACTCGATTTTTCGCTGTGGGTATATTCGTAGGTCACACCACCGCTGAAACGGAAGAAGTATTTTTCATTCTTATTTTCTTTAAATGGCTGAAATGAAGACCATTGAATAGTATTTGATAAAGTATAAAACTGCATAGTGTCTAACGTCGAATCCGATGCAAAAAAGAAAATGTTCTGATAATAAGCGGAATCAGGATTTATATCCATATAATTGCTACGCTGCTGTTTAAACTGAAAAGTGTGCATGAGCGTTCCCCAATAGTTGTTTTTTTTCTTATTATTGGCTTTCGATTTAAAATTGACATATTGTTGGAAAAGTAAGTCGTTGGTCAGCAATTTGGAACTAGCATTGTAAAGTTTCATGTTGTAACCTTGCAGATTATTAACGGTTTGGCTGATATAATCATTGGCGTTTACCAACCCGCCGTTTTCTTCCAAGTTAAAATAATTGACGATGTAGCCGAACCTAAATCCGTAAATTTGCGATGGAATTTCGTAATTGACCAAGGCATCAAATACAATATTGCTGGATCTTTGATGCGTAAAGTACCCGTCATTGTTATAACCGCGCAAATTGACTGCAATGGTGGCTTGGTCTTTGATGTTTTGCGCGTGCGTGGCGTAGAACGTATTTTCCGTGGCGATCCCGTAGGTAAACGCTAAATTTGTGTAAGAAGTCTTTAATTTATAATACTTTAAATCTTCTTGTTCTTTGTAATATAATGGATATGAATTGGTGAAAAGCGAAAAACCCGCTTCTTTTTTAAACGAAAAATTAATGGGATGGTGCGCTTGTCCGTATGTTCCCAAACTTTGGTAAATGTTTTGGGTTTGATTCAACGGGTCATATTGACCAATTAGACTCATCGTTGTATCAATTTCTTGATAATCAATGGGTTTAAAGAATAATTTACCACAGTCGGTAAACGATACCGGCATGTATGCGGGGGAAATGGCAGCCGCCGAATCAATGGTATGCGTAAAAGGGTCATCATTTTTTTCATCTTCTTGACCGTATAATACAGTCATGGAAAAATAAATACCGATGGAGAAAATGAATAAACGGCTCAGCTGCTTCATATTTTTGTCCTATTTTTAGAAATGAAAACCAACCATCAGGTTGAGAAATGAGGGCTTGATGGAAGGGCGGTCGGCAAAAAACGGTTTGAGGGATTGTTTGAATGCTATATCAAAAGTAAAAAACTTGATACGTATTCCCACGCCGGCGGTAAATAAAAATTGATGCGCCGTTAAGTTGTTTTTTCCGTAATTGATATCGTTTTTGCTGGTGTGAATCAGGGGTTGATATAAGAAGCCGACATTCGGAAGGAAGGCAAATTTCTTCCCAAGTGATATTTGCCCGACTACTTTTAATGGTATTTGTAGATAGCGGCTTTCAACGGTTTCTGTGCCGAGTAAGATGCCACCGTTCGGCGTATGAGCGTCATATCTGCCTTTAAAAAACATATAGTTCAGTCCGATTTCACCAAAAATAAATTTGTAGCCGGCGCGGAAACAAAAGCCGAAAGTTCCGGAAAGAAGTCCGTTTAAGTGGTCATAATCAGATAATTGTCTCGAAGTGAGCGACAAATCGGTGCCCAGTTTAAACCCTATATGAGCAATATCAGGAATATCAAGCCAGGCCTTGGCGTGCGTGATTTGATGTTTGGTAGAGAGCAAAGAATCGTTCACGGCTGCCCAAGACGATGTGGAAACTATTAGCAGAAAAGTAATGGCAATAAGTGGGCGAAAATTATTCATCGGCACTTTTTTTATGATTAAAAAGATTCATGGTTTGTGTGGCGCCGGCAGTGGTGAACGAGAGTATCATTTCGGTTGCCGTTTCGATAGCAGGTTCAACAATTTTGAGTTCGGCTTTTGAAAAACGCCCTAATACATATTCAATTTGGTAGCCTTGTGCAAAGTCGTGCCCAATTCCGAAGCGAAGGCGCGGGAAGTTGCTATGCCCAAGTGTTTCAATGATGTGATTGATGCCGTTATGCGTGCCGCCGCTCCCTTTGGTGCGCATCCGAAGTGACCCCAACGGTAGATCAATATCATCGCAAATGACTAAAATATTCTCTGCCGGAATCTTTTCGCTTTCCATCCAATAGCGGACTGCTTTTCCACTTAAATTCATAAA
>JALNYF010000089.1 GCA_023229985.1 Bacteroidales bacterium | reverse complement strand
TGATAGTATTTACAAGAATCTGTCCACTTTTTATCGTAGAAAACAGAATTACTTTTGTCTATAATAACTTGTTTAAAATCAATACATTGCCGGAGTTTTTTCATAGATATTTTGGGATTGTGCCGCACATACAAATAATCGACCGACAAACGGGAATCTGCCGGCTTCATGGTTTGTCTTCCGGATAACAAATAGAACGTATATCCCTGATAATTAATCCAATTATGAATTTTCAGAAATCCTTGCGATTCATAGTTTGCCGTGTCAATATTTACTTGAGTGCTAACGATTCGTGCGCAGCGCTCATGATTCTTAATATTGAAATCATAAAAATGGGGAGTGGTTGCAGTATCGACTAATAAAATACTGTTTCCGTGGTAGTTAAACCCTATTGCCGACATCTTTTCAATGGAATACGCCGTTATTTCCTCTCGCCGGCTGCTCTGATACTTGTCATAGCCAAATGACATGATAAAAATAACGAACAAAGAAAAAGTTAAGTACTTGAATTTCTTGTTTTTATGATGGAAATAGAAAAAAAGAGAGGCGATGCAGGCGTAGCATAACACAACCTGCAACATGGAATACGAAATATTCCGGGTAACGGAAAATGGCAAAGAATCAATACTTTGAATCAGAAAATTCATCAGTTTGATCTCATACGTCAAGATAGTCCCCACAAATTGGGCAATTACGCTCACGAAAGAGGTCACCAAAATCACCACACCGGTAACAACTACAACAAATGAGAGCATGATGACCGACATATTGGCTAAGAGAAAGTAATTGGGAAATTGACCAAAATAATAGATGGAAAGGGGAAATGTTGCCAGCTGCGCCGCTGTGGAAACGGAAATCAGTTCCCAAAAATAGTTCCCTATTTTTGTTTTCGGTTTATAAACAGAGACAATAGGCTTTTGTAAAATAACTATGCCAAATACTGCTAAGTAGCTCATTTCAAATCCGATTTCAAATATTAAAAGTGGATTGATTAATAATAATAAAAAAAGGGAGGCAAAGAGGCTGTGAAAAATATTAGCATTGCGGTTCAGAAGATTTCCGAAAGTGACGAAGGTAAACATGGAGGCAGCGCGCTGAACCGATGGCGCAAGCCCGGTGATACAGGCGTAAGCCCAAATGCAGAGAAGCAAAAGCGCGGCTTTGAGAGCACGTGTTTGTTTGGAACCCCCTAATGGTTTTAGTAAAAAGTTGAGAATCATAAAGATAATACCAACGTGCATACCGGAAACGCACAAGATGTGACTCACGCCGGCTGACGCATATTGCGCCTTAAGTTCCGGTTCCATGGTTTCATCATTCCCCAATAAGATGGCAGTGATAATAGCATATTCATCGCCCTGCAGCCCGTTTTGCGCAAAAATATCCGAAAATAGGCGCTGCAATTTTTGTGCATAGTACATAATGACATTCGGCGACTTATGATAGAGCATTTGCCACGCATAATCAGGAACGTAACCGGTCAATAAGATTCCTTTTCTCCCCAGATAAGTTTGATTATCAAAAGAATATGGATTTTCTGGACCAGAAATGGGAGATAATTTAGTGGAAATCAGCAACACGTCTCCGTATGACAACTGCTGCGAAGCCGAATCTTTTTTAACATAAATAACCGCTTTTTGTGCGACAGAATGCCCCTGCGAATCGCTCATAATTTGTACTATTAATTTAATACTTTTCAATTTTTCACGGGGAGCCTCCAAAATTTGTGCTACATACTGCTCATTTTTCGCCATCTTTTCAACAAGGAAATTAGGAATTGTCCGGTCAATCTTTTGGGATGTTTGGAATAATCCCACAAAGAAAAAAGCCATTAAAATAAATATTCCCGTTATCCATTGGTGCAAATAAGACAAATAACGATATAATATATTGGCAATGAACAAGTTAAATAGTATTATGACAAATATTAAGCTGTAAGAGGGAGATGGGATTTTGCCCCAATATGCCAAGAAAATTCCCATGATATAGGGCAAAAGCAGCTTTAAGACAGGGTAGTTAGTGAGATTCATAGTAGATGAGTTTGCTCATCAAAGATACAATTTTTATCATAATAAAATAAAAGATATTTTGAGCGAAAATTGCGCTTTTTTGCCGAAAAAATTCCGAAAATTTACAATAAAATGGCATAGATTAAGGGATAAAACACTAAACCAGAAAAAATTTTACCAGAAAATCCTTGAATAAATAAAGATAACATATTTTTTTTAAAGAAGAGATAATTGATTAAATATTTACTTATTTTTGTTAATCAACTTATAAACAATCAAATTATGAACAAACTAAACTGTATTCTTTTCGTTCAGGATAGTATTCTTGAAGAAAAATTAATCCAACGTCTTCACGCTTTTGATTCTATCGAAATTACGGATATTATTAAAGACCGTATCGAACTGATAGAAAAACTGAATCGCACCCTTCCAAAATTGTTATTTGTCGATACTAAATTAATTGGTATTGGGGCAATTGAAATCTTAAGACTTATTCCGAAGCCACCGTTTGTCATTGCACTCACAGAACAAGTATCAATCGTGCCGGAACTCATTGATAACGGTTTTTTTGACTACATCAACCCAAAATTAGGGTTGGATTATTTTTGCAAAAAAATCAGTAAAGTGCTGAATATCACACACGCTATGAATAACTACAACAGCGTCGCCGGCGAACACCCCTTTTCATATAAAAGTGAAAAATCACCGCTGAAAATGAAAAATCACACCTTCATCAAATACAAAAAAAGCAATTTTAAATTGATATTCGATGATATTCTGTTCATTAGAAATATCGGAAACTGCTTGCGTATAGAAAACTACAACGGGAAAATTGTATATCACAATTCAACTTTAAAAAAATTTCTCTGCTCACTCCCAAACGACAAATTTGTACGAATCAACAAATCTGTTATCGTCAACTACAATCGAATAGAAAAATTTGAAAAAAATATCGTGTATCTAAAAAATCAGCCATTTAGCGTTTCAAGAATCTATACCATGAACCTCAAAGATATGTTTCGACGAATTGGCTAATTATAACTGATTAATATTTAGTAGTTTATAAAAAACAGCGGATTTTCGGCACAATTTTTATTTTTTAATATAAAACATCGCCCCGAAAACAAGTTCAAAAAAAAGGCTGTTTCGGGGCTGTTTTTTATATTATATTGATAATCAATTATTTATAAATTTAGGACCGGTTAAAGTAAATCATCAAGGCGGCGATGTCGGACGGATTGACGCCACTGATGCGCGAAGCCTGTCCCAAATTGAGCGGTAAAATTTTGCTGAGCTTTTCTCTTGCTTCCATTGAAAGAAAAGGCAAATCTTTGTATAAAATATTTTGAGGAATTTTAATATTTTCAAGATGGTCCATTCGCCGAGCAAGTTCTTCTTCTTTTTGGATATAGACGGCGTACTTAACATCAATTTGGGCATTTTGTATTATTTCGGGCGTCGGTTTTAAATTATTGATAGCAGCAGAAAGCGACGGGGAAGTATTGATGAGCTCGCTAAGTTCTATTTGAGGACGACGCAGCAAAATTTCATACTTTATTCGTTGGGATAAAATGGGCGTTTCCACAGCGGACAAATAGCCATTCACTTCTTCGGGGAGGGCATTATTTTGTTGTAAATAGGCAACGACTTCGCTTTGGAGTTTTTGTTTATTTTCGGTTTCTCGCAATCTTTCATCATCTATCAATCCTATTTCGTGACCGATGTGAGTAAGTCGGTAGTCAGCATTATCTTGGCGGAGGAGTGTTCGGTATTCGGCGCGGGAAGTGAACATTCTGTAAGGGTCTTGCACTCCTTTGGTAATGAGATCATCAATCAGCACACCGATATAGGCATTGTTTCGGTTCAGTACCAAAGGTTCCAAATCCTTGATTGCGCGAACGGCGTTGATTCCGGCGATAAGTCCTTGGCAGGCGGCTTCTTCGTAGCCGGTAGTTCCGTTTACCTGACCGGCAAAATAGAGATCGGGAATTACCTTTGATTCCAAGGAAAAATTCAATTGTGTCGGGTCAAAAAAATCGTATTCGATGGCGTATCCGGGTTTTAAGATAACAGCATTGTGCAATCCCTGAATTTGATGAAGTGCGCGCACTTGTGTTTCTTCGGGTAGTGAAGAAGAGAAGCCATTGAGATAGTATTCGTAGGTATTTCTTCCTTCGGGTTCCAAGAAGAGTTGATGGTGATTTTTATCGGCAAAGCGTTCGATTTTATCTTCAATAGAGGGGCAATAACGCGGACCAACCCCTTTAATTCTGCCTTGGAACATGGGGGAAAATTGGAATCCTTCGCGCAAAATATCGTGGACAGTTTCATTCGTATAAGTAATGAAGCAGCTCATTTGATTGATCAGGGTGGGGGTATTTGTATAGGAGAATTTTTCAGGAATTTCATCACCTTTTTGTTCTTCCATTTGTTTAAAATCCACGGTGCGGGCATCAATTCTGACGGGTGTCCCGGTTTTCAATTTTTTGACACAAACACCCATTTCCTTTAATTGGTCTGAGAGATGAAGTGCGGACATTTCGCCTAATCGACCACCTTCGAAATTAACTTCGCCGATATGGATTCTGCCATTCAGAAAAGTTCCGTTGGTAAGAATAATTTTCTTAGCTTTTAGTTCAAATCCGGCAATGGTTTTTATTCCGACAGCTTTATTTTCATCATCAAAAATAATAGATGAAACGGTATCTTGTCTAAGGTTTAAATTGTTTTGCTTTTCCAGAATGGATTTCCAAAAGAGGGAAAAGTATTGTTTATCACATTGTGCTCGCGGGCTCCACATGGCAGGACCTTTCGAGCGGTTCAGCATTCTAAATTGAATCATGCTATGATCGGTAACAATACCGGTCATGCCGCCTAAGGCATCAATTTCGCGCACAATTTGACCTTTTGCGATTCCGCCAATGGCGGGATTACAGGACATTTGCGCAACCAAATAAAGGTTCATGGAAATTAATAAAGTCTTGGCTCCCAACCTCGCGGAAGCAACTGCTGCTTCGCAACCCGCATGCCCCGCACCCACTACTACAACATCATATTGATTATCCTTTTTCATAAATAGTTTTCACGTGAAAATAATTTGTAAACCACTAATTATCTACTTCTTACAAGAATCGCTGATTTCATGGAATTTTTGAATGGCAAAATTCTCTTTTTGTCGCATCTTGGCTGCATCGTCATCACTCTTGTCTTTATAACCGCAGAGGTGCATGATTCCGTGTGCTAAAACACGCAACAACTCCTCATCAAAAGAGACTTTGAAAATGACAGCATTCTCTCGCACTCTTTCAATACTGATATAAATATCCCCCGAAATGGTATCCTCCTCGCAATAATCAAAAGTGATAATATCGGTCAAAGTATCGTGTTGAAGATACT
>JALNYF010000002.1 GCA_023229985.1 Bacteroidales bacterium | reverse complement strand
ACAAAACATTGACGGCGTAACCATTATCGGAACAGCAGAACATAAAACATCTATTATCTCATTCATAATGAAAGATATACATCATTATGATGCCGGCTTTATCATTGACAAAATGGGCGTTGCCGTTCGAACCGGACATCATTGCACTCAACCCATTATGGACAAATTGAAAATCAGCGGTACCATTCGCGCATCATTTGCCTTCTATAACACCCGCGAAGAAATTGACCAACTCGTCCGCGCTATCTTCAAAACCAAAGAAATGCTGAGTTAGTTCGTCCTGATCATTTTTCAATGAAAAAAATTATCCATTCACTGAAAAGGAATCATCATTGATGAACTACTTCATTTATATATTGTTCTTTTTTTATTCGTAAAATTACCATCAATGAAGAAGATTTTCGCCATAATTATCATATTATACTCATTTTCAGCAAGTTGCCAAACCCTGCAACTATCATTAAAAGAGTGTCTCCGATACGCAGACGAAAATAACCTTACCATTCAAAGCTCAGCCCTTGATGTTTCCAATTCTCAGATACAACTGTCTCAATCGAAATTGCTCATGTCCCCCACAATTTCGGCTACCGCGAGCCAGAATTTCGGTTACTCACACAATTCCATTAACGGCGGGTTCAATTTGGGCGGGAACTACGGAATCAACGCCGGAATCACTTTATTTAATGGCCTGAACACTTATAACACAATCAAACAGAATCAATTGCGCGTTTCGCAAGCACAGTGGCAAGTGGAGCAACGCAAAAACCAACTTCACATTCAAATCATTCAGGCATACCTGACAGTTCTGATGAATCAGGAATTATTGACCTATCAACAGAATGTACTCACTTCCAGTCGCGAGCAACTGATTGAAGGAGAGCATCAATACAAAGTGGGACAAATCTTGGAAAGCGATTTTATGCTACTAAAATCTCAATATTTCACCGATTCGCTAAACATTGAAAATACGCAGCTCTCTATCTCCAACGAGTTGCTGACGCTTCGGAATTTACTTTGCCTCAACTCGCAACAAACCCTATCTATCATTACTCCCGACAGCCTGCAAATAGCACAAATCATGTATATTCCCGACTTGCAGGAAGTTAGGTCGCAAGCCATGGCGTACCTGCCGGAATTAAAAATGAAAAATAATTTGGTAGAAATAGCAAATTATGACGTAAAAATAGCAAAATCCGCATACTACCCCACCCTTTCGTTGGACGCCGGCATCAACACCGGATACAATAATATATATAGCAAGGCACACGGAAACAGCGGCAGTAATTTATTGGACAATTTGGGAGAAAGCATCGGTTTGAATCTTAACATACCCATTTATCGACAAAACAATACTCGCAACAGTGTAAGAATGAAACAATTATATGTTAGTCAGGCAGAACTTTCATTAAAACAAACCGAACTGAACCTTCAAAAAGAGATTGAAGAGTATTATTTGAGTATGAAAAAAGCGTTTAATCAATACACCGTTTCGGATATTCAACAAAAAGCCTATCAGATTAATTATGTAACTTATTGTCAGAAGTTTCAGTATGGCACCATCACGGCTGCCGATTTGTTGCAACAACAGAGCAATTATCTAAATGCACTGAACAATTATATGCAAAATAAATACAGTTTTTTGTTACAAAAAAAGAGTTTGGAAGTTTATATGGGGAGAGATATTGAATTATAAATCAACTGTTTATGAAATCAAAAAAGATAAAAAGAATTATTTGGGGCAGCATAGCTGCCGTATTGGTCTTGGCAATTGCGGTGTGGATTATCATAGGGAAAAAGAAATTTGAAGAAGTAACCCTGACTGCCGAAGTTGCCAAAATGGACAGTCTTGAAATCATCGTCACGGCAACGGGCGAGATACAACCGGTTTATAAGGTGGAGGTAGGAACGCAAGTTTCAGGAATCGTGGAGAAGTTGTATGTTGATTTTAATTCCAAAGTAGAAAAAGGAGATTTGTTGGCAGAATTAGACCGCTCTACGCTGCAAGAACAAGTCAATCAGGCTACTGCCACACTTTCCAATGCGGAAAGCAATCTAACTTTGGCAAAACAAAGCTACGACAGAATCAAAGCCTTGTATGAGAATAAAGCAGCCACGCAAACTTCATACGAAGAGGCAACGAATCAATATATACAAGCTAAGAATCAAGTACTTACGGCAAAATCCGATTTACAGCGCGCGCAAGTGAATTTATCTTACAGCAAAGTTTATTCGCCCATTGCCGGCATTGTTTTAAACAAAGCGGTGGAACAAGGGCAAACCGTAGCAGCCTCGTTTAACACACCGACCCTCTTTACCATCGCCAACAATCTGAAACAGATGCAGGTAGAGGCCAAAGTGGATGAAGCCGACATCGGACAAATTCGCATGGGACAAAATGTTACTTTTACCGTGGACGCTTTTCCCCATAACGTATTTAGAGGAACCGTCAAACAAGTTCGTTTAGAGCCGGTTGTCACATCCAACGTGGTCACTTATACCGTCATCATTGACGCACCCAACCCCGATGAAAAATTATTCCCCGGCATGACCGCAAGTGTCAATATCATCATTGAAAAACAAGCCGGCGTAGTCGTTCCCACGGAGGCACTCTTTTTTACATTAAATCCGATAACTCAAAAAATAATGACCGAAAAAGGTTCCACTTTCCAAAATCTTTTTAAGAATGAAGAAGAACTTACCAATAGTTTGAAAGAGATCAACAAGAAAACCGTGTGGATAAAAAAAGGCAATCAATTTGAAGAAAGATTGGTCACGGTTGGCATTGATGACGGAGCAAACACACTGATAGTAAGTGGTATCAAAGCGGGCGAGGAAGTGGTCATTTCGGAAGCGCAGTTGGGATTTAGAAACGGAAAAGACGATGAACGCAGCTCATTTATGCCACAACCGCCGGGACAAAAAAAACGATAAGTATGGAGCGCAAAGAGATCATTCGGATAGAGAATTTGACCAGACAATTTACCGTTGGCAATGAAATTGTCAAGGCATTGAACAATATCTCGTTTAGCATTTCGGAAGGAGAATTTGTCAGCATTATGGGCACCAGCGGCTCAGGCAAGTCCACCCTGCTCAATATCTTGGGTTGCTTGGACAAACCCACCAGCGGAGAGTATTTCATCAACGGAACTTCAGTTAATAATTTAAGTCGCAATCAATTATCAACGATTCGGAATCGACAAATTGGCTTTGTTTTTCAAAATTACAATTTATTGGCACGGACATCGGCATTAGAAAACGTGCAATTACCGTTGCTTTATAATTCCGAAGTATCAGCCAAAGAGCGAAAAGAGCGTGCCATTGCTGCCTTGGAAGCGGTGAAGCTGACCGACCGCATGCACCATGCCCCCAACCAGCTTTCGGGCGGGCAGCAGCAACGGGTTGCTATTGCCCGCGCATTAGTCAATCATCCGTTAATCATTTTGGCAGATGAAGCTACCGGGAATCTGGACACCAAAACCTCCTACGAAATAATGACCGTTTTCCAAGATCTTCACAATCAAGGGAAAACCATTGCTTTTGTCACGCACGAACAGGATATTGCCTTGTTTACCACCCGCACGATCAAATTGCGGGACGGACATATCATTTTAGACCAACCCATTAGGCAACAATCTGCACAAAACGCACTTATGGAATACGAAAAAAGCACAACAAACACGATAATATGAATCTCTTCAATTTAGTCAAAATAGCCATTAAAGCACTTCTGCGAAACAAAGGAAGGGCATTTTTGACCATGCTTGGAATTATCATCGGCATTACCTCCGTGATTGTAATGGTTAGTTTGGGTCAAAGTTCGACCTTAGGCGTACGCGACCAACTATCATCGTTGGGGTCCAACATGATTATGATTCTGCCGACAAATCAAATGCGCGAGGGCGTTAACATGGGAAACAGCACCGCTAAATCATTGGATTTAAAAGACTTAAAATCATTAGAAAAAAAGTCTAAATACGTTGCACAGATCTCCCCATCGGTCAACAGCGCGGCACAATTGGTTTTTGGGTCAAAGAATCACCCGGGCAATTTGCAAGGCGTTGCCCCCTCTTACTTGGACATTCGCAAATACAAACTCTCTCAAGGCGTTGTATTTAATGACGAACAAGTGAAACGATACGCCAAAGTATGCGTTGTGGGCAAAACCATTGTGGATAACCTATTTGAAGAGGGGGACAACCCTGTCGGCAAAACCATCCGGTGCGGTGCCATTCCGATAAAAATTATCGGAGTGTTGGAATCAAAAGGGCAGAATCAAATGGGACAAGACCAAGACGACATTATTTTGCTGCCATACACGACCGTTCAAAAAAGATTCTTGGGAATCGACTACTTCAATATGCTGTTTGCCTCTGCTATCAACGAAGAAAGTTCCGAACTGGCAGCCACGGAAATTACCTATATTTTGAGGGAGAACCACGCTATCCAACCGGAAGCGGAAGACGATTTTGAAATTAGAACACAAGAAGAATTGCTTACCACTATGAGTTCCATCACACAGGTACTCACAATACTTCTGTCCGCCATCGCTTCCATATCGCTCATTGTC
The DNA here is from genome assembly GCA_023229985.1 of Bacteroidales bacterium. GTDB lineage: Bacteria > Bacteroidota > Bacteroidia > Bacteroidales > WCHB1-69 > UBA1756. The sequence continues at coordinate 64,082 of JALNYF010000002.1, read as the reverse complement.
GGCGGCATCGGTATCATGAATATTATGTACGTTACCGTCACCGAAAGAACAAAAGAAATCGGACTAAGAATGGCGATTGGAGCTAAAAGCAGAGACGTTTTGTACCAATTTCTATCAGAAAGTGTAATTTTAAGTCTAATTGGTGGTGTTATAGGCATTATTTTAGGAATTGCCATCGCTTTTGCAGTCTCAACCGTCTTAGAATGGACTTTTGTTGTCAGTCAGACTGCTATCATCGTTTCATTTATAGTATGCGCGGCAACGGGTGTCTTTTTCGGTTGGTATCCCGCCAAAAAAGCAGCTAAACTCGACCCTATCAATGCTTTACGATATGAATAAAACTGCAACCAATAAAACGGTGTCCATTGTTTCATTTTATATTAATAGATTCAAACGACAGCTGCTGACGGATAGATTAACAAAAGAAATAAAACATTGAACTTTTATACAATATTATTGTTTAAAGAACGTTATGCAGTAATCCTTTCAGTTTTGGGTAATTTTTATACTAAAAAGTGATAAGTATTAGCAAGATTTTTTAAAAAAATAATAGTTTAAATAGATAATCAAAATATGAATACATTAATTTACACATAATCAGATAATTATGAAAGAGAATAAAGGTAAAATAATGATGGTTGAAGACAACCAGAATTTAAGACACGTTTTAAAAGATTATTTGGAAGCACTCAAATATAGCGTTGATGATTTCAGTGATGGTGAAACCGCTTTCCATTCTTTTGAAAAATTCAAATATGACATTTGCATTTTTGACATCATAATGCAAAATAAAAACGGTTATGAATTATTGACCGCAATTCGTGAGATTGACGAAGACGTCCCTGTAATTTTCCTGACTGCACGAAATGACAAAGAAGACAAAATCAAGGCATTTCGGATGGGCTGTGACGACTATATTACGAAACCGTTTAGCACAGAAGAATTAGTTTTGCGTATTGAAGCCATTCTGCGAAGAACAAAAAAATCAAAAAAATTAAAACCCACAATCAAATCCACCACGGAAGTTTATCATTTTGGGAATTATACGTTTGATTTTAGCTCGATGGAATTGATTCACCCCACCAAAACTCGCTCATTAACCAGAAAAGAAGCCGAATTATTGCGTTTATTATGCGAAAATAAAAACAAATTACTCCCCCGCGACCTGATTTTAAGACAAATATGGGGTAATGATGATTATGCTGCCGGCAGAAGCATGGATGTATTCTTAACCAAATTGCGTTCATATATCAATTTAGATCCTGTTGATGCCAAATACATTAACCCCGATGGCGGACGAAAAGGAAGATATGTAGAAGGATTTGAACCAGCGGTCGAAATCTGCAATATTCACGGAACAGGCTTCATCTTTAGAGTAAAAGAAGATTAATTTTAGAACAATATTTTGAAAGACTTGCTTGCAAGTCTTTTTTTTTCTCTTGGACGGGAACCCCATTACAAATCTCGCCGACTTACGAAAATGATTAACAAGCGGATAAATGAATTGTAGCTAAACAGCCACATCAGCGGAAAAGAATATTGTTGAAAAATTAAACGTCTACATACAAAAAATATCATTATTCACATCAAATACTATTGCTATTTTTTGTATTTTTGTCCGCAAAAATTCAATTATGTCATTTCTTGAAGAAAAAGTTTTATTTGAGGGTCTCACTTTCGATGACGTCTTATTGTTGCCGGCATATTCAGATGTACTGCCCCGCGAAGTGAGCTTAACGACCCCATTCAGCAAACGCATCACACTTAACACTCCATTTGTTTCCGCAGCCATGGACACGGTTACCGAACACTCACTTGCCGTTGCTATGGCACGCGAAGGCGGCATCGGAGTCATCCACAAAAATATGTCTGTGGAAGAACAAGCCCGCCAAGTTTCAATGGTCAAACGCGCAGAAAGCGGAATGATTACCAATCCCGTTACGATTCGCCAAGATCAGACCGTCGGCGACGCACTCTCCCTGATGGCAAATTTCAAAATTGGCGGCATCCCCGTGATTGCTGATGACGGATTTTTAGTCGGTATTGTCACAAACCGCGATTTAAGATTCGAGAAAAACTATGCCCGCCCCGTTTTGGAAGTGATGACAAGCCACAACCTGATAACCACCAAACGGGCAACAAGTTTGCAAGAGGCGGCCGATATTTTACAAAAACACAAAATTGAGAAACTGCCCGTGGTTGATGAAACCGGTCATTTAATCGGTTTAATAACCTATAAAGACATTACACATACTAAAGACAAACCAAGTGCTTGCAAAGATTCTGCAGGGCGACTGCGCGTAGCAGCAGCTATCGGTATTTCAAAAGATACAATGTCTCGGGCAGAAGCATTAGTAAATGCAGAAGTTGATGCCCTCGTGCTTGATTCCGCTCATGGCGATTCCAAAGGAATCGTTGATGCCCTGCGGATGCTCAAACAGAAATTTCCGCAGACAGACATTATTGTTGGAAATATTGCTACCGGTGAGGCAGCTGTTCGTTTGGCAGATGCCGGTGCTGATGCCGTTAAAGTGGGAATCGGTCCCGGGTCCATCTGTACCACGCGCGTTGTAGCCGGAGTTGGCGTTCCACAACTGACAGCAATCTTTGAAGTGTATAACGCACTCCGCGGGAGAGATGTCCCCATTATTGCCGATGGCGGAATCCGCTTCTCCGGCGATATTGTGAAAGCCCTCGCCGCCGGCGGAAATACCGTCATGTTGGGCGGCTTGTTAGCCGGCGTGGAAGAAGCCCCCGGAGCCACTATCCTTTATAACGGACGTAAATACAAAACATACCGCGGAATGGGCTCCTTGGAAGCCATGCAATGCGGCTCCAAAGACCGCTATATGCAAGCCGAAGTTGAAGATACCAATAAACTGGTTCCGGAAGGAATCTCCGGACGTGTTCCCTATAAAGGCACCTTAGATGAAGTCATTTACCAAATGGCAGGCGGACTGCGCTCCGGCATGGGCTACTGCGGCTCCGCCAATATCGACCAATTACACGCCGCACGCTTCTGCCATATCAGCCACGCCGGCGTGCAAGAGAGTCACCCACACGATGTTACCATCACCAGCGAATCCCCTAACTACAGCAAAGGACTGCAATAAAAATTACTACTTTTTACTTCGAAAAATTGGGTAAAATTCATTGAAAAAAATATTTCAAAAGGTTTGTTCCATCAAAAAAATCATGTAAATTTGCACGCTCAAATTTAAACGGAAAATTAATCTTAGAAACATAACATATTAATCAAACAAAAATGGCAGAAAAAGTCAAAGGAAAAATTTCTCAAATTGTTGGTGCCGTCATTGACGTGCGTTTTGAAGATGGTGCAACACTACCTAACATCTATGATGCTTTGGAAATTATCAAAGATAATGGAGACAAGTTAATACTCGAATGTGAACAAGATATTGGAGAAAACACGATGCGTTGTATCGCAATGGATTCTACCGATGGATTACGCCGCGGAATGGATGTAATCGCCACAGGTGCTATGATTTCCATGCCAACCGGCGAAATTAACGGACGTTTGCTCAACGTTGTGGGCGACAGCATCGACGGAATCGGGAAAATCGTCTCCGACAAACGAAACAACATTCACCGTGACCCACCTACTTTTGAAAATTTATCCACCTCCGAAGAAGTTTTATATACAGGTATCAAAGTTATCGACTTGATTGAGCCATACGCAAAAGGTGGTAAAATCGGTCTTTTCGGTGGTGCCGGTGTAGGGAAAACCGTCTTGATTATGGAGATGATTAACAACGTTGCTAAAAGATATTCCGGCATGTCGGTTTTTGCCGGTGTAGGTGAACGTACCCGCGAAGGGAACGACTTGCTGCGCGAAATGATAGAATCCGGCGTTATCCGCTACGGCGATGAATTTAATAAAAGTATGGAAGCCGGCGGCTGGGATTTATCCAAAGTCGATAAAGACGAATTAGCCAAATCACAATGCACAATGGTGTTCGGACAAATGAACGAACCCCCCGGAGCACGTGCCCGCGTCGCCCTATCCGGTCTGACCATTGCCGAATATTACCGTGATGGTGACGAACAATCCGGCGGTAGAGATATCCTCTTCTTCGTCGATAACATTTTCCGTTTTACCCAAGCCGGTTCCGAAGTGTCCGCATTACTCGGTCGTATGCCGTCTGCCGTTGGTTACCAACCCACATTGGCAACGGAAATGGGAACCATGCAAGAACGTATCACTTCCACTAAAAGAGGATCCATCACCTCTATACAAGCTATTTATGTTCCTGCCGATGACTTAACCGACCCCGCACCCGCGACCACTTTCTCCCACTTGGATGCAAAAACCGTATTAAGTAGAAAAATTTCCGAATTAGGTATCTATCCCGCTGTTGACCCGTTAGATTCCACCTCCCGTATCTTAACCCCCGCCATCGTCGGCGACGAACACTACAATACCGCCCAACGCGTGAAAATGGTACTCCAAAGATACTCCGAATTACAAGATATTATCGCTATCCTCGGTATGGAAGAACTTTCCGAAGAAGATAGAAAAGTGGTTCACAGAGCCAGACGTGTACAACGTTTCTTGTCACAACCATTCCACGTAGCCGAACAATTTACCGGTCTGAAGGGCGTCTTCGTTAATATTGAAGATACTATCAAAGGCTTTAATATGATTATGGACGGCGAATTGGATTATTTGCCCGAAACTGCTTTCAACTTGGTAGGTACTATTGAAGAAGCCATCGAAAAAGGTAAAAAAGAATTGGCTAACGCTAAATAATCTTGGTTATGAACATTGAAATTATTACGCCGGATAAGGAACTATTTAAAGGAGAAGCCACGCTTATTCAACTTCCCGGAATTGACGGTCTTTTTGAAATACTTGAGAATCACGCACCTTTGATTTCGGCACTCCAAAAAGGAAAAGTGAAATTGAAAGATACTCACGAACAAGAACAATTCTTTGATATTCGCGGTGGTGTTGTTGAAGTCCTTCATAATAAAGTTCTTGTCTTGGCGGAATAAATGGAAGACAACTATTACTTATTCCAAGGTGCCAAAAAATCTTTGATTCGTTGGCTCGCGGATAACGGAATTACAGATACCGGCGTTCTGCGTGCTTTCGATGTCATTGAGCGACATCAGTTCATCGAAGATCATTTTCTGCAACAAAAAGCATACGAAAACATGCCGCTGCCCATTGCATGCGACCAGACCATTTCCCAACCTATAACGGTAGCCTTCCAATCTCAACTTCTACAAATCAAGACCGGAGATAAAGTCCTTGAAATTGGCACCGGTTCCGGTTTTCAAGCCTCCATCTTGGCAGCCATGGGTGCCAAAGTTTTCACCGTTGAACGACAAATTGAACTATTTCGGAAAACACGTATACTACTCAATAAACTGAAAATCGAAAACGTTAAACAACATTACGGAGATGGTTTTTTGGGGCTGCCGCAACAGGCTCCATTCGACAAAATTATCGTTACTTGCGGAGCTCCGAATGTGCCTACATCGCTCCTTCAACAACTTAAAACCGGCGGAATCCTTATTATACCCGTGGGAGATAACATCCAGGATATGAAACGTATTACCAAAATTTCCGATGCCGAATATAAAGAAGAGACTTTCGGACAATTTCAATTTGTCCCCATGCTCGAAAACTTGGTAAAAGTGAATCAATCTTATTTTTAGCCGACATTTTTCGACACTCACAATAAATACAATGATTGCTTTCTACTTCGCTTCTTTCAAAAATTATTAACTATCCTTGGTTCAAGGTATTGATAAAATTTCATAAATTGGAAGGTTTAACTGTTTTAAATTATATGTGAATGCTTTTTGTGCGAAGCTGAGACAAGAGAACAAGCAATTTTTGATTACGGAAATATGGTACAAAGCCGATACATAAGAAGAATACAGCACCTATTCCACTCTTAACCTAAAGCGTTCTTTAGAAAAATGGTGCCAACTCCACTCTATTATAATGATAATAAGAGTTGGAGAAAAATCCGCAACAAAATACATCACTATTAGAAAAATTATTACCTCGTACTTTTCTTCGATAAAACTTCAAAATAAATTCCAAATTTTTCTTGAAGAAATACTAATTAATTATTCAAATATTAATATAATTAAGTATTTAATATAAAAAACTAATAATCAGTATGTTATATTATTGATAAATAATTAAGAAAAGTATAATATTTTTCTTAATTAATAAATATTATTAGTATATTTGCAACGAATTTTATTACAAACTTAAAAATTATTTTCATGAAAAAAGTAATTTCAATTTTAGCAGTTGCTACTTTATGTGTAGCTTTATTTGGCTCATGTAAAAAAACTTGTACTTGTGTCACTACTGAAAATGGCACGGAAGTCAGCAGAACGGAAATGAATTTAACGGGTGCACAACAATGTGCCGATTTAGAATCAACGGCCACTTCGGATGGTGTTACCATAAAAATGGTATGCAATTAGTCGTGAGAAAAATTATTTTCTTAAAAACTCGCATCTTTCGGTGCGAGTTTTTTTATGTATAATGTTCCTAGAATTTTAGACAACCGCTAAAGTATAGTGTGCTTCAAACTTATCTTCGCTGCGTGTGGCAATTTACGCGACTTGATTTTTTTCATTACTTATTGTATCAAGACAAAAAAAAGAAAAGACTTCAAAATTTTTTATTGATTTTGATCTTTACTTTTTACCGAAAATGAATGGTTTTGGTTTTGCTTTCTAGATTAAAAACTCTCTTGATGATCTCTCCATTTTTGCAAGTGTTGCAAATTTTTGCAACACTTGATTTTGATGGAACAGACTGTTTATCAGTCTTTTGTATCAGTCGGGGTGAGAAGACTCGAACTTCCGACCCCTTGCACCCCATGCAAGTACGCTAGCCAACTGCGCCACACCCCGATTTGAGGCTGCAAATTTATAAAAAAATTCGATACCCTCTTCATAAAATAGAAAAATTTATTCTTTTTTCGAAAAGCATTTATTTCCGTACCGAAAGAATACCCATATCCACAGTAAACTCCAGCAACATCCTAATATTAAACCACATAGAATGTCTAACGGATAATGCACACCCAGATAAATTCTGCTGTATGCCATAAGCAAAGACCATAAAATTGCAATTGCCATTAGCCATTTCTTTTTTTGTGCAACAAAAAATATGAAAAATAAGACAAAAGCAATGGAATTTGTCGCATGTGCAGATGGAAATCCATAGTGACCGCCACGATACAATTCACCACTTGTGTCAGGAACCAAATGTATTTCGGCAGAAATTTCCGACCGATGACTGGGCCGCTCGCGCTGCACAGTCCGTTTGATAATATTACAGCTCTGATCAGTGCAAACAATCGTCAATATCAATAACGGAATGATGATAAGAGCCCGTTTCCCCCATTTTTTGATGATAAAAAATAGAACAAGAAGGTATAGAGGAACCCAAGTATAAATTTGCGAAAAATAGTAAAAAAACGGGTCCAACCAATCGGCATGAAGACCGTTGAGAAACAAAAAAAACTGTGTATCAATATCTACAATGGAAGTTATCATTCGAAATCGGGATATAATAAATATTTTTTTCTAATATTTTTAAAATCACTGATGGCGGGCTGCCACGTTTGTCGAATGGCAGCTTCGGGAACACCTTCGATAATCTGTTGGCGAAGGGTGCTCGTGCCGGCCAATTTATCAAAAAAAGACGCGTTCGTGAAGAAAGCCTCCTTGTTGGTACTATTTTGGTAAGCAGTTATCAAATAATGAATGGAAAATGAATTGACAGAATCCATGTTTTCTTGTGCAAAAGTAGTAAGGTTAAAACCTCTGCATTTTTCATTCTTGTGTGGCGGATTTTCTGACACCCCTTGGATAGGTTGCGGGGTGAAAAAATAATCTCCCATCGTCAAATCGGGGGACCCAAAAATCTGAAACGGCAATTCGGTTCCCCGCCCTAAGCTCACCGTAGTTCCTTCAAAAAGACACAACGAAGGATATAGATAAACCGCTTCATCAGTCTGTAAATTGGGAGAAGGTGCTATGGGCAAGGAATAGCGCATAGCGTGTGAATATTGCTTCATCTTCACAACATGCAGGTCACAATGAATCCCATTGGCTAACCACCCTTCTTCGTTCACCATAACAGCGTACTCCCCGATGGTCATGCCGTGAACAACCGGAACAGGGTGCATACCGACAAAAGAGCGATAAGGCAGTTCTAAGACCGGACCATCCACAAAATAACCGTTCGGATTAGGACGATCGAGAACAATCACGCTGACGTGATTTTCCGCCGCGGCTTCCATTACATAGTGCAAGGTAGAAATATAAGTATAAAAACGGCAGCCAACATCTTGAATATCAAATAAGATAACGTCAATATTTTGTAGCTGTTCCGGTATCGGTTTTTTATTTTTTCCATAAAGAGAAATGATGGGTATGCCGGATTTTGAATCAACAGATGCGTTGATAGTAGCGCCGGCTTCGGCTTCGCCGCGGAAACCATGCTCCGGACAAAAAATTGCTTTTACGGAGAAGTGCGCGTTCAATAACGAATCCAACAAATGGATATTCCCAATCGTTGAAGTGTGATTGCCACAAATAGCTACATTTTTCCCTTCTATCAAGGGAAAGTAATCGTCCGTTAAAGCAGCTCCCACAATAGGCTGAGCTACCGTGGGAGTGCACAAATTAAACAACAACAATATGATTAATAATCTATTTGTCAAAGATAATTAATTTTTGAGCTTTATCAACCTTGTATGTTCCAAATTCATTGGTAATAAATTCTTCACCGATAAGGAATGGAGCGGTAAGTCCTTTCTTTACAATAACTTTCACATTTTCAGCATAGTCATCCCCAAACTTCATATCGTTTAAATAAAGAACAGCATTTTCAATAATAGAGCCGTCTTCCGCATTGATAGCTGCAGCTTTTTCTTCAAAATCGTTAACGGTAATAATCATCTCTTTCAAGAAACGGGTTGCATCGGCGTAGTTCATGTAAATGTCGCCGCCGGGAACCATTTCAAATGAGAAAGTCTTATTATTGGCAATACAAGTACCTTGAACAATTCCTTTTTCTATGGTAATGGGGAATGTTCTTTGTTTAATAACACTAATTTTATTAGCATCAGTAATAGGAGCAATACTATCGCCTTTCGGCACATAGTCATCACGCAAAACGTACAATTCTGTTCTACGATTGAGTTGGTGAGCGGCTTCTTTTTCAGCATTTGAAGACAACGAATTGATGTACTCATCGGTTAACAATGTTCCTTTTTTAAAAGTAAAAGATTTTCCATTATAAACGCTAATCTTATCGCTTTCCAACTTACGGGGAACATACTCACCATAACCCTTGGGCTGGATTCTGTTCGGGTCAATGCCTTTTATATTCACTAAGAAATCTACACACGCCTGTGCACGATTTTGGGAAAGAATTTCATTCTTCTCATCCGTATCGCGGGAGTCGGTGTGAGAACGTAATTCAACAACTAAGGTTGGATTTTTGGTCATAATGTTATATACGGCGAGTAATGAATCTTCGTATTGCGGTTTAATATCCCATTTAGCAAGGTCGTACAGAATTTCGGGGAGTACAATAGGTTCTTTCGGTATTGGGGTCAATTGGAAATCTTGTTTTAAATCCGTGTTTTCATTTAATCCCACCGTCGTTTGTGAGGCGGTATTATTTTCTCTAAAATATTTTGGTTTTGTGACGGTCATTTGATAAGTGGTGTTCCCTAATATTTTTTCTTTATCAAATTTATAATAACCTTTCACATCAGTTTTGGTAGAATAAGAAGTCCCGTCAGAGCCGATAATTTCAACTGTGGCACCGTCAATATATTGCAAAGTCATCGCATCTTTTACGAAACCGGCGATGGTATAAACCAATGGACGGAGCAGGAAGTAATAGATGTCGTCGCCGCCTTTTCCGCCGGCACGATTAGAGGAAAAATAGCCTTTATCCACGTAAGGAGATTTTGATTTAGGGTCTAAAGATGGGGAATCATCAAACATGATACCAATTTCGTCTCCCTCTGAGTTGATGGGGTATAGTAAATTTTCGGGTTTTTGGTAAGTTCCGTTTTGGTATTCAGCACGGAAAATGTCCAAGCCGCCCATTCCGGGATGACCATCTGAGGAGAAATAAAGCAGGGTATCGCCGCGTAAGGCAGGAAATACTTCATGTCCTTTTGTATTGATAACGCTTCCTAAGTTAACAATTTTTTCAAAGGGTTTTGATTTTTTGGAACGGGTAGCTTTATAAAGGTCATAGCCGCCGGAACCGCCGGGTTTATTGGATGAGAAATAGAGCGTAAGTTCGTCACCTGTCACAAAAGGATGCACATAATTAAAGGTATCGGGACCTAAATTAATCATTTCAGGCTCTGTCCAATCTTTTCCTTTTTTGGTAGTAGAATAGATATAGCAACCTTTAACTTGTTTTTTATCTTGTGGGCAGAAGCTATAATATAGGGCGGTTCCTTTGCGGTTGGCAGAGGCTTCGCCTTCATTAACCTGTGTATTGATAATTTCATTTTCCTCAATAGAGACGATAGGTGACCATTCGCCGGGCCACTCGGTATTTCTACTTTTAGGAAGTTCGGAAATATAAATGTCTGAGCAAGAGACACCTGTCCATTGATCGGTGTGTTTTCCGATAGAGCCGTCTCTGTTAGAGGTAAATATCATTTGGGTCATTCTATCAGGATTTCCCCAGCGTGGAGCCCATTCGTCGTTACGGGTATTAAATTTTTTAAGTGGGAATACCTCATAACGGGTAGGATTATCTTTCCATGCTTTCGCTTTGGCGCATGATTCGATCATCATATCTGCACGCGGGTCGTCGGCATCGCGTTTTTTAAACTCTTGGAAATACTTAAGAGCTTGTTCATAATCACCTTCACTAATGAAAATATTTCCCAAATGGAACAACAAAAGCGGATTATCTTTTTGATAGTTCTTCTTATATAAACCTTCATATTGTTTTTTAGCATGTTTAACGTCACCCATAATGCGATAGCATTCGGCAATTTGATAGGTTACACGACGCGTTTCGACTTTATTCTTGCGAATTTTACTCACAACTTTCTTATATTCCTGCAAAGCTTTCTCATATTTGAAAGTCCGGAATGCCTCATCAGCGGGTTTTACAATTTGAGCTTTTAAGACATAACTCATTAAGAATAAAACACTTAAAATTAAAACTACGGGTTTAAATAATCTCATAATTGTACTCGTTTTATTTTAAAAAATTAAGTTGCTAAAATAGAAAAAATATTTCAATTATAGCAACTTAATTACAATTAATTTCTTGAAAATTTATTTTGTCAATTGCACTTTGGCAACTTTTACTTTTTTCTTTGAAAGTTTAAGCATATCAAAAGCAAGTGGAGTGGCGATAAAGATACCCGAATAAGTACCAATTAAGATACCGGCACCCATTGCAAATACGAAACCGCGGATTACTTCGCCACCAAAAATAAAGATGGCAAGTAAAACAATGATAGTGGTTCCGCATGTATTGACAGTACGTCCTAATGTACTGTTTACAGCAGAATTGAAGTTGATATAATTTTCGGTTTTGGGATATAACGCCAAGTTTTCACGAATACGGTCATAGATAATAACAACATTATTGATAGAATAACCGATTACGGTAAGAATCGCCGCAATAAAGGATTGGTCAACTTCCATTGAGAAAGGAGAAACCTTATAGAATAAGGAGAAGATACCGATGGTGAGTAAGGCATCGTGAATTAAGGTAACTACGCCACCAAGACCGAATTGCCAATTTTTGAATCGGATTGCTATATAAATAAAGATAAGGAATAAAGATATGACAACTGCCCAAACTGCATCCATTAACAATTCTTGGGCAATGGTTCCTTGTACTTTTTGATAACTTTGGATTCCCACAGCACCTTCATTCGGTTCGGTAAAATTTTTGTATGAAATCGAATTTTTGTACAAAGGTTTCAAAGAATTATACAATTTTTGATAACACTCTTTTTCTGCTTCGGAACTATTTTCATCAATTTTGTAATTAACCGTGACTCTCAATTGATCATCGTTTCCAAAAGTTTTTACTTGCGGACTGCCACCGAAAGCGTCGGTTACCGCGCGGCGGGCAACTTCAGGGTTCACGGTTTGGTCAAAACGTACTACATAGTTACGACCACCAGTAAAATCAATACCCGGATTTAAACCTAAAGTAAAGAAAGAGATAATGGCAATCAATGATAATGATATAGATAAAGTATAGAAATATTTTTTCGTTTTCAGGAAATCGAAACGAGTGCCGGAGAAAGCGTTAATAGTTTTGCTATTTCCAAATTTGATATTTCTGCCTTTAGCCAACCTTCTTTCAAAAATCAATCGTGAAATCAAAATAGCGGTAAACATGGAGGAGAGCAAACCGATAATTAAGGTGGTGGCGAAACCTTGAACCGGACCGGAACCGAATATGTACAATACGATTGCGGTGATTAAGGTTGTTACGTTACCGTCGATAATAGCGGAATATGCATTTTTGAAACCTTCTTCAATGGCCAAGCGCATACCCTTTCCGTTTCTGAGCTCTTCTCGAACGCGTTCAAAAATAATTACATTCGCATCCACCGCCATACCTAATGTAAGTACGATACCGGCGATACCGGGCAATGTCAAAACGGCCCCCAAGGAAGCTAACACACCGATGATGAAGAACACGTTCAACAGCAAAGCGACATCGGCAACGAGACCGGCTTTGTCATAATATAAGAACATGTATATAAGAACTAATATGAAGGCAATTAAAAATGAGAACAAACCAGAGTTGATGGATTCTTGTCCCAAGGTAGGTCCAACTACTTCGGAAGCCACGATATTAACGCCTACTTCCAAGTTACCTGAATTTAAAACGGTGGCTAAGTCCTTTGCTTCATCAATGGTAAAGTTACCGGAAATTTGAGAGTTACCGTTTTGAATTTCGCTTTGAATGGTAGGATATGAATAAACAAATTGGTCTAAGACGATAGCGACATTGGTTTGACCCTTGGTTTGTTGATTGTCAACAGCATTTTTAGTAATTCTTTGCCATTCCTTGGTAGCGGCATCTTCCATAGACATAGAAACAACAACTCGATTATATTCATCCACATCTTGACGGGCATCTCTCACGATACGGTCGCCGTTGATGGTTTGGCTGCTCAAAGCCGGTCCGAAGTCGGATGTTTTTTTCAAAGGCACCAACGGGAAGGCATTATCGAAGCGTTTTTCGGGGGCCCCCCAATAAAAGACAACATCATCAATCGGCAATTTGGCTCTGATCAATCCTAAACATTTTCCAACCATAGCGGTATCAACTTCTTTGAAGAAGCCGATAGCCATGCCGTCGGTATTAACAGATTTAGACATTAAGGAAGCCAAGGCCAATGAATCGGGAGCGTCAGCAGTTTGCGAAGCGGTTTTTGCGGCATTGGCAAAGAGCATTTGGATATTGGCACCTTGGTTAATATCTTTATACACTTCCCAAAATTCCAATTGAGCGGTACTTTTCAATAATTCTTCAACACGTTCTTTTTCTTTTACACCTGGTAATTCAACCAAAATACGACCCCCTTGTAATTTTTCCAAATTAGGTTGGGCAACACCGAATCGGTCAATACGGGTACGTAAGATTTTAAAGGTTTGATCTTGGATTTCATCGCGACGCTGCTTGATAAATTCTATTACTTCGTCATCAGAAGCACTTTTTTTGGACATTCTGTCTCCAAAATAAGTGGCTAAGCTGGCGTTCGCACTTTTTTTCTTATTAAAAGAATTGACAAATATATCTACAAAGTCATCGCCATTTTTCCCATGATTGTATGCTTTTACGGCATCTGCAAAACAGATATTAAAATTTGAATCCTTACTATCTGCCAAGCTGCTCACTACATCAGGAGAAGCGATTTCCAAAGTAACGTTCATACCGCCTTTCAAGTCCAGACCCAAATTCAATTCCTTATACTTACACTCTTTATAGGTAAATCCGAGAAAAATGGAAGAATCACGCATACTTGACAAGTAACTCTTTTCTCTCGCATAAATGAGTGAATCTTGAAGATGTTTCGCCAACACTTTGTCATTCCCGGCTATTTTCATTACCTCTGTAAGGGCTGTCGGTTCATTCGCAAATTCTTTCGCATCTTTCTCTACTTTCGAAGTAACAAAAGAAAATGATAAGCAATACAAGCAAGTAAGTGCAATCAGTATTGTGAAAAATAAAACTAAACCTTTGTTCCGCATAAATTATTTATTTGATTATTAATTGTTTATGATTTTTTTCCTCATTTTTTTTAAGTTTGCAAATATACAAAAATATTTCAATTACAAACACCTAAAATTTCTTTCTTATTTTATAAAAAAAAAACGTACTTTTGCAGCCTTATTCATTAAGATTATAGAACCTTATTAATAATTTAATTTACAAACTTTATGACTGAAAAAATTACATTAAGAGACAGTGCCAAATTCCGTTGGATAGCATTGTTGTTGTTGGCACTTGCCATGTTCTGTTCATATATTTTTATGGACATTCTCTCCCCTATCAAGGATTTAATGCAATCAACGCGCGGATGGGATTCCACGGCTTTCGGCACAATGCAAGGCGCGGAAACTTTCTTAAACGTATTTGTATTCTTCCTGATTTTTGCGGGTATCATCTTGGATAAAATGGGCGTTCGTTTTACCGCTCTTTTATCCGGTGGCGTCATGCTGATTGGAGCCATTATCAATTGGTACGCCGTTACCGACACATTTGCCGGAAGTAACTTGGAAGTATGGTTTACCAATAACTTAAACTATGTTCCGGGATTTGACGAATTGGGAATTTCTCCATTTTATGAAGGGATGCCTGCCTCTGCAAAATTTGCCGCCATCGGGTTTATGGTTTTCGGTTGAGGTGTAGAAATGGCAGGAATTACCGTTTCGCGCGGTATTGTAAAATGGTTCAAGGGACGTGAAATGGCATTGGCAATGGGTTCCGAGATGGCATTGGCTCGTTTGGGCGTTGCCACCTGTATGATTTTTTCCCCCATGTTTGCCAAAATGGGCGGACATATCGATGTTTCCCGCTCCGTAGCTTTCGGTGTCATTCTTCTGATGATTGCTTTAATCATGTTTATTGTTTATTTCTTTATGGACAAAAAATTGGATTCGCAAACCGGTGAAGCCGAAGAAAAAGATGATCCTTTCATGATTTCAGACCTTGGAAAAATTCTTACCAGCGGAGGTTTTTGGTTGGTCGCTCTTTTGTGCGTTTTATACTATTCCGCTATCTTCCCGTTCCAAAAATATGCTCCGAATATGTTGCAATGCAACATTGACTTTATTAAACCTGCCGAAGGTTCTTTCTGGGCTTCCAATACCGTTACCATCATACAATATATTATTATGTTAGCCGTGGCTGCGATGTCCTTCGCAAGTAATTTTTCCAAGAAAAAACCTGTACAATACGGATTGCTTGCAGCCGCAGTAGCCGGACTCATCGTTTTCTGCTATATGGGTTACATGCGCCAAGAAGCAGGCACCATTTTCTCCGTTTTCCCACTCTTGGCTGTCGGCATCACTCCGATCTTGGGAAAATATGTTGACCACAAAGGAAAAGCTGCTTCTATGCTCATGATAGGTTCTATCTTATTGATTGCTTGCCATTTAACTTTTGCTTTTGTTCTTCCTATGTTCAAAGAAAACGACATTGCCAGCATCATCGTCGCATACGTTACTATTTTGGTTTTGGGGGCTTCCTTCTCGTTGGTTCCTGCTTCTTTATGGCCCAGCGTACCAAAGTTGGTGGACCAAAAAGTAATCGGTTCCGCTTATGCGCTGATTTTCTGGATTCAAAATATCGGTTTATGGCTTTTCCCATTGCTCATTGGTAAAGTATTGGATATGACTAATCCCGATATTATTCAGCAGTTAGAAGCAGGAACAATAACCGCTGAAAAAGCTGCTATTTCCTACAATTATACTGCACCGTTGGTTATGCTTGCCTGCTTGGGCGTAGCAGCACTCATCTTGGGAATCTTTCTGAAAGCTTGGGACAAAAAGAAAGGTCTCGGATTGGAATTGCCTAACGTAAAAGAATAACATCGATTAATTTGCAAAAAATGCAAAACAATATCCCGATAACGACCCTTAAAAATGGTATCCGTGTTATACATCAAGAAGTTCAGTCCCCTATCTCCCATTTTGGTGTTCTCATCAATGCCGGAACAAGAGATGAAGCTGACGACAAAGGCGGATTGGCTCATTTTGTGGAACATACCATTTTTAAGGGTACCGTTAAAAGGAATAGTTATCAGGTTACGAAACGGGTGGAAAACGCCGGCGGCGACCTGAACGCTTGCACCTCTAAGGAAGAAACGGATTTTCACGTCTCCTTCCTTTCTCCTGATTATGAACGTTCAATTGAGCTAATGTCCGACATCTTTTTCAACGCTACCTTCCCGGAAAAGGAACTAAACAAAGAAAAAGATGTCGTTTTAGAAGAAATTAATTACTATAAAGATTCCCCCGCCGAATTGATCTTCGACGAAATTGAAGACATCGTCTTCGCCGGTCACCCGTTAGGAAGAAATATCCTCGGCACCAAAAAATCAGTCAAACTCCTCGAACGCAACAACATCTTGGATTTTATCCGTCAAAACTACACCTCCGACCATGTCGTTCTATCCTCTATCGGCAATATTTCCACCGACCAATTTCTCAAATATTGCAATAAGTATTTTGGGGAACATCCCCTTCCTACCTCACTTTCCCACCGCACTCCATTTACCGACTACCGCCCCTCTTTCACAAAAAAACATAAAAACACCTCCCAATCTCACATTATGATGGGCACAACCGCCTACACACTCCATGACCCACAGCGCGTGCCCTTCACCCTGCTGACCAACCTGCTCGGCGGACAAGCCATGAGCGCAAAATTGAACGTGGCAATCCGTGAAAAAAAAGGACTTGCCTACTCCGTAGAAGCCAACTACTCGCCTTTCTCCGATGCCGGACTCTTTACCGTCTATATCGGCTGCGATAACCACACCACAGACAAATGTATTGAATTGACATTCAAAGAATTGAAAAAAATATCTGAACAAAAATTAGGCACGCTGCAACTTCATTATGCAAAAAAACAATTCCTGGGACAATGGGCAATTACCAATGAAACTAAACTCAACGAAATGCTCTCAATGGGACGTAGTGCTCTCTCTTTCAATGAAGTAGAAACTTCTTCATCTGCCATTCAAAAAATTGAAAGTATTACCGCAGATCAAATTCTGCATACCGCCAACGAAATTTTTAATCCCGACAATTTTACGACCCTTCTATATTCCAAAATTTAGTCCGATTATGAAAATAATTAAATTAAGTATCTCATTAGCAATTATTTGTCTATTAATAGTTTGCACTAACAGCTGCAAAAACAGATCGGCAGAAACACCCGAACAGGACAAAAAAAACACCACCATCGTTCTGAATGAACAAAGTGCAACCGATTTTGCCCACCAAATAGAAAATTCGCTCATCAACGGCGAACCCTCTTTCCTGAACAACGCTTTCGACAGAGCGTCGATTAAAAAAATAATTTCTGCCAACTCCATCGTAGCCAGTGCGTTCGATACGGAAGCCGGACAAGCTGCATTTGATAATAATTTTAAATATGGCGACTTTACGGTGAATACTATCAACGACGGCGGCGATTTCAGATTCATCAGATATTACGAAGAAAACGGAAAACATCACATCGTTTTCCGAACCTATATCGACTTCGGACTTAAAATTGACGACTATATGCTGGGATTAAACGAAAAAAATGAGATTAAAATAGTGGACGGTTTTTCCTATAATATGTCGGCAAAATTTTCCGAAATTGTCAAATACGATATGCTTTATTACGCGCTTCGCAATACCGAGATTCAAAGCGAAGCCCACTTGATTTCCACTGCCGATTCTCTCCTCAACGCAAAACAATATAAACCCCTTATCCGTTTTTTAAATGAACATAAAACAGAATTAAACAAATATCCGTATTACAACTATTTTTATATCAATGCGTTAAATGAGACCTCAACTGATTTTATTCGTGACTTGGACCAATTGCAAGTCGAGGGATTAGACGAAAGGTGCACTTTGCTGCACAAAATTTTGTTTTATACTAACAAGGGAGAAGCCGATAAAGTGGAAGAAACCATTCAAAAAATAATTAATTATTCGGGCGAAGATCCCATTTATTGGTTTTTTTACGGGAAAGCCTGCGCCAACGCCGGAAATTATCAAAATGCCTTGCGTGCTTATGCAAACTCGGAAAAAGCCATGCCCATGATTTGGGATTTATGGAAAGGAAAATTATACTGCTTTTATCAATTGAACGAAAAAGAAAACTTCTTTCAATGCCTTGATTTGGCGAAAGATACATACAGTATGACAGACGATGAATTGAACAATATTGTCCGAAAAGAATTTCCCAAAATGAAAAGATAATCCAAAAGCTACGTTATGAGTTTTAACGAAAAAAAACTAATTGATTTAGCGCAGTGTACATATAATAATAATGTAACATCTACCGAAAGAATTGCGCAATCCGGCTCAAACCGAATTTATGTACGTTTGTTTTTAGCCAACGGCGAAACCCTGATGGGTGCATACAATGATAATGTGAAGGAGAACGAAGCCTTTTTTGCTTTTACAAATTTTTTCTTACAAAAAAAGATTCAAGTTCCTCATTTATTGGCAATTAGTAACGATAGACAATACTACCTGCTCACCGACTTAGGAGACGAAACGCTCTACTCTTTTCTGACAAACCGACGCACAAACACCCTTTCCAATGAAGTTTTTGATTATTATAAAAAAGTAATTCGACAGCTTCCCATTATACAACTATCAGGAAAACAGAACTTTGACTTTTCCGTCTGCTATCCACGCCACGCCTTCGACCGCCAATCCATGCAATGGGACTTAAACTATTTTAAATACTATTTTTTAAAATTGGCAGGGATTCCTTTCGATGAACAGTTATTAGAAAATGACTTTAACACGCTGATTAACTATCTGTTGGAAATTGACCAAGATTATTTTTTATTTCGAGATTTCCAATCAAGAAACATCATGCTTCATGAAGGAGAAGTATATTTTATTGATTATCAAGGAGGTAGAAAAGGGGCACTGCCCTACGACATTGCTTCGTTGTTGTACGATGCCAAAGCCGACCTCCCCCAAGCCCAACGTGCAGAATTGTTAGATTACTATTTAACCGAATTAGAGAAATATATTCCCACAGACAAAGCAAGTTTTCTGCAATATTTTGACGCTTATGCACTTATCCGCATTATGCAGTCGATGGGAGCGTATGGCTATCGCGGCTATTACGAGAAGAAAAAGCACTTTTTGCAAAGCATTCCTTATGCAACGCGCAATATTCGTTACATATTGGAAAACACGACTTTATCCATCAACACTCCGACGCTTCGCACTTTGTTGACTGCCCTAACGGAAATAGATTGGGAGGCAAAGATGGGTATAGAAAGCGAATCTGACGATCAATTGAATGTGATCGTAACAAGTTTTTCATACAAGAAAGGGATTCCGGCAGATAACAGTTCCCACGGCGGCGGGTTTGTGTTCGACTGTCGTGCTTTGCCCAACCCGGGCAGAGAGGCACAATATAAAGCCATGACCGGTCGCGACCCGATGGTTATCGGCTATTTGGAAGAGTATCCGGTCGTCACTCTTTTCAAACAAAATATCTTTTCGTTGGTTGATATTTCCGTAGATAATTATATCGAAAGAAAATTTACCCATTTATCGGTTCATTTCGGATGTACCGGCGGGCAGCATCGGTCGGTTTATTTTGCACAAGCCACCGCCGACCACCTTCGACATAAGTACCCTACAATCAACGTTATATTGAAACATACGAATATTTAATCATAAAAAACAACAACATGAAATCAATTGCTGAAGCCAAATTAAAAAACAAACGAGTTTTAGTACGTGTGGATTATAATGTCCCGTTGAATGAGAAGTTCGAAGTAACCGATGCCACCCGCATTGCACGCACGGTCGCTACCGTCAATAAAATCACTTCTGAAGGCGGGATTGCCCTGTTGATGTCTCATTTGGGACGTCCCAATGGCATCGTCAATGAGAAGTTTTCATTAAAACATATCATAACAACAGCGAGTGAAGTATTGGGGAAACGCGTCCAATTTATTGGAGATGTACTAGATCCGGAGACGGAAACAAAAGTAAAAGCTTTGCAGAGCGGTGATGTTGCCTTACTGGAAAATTTACGTTTTCATGCTGAGGAAGAAGCCGGCGACCTTGGATTTGCCCAATCTATTGCCCGTTTGGGGGACATTTACGTCAATGACGCTTTTGGCACGGCACACCGCGAACACGCTTCTACTGCCACCATTACGCGCTTTTTCCCCGGAAAATGCTATGCCGGCTACCTGCTTTACGAAGAAACCGAAAACTTGGATAACGTCCTCAACAATGCCCGCCCACCCTTCACTGCTATTATCGGCGGCTCTAAGGTTTCATCCAAATTGAACATTATCAAATTCTTATTGGATAAAGTCGATAATCTCATTATTGCCGGCGGAATGAGCTATACTTTCCTCCACGCCATCGGCGTAAAAATCGGCAATTCATTGTTGGAAGAAGAAATGATTCCCGTTGCGAAAGATATCATCAAAAAAGCTCACCTGAAGGGCGTTGATATTTACTTCCCCATTGACAACATCTGCGCCGACCGCTATGCGAATGATGCCAACATCTATATTACGAAACACAATCACATTCCCGACAATTGGGAAGGAATGGATATTGGTCCCAAAACCATCAAGAAGTTTGCAGCGATTATCAAGGATTCCAATACTATTTTGTGGAACGGACCGGTAGGTGTTTACGAATTCCCAAATTTTGAAAATGGCACCCAATCTATTGCCTTATGCGTTTCAGTAGCCACATTGTCCGGCGCGTTCTCCCTCATCGGTGGCGGCGATTCCATTGCAGCACTCAGCAACTATAAACTTACCCAGTTCGTTTCTTACGTCAGCACCGGCGGCGGTGCCATGCTGGAATATCTCGAAGGGAAAGAACTTCCCGGCATTAAAGCACTTAAAGAAGACATTTAATGGAAAATCAATATTTTGCACACTCCTCCGCAATAATTGACGACAATTGCACGATCGGTGAAGGTACCAAAATTTGGCACTTTTCCCATATTATGTCCGGTTGCATTATCGGCGAACACTGCAATATCGGACAAAATGTAGTTATCTCACCGGAAGTTGTTCTGGGAAAAAATGTTAAGATTCAAAATAACGTTTCAGTTTACACCGGCGTTACATGCGAAGATGACGTTTTCTTGGGACCATCCATGGTATTTACCAATGTGACTAATCCCCGCAGTGCCGTCAATCGCAAAAACCAGTATGCCAAAACACACGTAGGGCGCGGTGCAACCATAGGTGCCAATGCGACAGTGGTTTGCGGTCACGATATTGGCAAATTTGCCTTCATCGGTGCTGGCGCGGTAGTCACCAAAACGATCCCCGACTATGCCTTGGTGGTAGGAAACCCGTCCAAACAAATCGGCTGGATGAGCGAATACGGACATCGCCTCATCTTTAATGAAAACGGATTGGCAACTTGCCCCGAAAGTGGTGAAATTTATAAACTTGAAAATCAACACGTAACTAAAATTAAGTAACCGTGAAAACTTTCGTCAAAGCCATGATTTTTGCTGCCGGCTTAGGGACGAGACTCTATCCGCTGACAGCCGATAAACCGAAAGCCTTGGTTCGCATTGACGGGAAAACCCTCCTCCAAAATGCCATTGAAACCGTTGCCCGCGCGGGAATACATGAAATTGTCGTCAATACCCATCACTTTAGCGACCAGATTAAGAATTTCATCGCGACACACTCTTTTGATGCCGACATTCAAATTTCTGACGAAAGCAATCAGCTCTTGGACACTGCCGGCGGACTGAAATTCGCCGAACCGTTGTTTGCCAACGCAACCGACATATTATTATATAATGTGGACATTCTTTCCTCCATTAACCTATCGCAATTAATCCAATATCACATTGATTCTCAATCGCTTGCAACGTTGGCAGTCAAAAATCGCTTCACTTCCAGGTTTTTTATTTTTGATAATAATACCATGCAATTATGTGGGTGGCAAAACAACAAAACCGGCGAGAAGCTGCTTCCCCGCCCCACGACGCACGAATTGCCCTTGGCATTTAGTGGAATTCATGTAGTCAAAAAAGAAATTCTTAACTTCATTCCAGACAATCAAAAATTATCAATGACTCCTTTATATTTACAATTATCAGAAAATCAAGTAATTAAAGGGTATTTACACGAAGATGATACGTGGATGGATATTGGGAAATATGATGATTTAAAAGATTTTAACATTCAATAAATTGCCATTATGATTCAATTCACTGAAAAAGACCTTGTTTATATGCAAAAACGAGGAAATGACCCTGACAAGGTAAAGTCACAATTTCAGTACTTTCATACCGGATTTGACTTTGCAAATTTGCAAAAAGCAGCCACCGTTGGGGACGGAATCATTCGTTTTACTGAAGAGAAAAAACGTTCATTATTAGATCAATACGACCAATTAATCGCGGGAAAGACCATATGCAAGTTTGTCCCTGCATCGGGTGCAGCGTCCCGTATGTTCAAAGACCTTGTGAATTTGCATACTGCAACGGATGCCGCTTCACAAAAAAAAGCTACTGTTTTTATTCACTCTCTCCGTCAATACGCCCTTTATGACGAGTTGGAAACTGCCATGCAAAATTTGGGTTACAACTTGTCAGATGAAATCGAACAGAACAACTACCCCCTCATTTTAGGAACACTGTTATATGATAAAGGATTGAATTACACATTTTTACCTAAAGCTCTATTGGCATTTCATCGCTATGCGCACGGTTTGCGTACCCCTTTTGAAGAGCATTTGGTTGAAGGGGCAATGTATGCCCAAGGCAGCGACGGAATCTGCCATATCCATTTTACCATTTCGGAACAACACGAACCCTATTTTCGGGAATTATTACAAAAAATTAGGGAACATTACGAAGAACGCTTTCATGTAAAATATGATGTCACCTTTTCGCAGCAGCTGAGTTCCGGCGACACGTTAGCCGCCACCACTGATAATCAGCCATTTCGCGATACGGAGGGAAATCTCATTTTCCGCCCCGCCGGTCACGGTGCACTGATTGAAAACCTCGCAAAGATAAAAGCCGACCTCATCTTCATCAAAAATATTGATAATGTACGCTATGAAGACGAGTTAGAAGATACGATTTCTTATAAAAAAATACTGGCTGCACACCTATTAACGCTCCAAAAACAGTTGTTTCAATACGTGGAACTTCTCTCGTCACACGAAGAGATATCAAATGAGCAACTTACTGAAATAAAGTATTTTGCAGAAAATGAGCTACAATTATCGTTTCCACACAAGCAAGAAACGCAAGCCATTTTATTACAATACCTTAATCGTCCGATACGGGTTTGCGGAATGGTAAAAAATGAAGGCGAACCGGGCGGCGGACCTTTTTTAGTAAAAAACGAAAATGGCGAAATAAGCTGGCAAATCATCGAATCTGCACAAATTAATTTAGCCGATGAATCACAAAAATCTGTTTTTCAACAATCTACACATTTTAATCCGGTAGATTTGGTATGCAGTTTTCGCCAATACAACGGCGACTATTTCAATTTGGACGAATTTGTTGATGAACATACCGGCTTTATTTCTTCAAAATCTTTTGAAGGACAAACTTTGCGTGCGATGGAGCTTCCCGGCTTGTGGAACGGTGCCATGGCAAAATGGATCACCATCTTTGTAGAAGTCCCCCTCAGCACATTTCACCCGATAAAAACTATTTACGATTTAGAAGCAAAATAACTTGCATTTTAGACGTTATAAAAATCAAAAAAAGCGTACCAAAACAATGATACGCTTATTGATAAGATAATATATATCCACAATTAGATTTCCCAAGTGTCGCCGCTATTCAGCAAGTCGTCAACGCATTTTACGGTTGCCGGATTTTCCTGAGCGGTTTTGATTTGTTCATCCAATAACTGGTCATAAGTAGGAGACTCTACCGAGCGAATTACGCCCAAGGCAATGGGGAAGTAAGGGGGTTTCATCTTTGCCAACATCAAGTGGATTCCCGGATTTTGGCTTTTCATGTCGTGAACGAGAATATCTTTCTCAGTAATTCCATTTTCACCCAATTTCACCACTTGTAATCCGTTGTTTCCAAGGATGATTCCTTTTTCCTTATCTTTTCCGAAAAGCATCGGTTTGCCGTCTTCCAAGTAAAGTTGGTTGTTATCGCGTACTTCTTTATCGGTAATATATTTGTGTGCGCCGTTGTTAAAGATAACACAGTTTTGAAGAATCTCAACGATGGAAGTGCCGTCGTGTTTAGCGGCTTCCAGCATCACCTGACTGATAAACTGAGGTTTGTTATCAATTACTCTTGCGAAGAAAGTACCTTGTGCGCCCAAAACGAGTTCACCGACTGTGAAAGGGTGTTCAATGGTTCCTTGCGGGGAAGATTTGGTAATTTTACCCATAGGGGAAGTCGGGGAATACTGACCTTTCGTTAAACCATAAATTTCGTTATTGAAGAGCATGATGTTGAGGTCAATATTTCTGCGGATCACGTGGATAAAGTGGTTTCCGCCGATAGCAAGTGAATCGCCGTCGCCGGTGGGTACCCAAACGCTCAGCCCGCGGTTGAAGAGGCGCACGCCGGTTGCGATGGCATTGGCTCTACCGTGGATACTATGAAATCCGTACGTATTCATATAATACGGGAAACGTGAGGAGCAGCCGATACCGGACACTACGCAAAAGTTTTCCTTTTTGTAGCCGATTTGTGGAAATACGTTTTCAACGGCAGCCAAGATAGCATGATTTCCGCAGCCCGGGCACCATTTCACCATTTGGTCACTGGCAAAATCTTCTTTTGTCAATTGTTCTGTTGTTCTTTCTATTGTTTTGTAACTCATTGTATTTCCTCCTGTTATTGAATGTTATGAATGGCTTGTTTCAATTCTTCGACTGTAAAAGGCAATCCCTGAACCTTATTATATTGTTGGAATTGCAAGTGCGGATAGGTCATTCGCAAATAATTGACAAATTGACCGGTATTGAGTTCGCATACTAAAATCTTCTTGAATTTTTTCAAGACTTCTTCTGTATTACTTGGCATAGGCATAATATTGGTAAAGTGCGTATGGCTGATTTTTTGTCCTTTTTCGCGCATTTCTTTCACTGCGGTTTGCACTTGTCCTTTGGTACCGCCCCAACTAACAACTAAGATTTCGCCGCTCTCTTCGCCAAAGACTTCTTGTTGAGGAACACGCGTTGCCAAACGTTGTACTTTATCGCGTCTGTTGTTGACCATTTTCGCGTGGTTCAACGGGTCAGTAGAAACGCTACCGTCCAAGTCCGATTTTTCCAAACCGCCAATACGGTGTCTCAAACCTTCTGTTCCGGGAATTGCCCATTGGCGAACCAAGGTTTCGGGATTACGACGATAAGGTTTGTAGTCGGGGTCGTTAGGTTTCGCCAACGGTGGGTGGATTTCCGGCAAATCGGCAACTTTAGGAATACGGAAAAGTTCGCTTCCTTGTCCGATATAACCGTCTGTCAATAAGATACATGGTGTCATAGTTTCCATTGCCAACTTAGCGGCGTTGAATGCCTGATAGAAGCAGTCGCTCGGAGAAGAGGCAGCAACAACAATACATGGGGCTTCGCCGTTTCTTCCAAACAATGCCATATTTAAGTCTGATTGTTCCGATTTGGTAGGAAGACCGGTAGAAGGACCGCCGCGTTGTACATCAACCACAACAATGGGCAATTCGGTGATGACGGCTAATCCAAGGGCTTCGGTTTTGAGTGAGAGACCGGGACCGGAAGTGGAGGTACATGCCAATGCGCCGGCGAAAGAGGCACCAATGGTAGAACAGATGCCAGCAATTTCGTCTTCTGCTTGGAAAACCTTAGCTCCCAATGATTTATGTTTTGCCAATTCAATCAAAATGTCGGTAGCCGGCGTGATAGGATAAGAACCCAGGAACAATTTGCGTCCGGAGCGTTCGGCTGCAGCCAAAAGTCCCCACGCCGTAGCGATGTTACCGGTAATATTGCGGTATCTTCCTTTGGGGAGTTCCACGGTAGTAACATGGTAAATCGATTCAAAAACTTCCAACGTTTCCGCAAAGTTGAATCCTTTTTCCATTACTTTTTTATTGATTTCGGCAACTTCTTTTTTTGTTTTGAAACGTTTATCCAATAATTTGAACGGGGTTCCAAGATCGAAGCTGAAGATGTAGTATATCATACCCAAGCAAAACATATTTTTAGTTCTGGCGGCATCTTTCATATCCATTCCCAACTGCATGGCGGTTTCTTTTGCCATGGTTGTGATGTTGGGAGAAACGACGAAGTATGAGCTCAACGAGCCGTCTTCCAATGGATTGGTGGTGTAGCCTGCTTTTTCCAAAGCAATTGCATCATAAGCATCGACATCGGTTAAGATGGTACCGCCCATTTTCACCCATTTCAAATTAGCTTTGAGGGAAGCGGGGTTCATTGCAACTAAAACGTCGCATTTATCTCCGATAATTCGGGTTTCTTTGCCGATATGGACTTGATAACCGGATACGCCGGCTACGGTATTGTGAGGTGCGCGGATTTCAGCCGGAAAATCGGGGAATGTGGCTATATCGTTACCTGCTAATGCTGCCGTATCAGAGAACAAAGTTCCTGAAAGCTGCATGCCATCACCGGAATCACCGACGAACTTAACGACAACGCTTTCTCTTTCAATGATTTGTTTTTTTGTTGACATATTAACTACTATACTTTTATTTAATAATTGATAATTCTTTACCTACTTTTGTAAAAGCAGCAATACATTTATCTAAATGTTCACGACTGTGAGCTGCGGAAATTTGGACACGGATACGAGCCAAGTCTTTCGGGACAACAGGGTAGTAGAAACCGGTTACGAAGATACCTTCATCTTGTAATTTGGCAGCCATGGTCTGTGATAATTTGGCATCATAAAGCATAACGGCGCAGATGGCAGATTGGGTTGGTTTGATGTCAAAGCCGGCAGCTGTCATTTTTTGAACAAAATAAGCTGTATTTTCGTGAAGTCTGTCTTGCAATTCGTTCGTTTCCGACATTAATTCCACCATTTTGCAACCGGCAGCGGCTACCATTGGAGGAATGGAATTGGAGAATAAATAGGGACGGGAGCGTTGGCGAAGCATGTCGATAATTTCTTTTTTACCGGTAGT
This sequence comes from Bacteroidales bacterium, assembly GCA_023229985.1. GTDB lineage: Bacteria > Bacteroidota > Bacteroidia > Bacteroidales > WCHB1-69 > UBA1756. The sequence continues at coordinate 36,678 of JALNYF010000002.1, read as the reverse complement.
AAAACCGCCAATAGCACCTCCAAAAGCCTTGCCGAGCGTGCCGGTAAGGATTTCCACCTTGCCTCTAAGGTTAAATTGTTCGGTAACGCCGCGACCAGTTTTCCCAACCACGCCGGCGGAGTGAGATTCGTCCACCATTACCATAGCGTCATATTTAGTTGCCAATTCAACGATTTTGTCCAAAGGAGCAACATTACCGTCCATAGAGAAAACGCCATCGGTAACTACTAAGCGGAAGCGTTGCGCTTGTGCGGCTTGAAGTTGCTTTTCCAAATCTGCCATATCGGCGTTAGCGTAGCGATAACGTACTGCTTTACAAAGTCTTACACCATCAATGATAGAAGCGTGATTCAAAGAATCGGAGATGATGGCATCATTTTCGCTCAAAAGAGGTTCAAAAACACCGCCGTTGGCATCGAAGCAGGCAGCATATAAAATGGTGTCTTCCGTTCCAAAAAATTCGGCAATTTTCTTTTCTAATTCTTTGTGAAGGTCAGAACAACCGCAAATAAAACGAACGGAAGCCATTCCGTAGCCATGCGTGTCCAATGCCTCTTTTGCCGCCGCTATCAAGCGCGGATTGTTGGCTAAACCCAAGTAATTGTTAGCACAGAAATTTAAGGCTTTTGTGCCATTCTTTAATGTAATTTCGCCGCCTTGCGGTGAAACGATGATTCTTTCATTCTTATACAATCCTGCATTTTCGATTTCTTTCAGCTCGTTTTGCAGAAATGCTTGAAATTTTTGATACATACGTTTAATATTTTTATGGATAATTAATTGTTTATTTTCTGTATATCATTAAAGATTAACTGTTTACAAAACCAACCCTACCCTATTTCCTGTCTTATCTTTCCTCCAATATTTGCCCGCAAAGGTATAACTTTTTTTGTTGCAAATAATGTATTTTACTTTTTATAAAAAATTTATTTCTTTGTTCAAATCATAAATGAAACGTGGCAGAAATTCATTTTTATGATTCATATTTTTAGATGCAACATATCATTTTTTCACCTAGATTAACGTTTATTAGTATTTTTATTTTAGTAAAAATCAATAGTTTATATATTTTCATCATTAAATTGTCTCTATCTAATAAAAAAACTGTATTTTTGCCGGCTCAATTTGAGAGATAAAGAAAAATAAGAATGAAAAATAGACTACTTATAATTATAACGCTTGCAATATTGATAATCAATAGTATGAGTATAGCAGCGCAGAATAATAAAATTATTGGAAGTATTGTAGATGCGGGAGATGGCACCCCTCTGCCCTATACCCGAATTATTTCCAATTGTTTAAAAGAGCCGTTAATGTCAGATGAGAATGGAAATTTTGAGCTTTATTTACGAGGAGATACTTGTGAGTTAGAATTTTTTCGTTCATTGTATCAGAGCTATAAACGCACCATTATCTTTTCCGCTAAACAACGGGTAGTGAAATTAAAAATAGAGTTAAACTGTGAGATTCACCAATTGGACGCTACACAGGTAACCGCCAAAGATTTTAATACTGACCCCGCCACCTCAACAGTTTCCATCATTAGCATTGAAACAAAGTCATTTGACAATTTGAATATATCGGGGGCAAATGAAATGGTAACCAAGCTGGGCGGTGTAGCGGTAGTTGATAACGAGCCACAGATTCGTGGTGGCAGCGGATTTAGTTCAGGAATGGGCAGTCGGGTTTTGATTTTGTTAGATGACATACCGTTGCTGCGTCCGGATGCCGGTCGCCCAATGTGGAATTTTATTCCGATGGAAGATGTTGACCATATTGAAGTGATCAAAGGCGCTGCTTCGGTCGTTTATGGGTCATCCGCATTAACGGGTGCCATCAATGTTCTTTCAGCCTATCCATCCTTAAAGCCTAAAACAAAAGTTGTTATCCACGGCGGAATTTACTCTTCCCCAAAAGATCGTTATAAAAAAAGTTGGGATAAAATATCTCCCGTTAAATGGGGAGCCTCATTTCTCCATTCCCGCATCATTAAAAAGAATTTCGATTTGATTATTGGTGGCGAATTCTTTGATGACCAAAGTTACATCGGTCCGGAATATAGTGTGGCAAAAGGTAAAAGTAACGAAGGAAAATATGAAACGCGGGGACGTATAAATTTCGGAACACGCTATCGCCCAAAAAAAATAAAAGGTTTGGTTGCCTCCCTCAACGGAAATTTTATGTATTCCGAAAATGCCCAATCTTTTTTCTGGTATGATTCCGACACGAACATGTACCGAACCTACAACGGTTCTTTATCGAAATTCAAAGATGCCACTTTTTATGTAGATCCCTGTATTTCCTACTTGGCTCCCGATGGTTCATCGCACGCTTTGCGAAACCGTGTTACATATAGTAATAATAAAGAAGCCACCGGCGCACAAGATGCCTCTTCCATTTTGGTTTTTGACGAATATCAATATACAAAACCGTTTAATAAAATTAAACTGAAATTAATCGCCGGCATTATGAACATCTACGCAGAATCTTACGGACGTGTTTTCAATGGCGATAACACCTCTAACGAAGCTGCCAAAATGACCTCCAATAACTTCGCTACTTATGTTCAATTAGAAAAGAAATTTTTAAAAAAGGAAAACTTAAGCCTCGTGGTCGGCGGTCGCTGGGAATGCTATACATTAGGAAAAGAATTTGAGCAAAAACCCATTTTCCGTGCCGGCATCAACTTTCAAATACCTTCCAGCCATACCGCATTCCGTGCCTCTTGGGGACAAGGTTACCGCTATCCGAGCATCGGGGAAAAATTCATCGCCATTTCCATTGGGAACTACGGCTTTTACCCCAATCCCAACTTGGTTTCCGAAACGAGTTGGAACTTAGAAGCCGCTGTAGCTCAACCTTTTAAATTTGGCGAGTTTAAGGGTCTTATCGATTTGGCAGCTTATTACCAAAGATATAATAACTACATTGAATTTGCCATGGGAACATGGGGCACTACCGGACTTTTCACCAAAGACTTGGGATTCAGATTCTTAAACACCGGCCCGGCGACAATTTCCGGTATTGACTTCTCCGTTATGGGCGAAGGAAATGTCTCTTCCAAAGTATTTCTCCGCGTGATGGCAAGTTATACTTATAGTTTGCCCGTTACCAAAAATAGAAAGGAAGTCTATTATAATAATGCGGGCACTGAATATACTTTCCTCAGCTCCTCCACCGACACCACTTCCAATGTCTTAAAATACAGAATTCAACACATGGCAAAAGTGGATATCTGCATCGAATTTTTCAAAAAAATAGCCATCAACCTCGCAGCCGCCTATTACAGCTCTATGAAAAATGTGGATAAATTGTTCTACGATTGCGATGCCTTGAATCCCAACTTAACACCGGCAACCGCGGCACTCGTCGCTCAAATGGGTGACCTCCCCTTCAAAGGCTACTACAATTACGTGCAAAATAATAAAAAAGGTGCCATCACTTTTGACGCAGGTATTACCTATTCTCTGATGGAAGATATCAAGATTTCATTTATCGTTAAAAATATTTTGAATAAAGAATATACGCTTCGCCCTATGTATTTGGAAGCCCCACGCACCTTTAATGTGCAGCTTTCGTGCGACATTTAACACTTAAAAACAATATAAAGATGAAAACAAACAAAATTTTATGGATAGCTTTGGCTATAACTACCGTGTTTACTTTCACTTCATGTGACCCTGACGATCCGGAACCTCCAATAAATCCCAACACCCCTAATCCGGTTGATTCGACTTTTTCCCAAATTCCTGACGGCGGTTTTGAAACCGGCTGGTCAACCCAAACTGCCGATGCGGGTCAATATTTGGAATACCAAACAGCTGCCTTTTATACTTTAAACTCGCTACACGCATTTCCGAATGCACTCCATATTGACGGACCTATTACGGCCATACGCGATGAAAACGCTCACTCCGGTAATTATGCCATAAAATTGAAAACCGACACTTTGCATAGTGCTCAACTCACCATATTAATTCCCGGCGCAATGGGAACATTAAGTACAAATTATATCAACGATTTCCTTAATACCGGCGGAAGTATCAACATTAAAAAACCTTATACAGATTCCCCGACTGCCTTTAGCGGATTCTACAAATATACACCGGTAGCCGGCGACTCGGCTTCTATCAGTGTTGTCCTTTATAGCAATAATACCGTTGTAGCAAGCGGATTACTCAAAGAAAAAAATGCGGTTGATGTGTGGACCCCATTTAATGTACCCATTAACTACGTAAGTGCCACCGCCCCAACGCATATCGAAATCATCTGTTCTGCCAGCGCAGGCTACGATTTTAGTGACTTGCAACATTGTCAAGGGCAGGTAAATTCAACCCTATATTTAGATGATATCGAATTGACTTTACCTTCTTCAAAAAAATGAAAAACAGCGCTTTTTTAGTAAAAAATATCCGGAAATTAGTTCAGGTCGAAAACGAACCTGAACTTTTTCGTGCGGGCAAAACCATGCAACAATTAAACTGCATAGACGATGCATTTTTATTAACCGATGGAGAAATTATCATTGATTTCGGGAAAATGAGCGATTGGAAAGAGGAAAAGCTCTCTAACCTCAAAGGAAAAGTCGAAGTCATTGACGCTACAGGAAAAATGGTATTCCCCACTTTTTGCGATTCTCACACGCATACTGTCTATGCCGGTAGCCGTGAGATTGAATATATCGACAAAATCAAGGGACTTTCTTATGAAGAGATTGCCAAACGCGGTGGCGGTATTCTCAATTCCGTGGAACGGTTACGCAAAGCAACTGAAGATGAACTCTTTGACAGTGCGTGGGAACGTCTTTCGGAAATGGCTTCTTTCGGAACCGGTGCCGTGGAAATCAAGAGCGGCTACGGACTTTCCACCGAAGATGAATTGAAAATGTTGCGCGTCATTCGCCGATTGAAAGAGAAATCACTACTCACCATCAAATCCAATTTTTTGGGTGCCCATGCGGTACCGAAAGAATATTTGGGCAGACAAACCGAATACGTGGATTTAATTATCAACGAGATGATTCCGATGGTGGCAGCGGAGGAATTGGCAGATTTTATTGATGTCTTTTGCGACCGCGGTTTCTTTACGGTAGAAGATACGGAACGTATTCTGATGCAAGGAATTAAATATGGTTTATATCCCAAAATACATGCCAACGAATTGGATTATTCGGGAGGAATTCAGGTAGGTGTTAAGTACAATGCCCGCTCGGTTGATCATTTAGAATATACAGGTGATGAAGAGATAGAAGTGTTGTTAGGTTCAGAAACGATGCCGACTATTTTGCCCGGTGCAGCGTTCTTTTTGGGAATGCCCTACGCACCTGCCCGCAAAATGATGGAAGCCGGACTTCCCGTTGCCATGGCATCGGATTACAACCCGGGCTCGTCTCCTTCCGGCAATATGCAATTTGTACTTTCTATGGCTTGTATCCATTACAAGATGTTACCGGAAGAAGCCATCAACGCTACCACCCTCAATACCGCGTATGCCATGGGTGTGAATGAAGAATTAGGCACCATTGCCAAAGGAAAACTTGCCAACTTCTTCATCACCAAACAAATGCAAAATATTGAATTTATGCCTTACGCTTTCGGCTCCAACAAAGTGGAAACCGTGATATTAAAAGGTCAAAAAATTTAAAGGAAACGAGGTTTTCTTTTACACATAAATCAAAAAAAAAGCGGGACATCATCCCGCTTTTTTTTGAGAAAATCAATTTATCGTTTGATAAATTTCATCGTTGTAACATGGTCTTTATTTTTCAATTTAATAAAATAAATACCGTCAGACAAATTGGCAACATTGATGATGGTTTGTTCGTTGGTCAGGGAACGGGAATTAATTACCTGTCCGAGATAATTGATAATTTCAAATGATTGATACCCCGGAGCGGAGACATTCAACACATTAGAAGTTGGATTCGGGAATAATTTCACCTGATTATTGGCTCTATTTTCGTTGATTCCCACGGTGAGCTGTCCACAATCGGAGTTGGATGGATCTGACAAGCATGTATTATTATAATAAGCTTTTACAGTATAGCAGTATTGAACGCCCGGTTGAAGCGATTGATTGACAGTATAATAAGTATTAGTGGTAGTTGCCAACGGTGTTTGAGCTAAGTCCTGATATATCAAGTATTCAACCAAATTGGAGGCATCGGCAGGTGGATCCCAGGAAAGTTGCAATTCCGTTTCGAAAGAAGCCACTGTCATGTTAGTAGGAGCATCGCAGGTAAGAACTGCCGTATAAGGAACATAAAACCCGATCAACTCAATGTTTGCTCCTAGCATTCCAAGAGAAGTAACTGAGCCCGTAGCAGGATTAATAATACCAAATACGCCATCATCTTCATTGCAATTTGCCCAATAAAGAATCCCCGTATTATGGTCAAAGCCCATCGTTTGTCGGTAGCGGGTTGGAGTATTAGTAGAAGCAATCAACGTTGCGGTAGCGGTAGTCTTGTTGATAGAATAAAAATATCCTGTCGTAACTTCAATAGAATACATATTACCGGCAAGGTCACAAGCTAAAGTGATGGGGGTTTCCGTCATACCGGCAACTGCATTAATAAAAGTAAAATATCCGGTATTCAAATCAATCGTATATAAGCCGGTCGAATTAATTCCATACATCTTGTTGGTAGAATAATCATACGCCATATCTTGGAAACTGGTAGATTGAGTAGAGATAAGAGTGGCTGTGCCGGTGGCAGGATCAAGACGGTAAAAACCATTATTTTCTTCAGAACAATAATAAGCCCCGTCGTAATACTCACCTGCAACAAACGATAAGGATGGTGTAGTAATATCAGTGACCGTTTGGGGAGCAGCTACGTCAAAAGAAACGTACTTCGGATAGGTGGAATTTTCGTCCCAAACATTAAAGCCATACGCAGTATTGCCTCGCAACAACTGCAAGGGCTGTAACTGACTAACAGGGGAAGTGACAGTACCGGTGGAAACATGCCGTGCCGGTTTGGTACCTGCCGGATTTTCATTCATGCTTTCATTGATTTGAGCTTGGCTCTGAAAAGCACCAAAACAGCACAAACACAACATTATCAATGCTGTGTGAAGTAAGAATGTCAATTTTTTTTCCATAATATAAAATTTTGATTAATAATATGATTTTTTATTATAAAGCGGGATTTTTCCCATTGTACACTTCTAAAAAATAAAATAATCAAACTCTTGAGTACTGTTTTTTACCAATAATTTAGTTTTTGCAAAGTCCGACATACTCAATTCTAAAAATCAATCCACAAATCTAAGGAATTATTTTTTTATTGTTTCATTTTTCTTTATTTTTCACAATTATTTTTTATATATCTGATTAGCAATAATTTATAAAAAATCAACATCAAAAAACGTCAAATATAATCATAAATATTAACACAATCGAGTATCTTCATCATTGGATTTGGGAGAAAAATATGATTATGCTGTTTTAAACTCTCTGTAAAAACGTCCAACAAAAAAGCAGGAATGTCTGGGAGACATTCCTGCGATCATTTATTGAAAAAATCAATTATTCAGCTGCGGGTAAGGTGGCATCTACGAATACGCGCGTGCTATATTCTTTGTCCAAAGCGTATAAAGCAGCCAAGTCTTTTTCAACCATTAATAATTTGTTGTAGATTTCGTCTGCATTAGCTTCTTCTTCCACTTGTTCTTCGATGTACCAATTCAAGAAATTGATCGTTGCATAATCTCTTATTTCGTGAGCAGTGTCCATCAAAGAGTTAATTAAAGAGGTAACTTTACGTTCGTGTTCCAAGGTGGATTGAAAAGCATCAGACGGGGATTTCCATTCGGAATCTACTTTGGCAATGGGTAATAACTTAACGTTACCGCCCCGTTCGTGAATATAACGGAACATTTTCATTCCGTGAGATATTTCTTCTTGATATTGTACATACATCCAGTTTGCAAAACCGGGGAGATTTCGTTGCGTAAACCAAGCGGACATACTTAAATAAAGATAAGCTGACCAAAATTCGGCATTGATTTGGTCATTAATTTCTTTTTCCATTCTTTCGTTAATCATAAAAATAAAGGTTTAAAGTTGATAATCAATTTATTATTAACAATCGCAATGAATCGTTGTTCAAAGTATTATCTAAAAAAATTCCCGCAGGCGACTTTTCCAAGTTTGGGAAGGGCACCTGCGGGAAATAGAGTTCAGATAACTTCTATTATTCGAAGCTAATGATTGCTTTTTTAATAATTTCGATAGCTTCTCTCAATTCTTCTTCAGAGATGACCAATGGAGGAGCGAAACGAATGATATGTTGGTGGGTTGGCTTAGCCAAGACGCCCATTTCTTTCATTTTTTCGCAAACGTCCCAAGCTTCTTTTCCGTTTTTGGGGCGAATAATAACAGCATTGAGTAAGCCTTTACCTCTCACCAATTGAATCATATCGCTTTTTACGCTGCACATTTCGTCGCGGAAGATTTTTCCAAGACGTTCGGCACGTTCAGCCAATTTTTCTTCTTTAACTACTTCTAATGCAGCGATAGCCACTTTACAAGCTACCGGATTTCCACCGAAAGTAGAGCCGTGTTCACCGGGTTTGATACAAAGCATAATGTCGTCATCGGCTAAGACAGCAGAAACCGGCATGGTACCACCGGATAATGCTTTTCCTAAGATAAGAATGTCGGGACGAACGTTTTCGTGGTCGCAAGCCAACATTTTACCTGTACGCGCGATACCTGTTTGAACTTCATCAGCAATAAAAAGCACATTTTTGGCTTTGCAAAGATCGGATGCTTTTTTCAAATAGCCGTCTTCTGGTACATATACACCGGCTTCACCTTGGATAGGTTCAACAATAAAACCGGCAATATTCGGATCTTCCAATGTTTTTTCCAAAGCGGGAATATCATTGTAAGGAACTTTTATGAAACCGGGAGTAAACGGACCGTAGCCTGCGTATGCGTCAGGGTCGGTGGACATGGAAATAATGGTGATGGTTCTGCCGTGAAAGTTGCCGTCACAAACGATGATTTTGGCTTGGTTTTCAGGAAGACCTTTTTTCATATATGCCCATTTTCTGCACAATTTCAAGGCTGTTTCATCAGCTTCGGCACCGGAATTCATCGGTAATACTTTATCATAGCCGAAAGTTTCCGTTATATATTTTTCATATGGTCCCAAACAATCATTATAGAAAGCACGGGAAGTAAGAGTTAATGTTCGAGCTTGGTCAACCATCGCATCCACAATTTTCGGGTGACAGTGACCTTGGTTAACAGCAGAATATGCTGAAAGGAAATCGAAATACTTTTTTCCTTCTACATCCCACATAAAAGGACCTTTTGCTTTAGAAAGAACAACGCCGAGCGGATGATAATTGTGCGCACCGTACTTGTCTTCCATTTCCATGGCTTGTTTGCTTGTTGTAATTTTTTCTACCATAATGTTTTAATATTTAATGATTTAGTTGTTTTAATGAAAGTCGGCAAAGATACATAATTTTTTACATATTGGCAACCATTATTTTATAAATCTTTTCTCATCGAAAGTATAAACAGTCATTCCGAAGTTGGCAATTCCTACAACATCATCTTGACGCATAGCTTGTTGAAAAGAAAAATGATAAGTTCCTTTATACGGAAATCTGACCTTTGGATAAAACAAATATTGATAATCTTTCAAGCGCCCATTCCCCTTTCCTTTCCAATTACCGTGAGCGTCGGCCAACACGAATTCCAATGTATCACGCGATTTCGTGCCATTCGGATCTTCCGTATCCATAAAAACATACAAATTTCGGGTTTCAAAATCAACACTGTTCCGAATATCCATATACATCGTATAAAACTGCATCGTATCGGTAATTTCAAACTCACAGTTCAGCACGTTTTTTACATTCCATGTTTCATTTTCAATCGAATGAATCTCTTCATAAAAAATATCATGCTTGCAAGATGAAAACAAAAACAAGGAAAGAAAAAGGCATAAGAAAACGTTCCTGTATTTCATAACTTATTTATCTTCAATATTTTTCAGTTCATCTAAGCTGTAACCAACTTCTTCCATTTTCTTTTGATTAACGATAGCGAACTCTTCCAATGATTCCGGGTACTTATTATTTTTGTTCATTTCTATAATCTGGTTCACTTTATCCAACGGAATGGCGAACATAGTCGAATTGTCGTTGGCATAATTGTACCACACTATTTTCTTAAAAATATCAATTTTGTTGTAAACGCCTTTCCCTTTTTTAACTTTAAGGGGAACATTGGGAGCAGGAAAATTTTTGAGTTCATCCACATAAGTAGCTTGTTCAAAGTTGAGGCAGCATTTAAGTTTGCCGCACTGTCCGGCCAATTTTTGCGGGTTCAGGGAGAGTTGCTGTGTACGGGCAGAAGAAGTAGAAACAGATTGAAAATTGGTAAGCCATGACGAGCAACACAATTCACGCCCGCAAGTGCCAATGCCTCCCAAACGTCCGGCTTCTTGCCGCACGCCAATCTGACGCATCTCAATACGGATACGGAATTGCTCTGCCAATATTTTAATCAATTCCCTGAAATCGACTCTGTCTTCCGCCGAATAATAGAAGATGGCTTTCGTTCCATCGCCTTGATATTCAACATCATTGACCTTCATTTTCAAACCTAAATCCCACGCAATATAACGAGAAGAAAGCATCGTCGTATGTTCCGAATTGACGGTAGAAATCCATTTTTCAATATCAGAATAACGCGCCGTGCGGTATAATTTCTTGGATATCTCGGTTTCATTCATGCGTTTATGCTTCAGCTGTCTATAAACACTTTTCCCGAGCATCGAGATAATGCCGATGTCGTGACCGGGGGTAGATTCCACGGCGACAATGTCCCCCACTTTAAAACTACCCTCGTGTGGTAACAGAAAAAATTCTTTATGGCTGTTTTTGAAACGCACTTCAGCGTAGGGGCACTCCAAATAGTCAATCGAAATATCCATTTTGGACATCCAGTCATAACTACGTAATTTGCAACAAGTTTCACTATATGAAGAGCAATTTACCTCATTCGGATTAGGGATATCGCCCACTCCGCGCGAAAGAAACGGGTTCTCCACCAACTTGCTGGTTTCTTTACTCACCGGAACTCGTATGTCTAAGTTCAAATACTCATCTAAATTTTCGATTTGGGAGTGATCGGCATCAATTTCGTCGTATTTCATGTATCTGATTTATCTATTTTTTTCAATTCATTATAACAAGGTGCAAAAATACACATTTTTTTTATGCACTGACTTGTCATTTAAAGATAAAAAAATATTCATGTGATTTTTAATGATAATATGCTTGAAAATAGAAAATAACAACGATTTTTTTGTATTTTTGCCACCTCAAAAACGATGATGACATATGCCACTAAACCCGATACAAGTAGAGATTGACAAACATTCCGGCTTCTGCATTGGGGTAATTAATGCCATCAAAACTGCGGAACAATGGCTTGAAAAAGAACAGACTTTGTATTGTCTGGGTGATATTGTGCACAATAACGAGGAGTTGCAACGACTGACACAGATGGGCTTACGTATTATTACACACGAAGAAATGAGCCGTTTGCACAATGTGCGTGTGCTGATTCGTGCGCACGGCGAGCCACCTGAGACTTATCGTTTGGCAGAAAAAAATCGGATTGAACTGATTGATACGACCTGCCAAGTCGTACTCCAACTCCAACAAAACATCAAACTTTCTTTTGAAACCCTCGCAGATATCAATACTCAGATTCTCATTTTTGGGAAAAAAGGGCACGCCGAAGTCGTTGGTTTAATCGGACAAATCGGGCAAAAAGGAATCGTTATTTCATCTCTTAAAGATATTGACAAAATAGACTTTGACAAACCTGCCATACTCTATTCACAAACTACCCAAAATATTGAAGAGTACGAAGCCCTGATTTCTGCGATTCAAGAAAGGTACGATAAAAAAGAGTTCCCCCAGAATTTTAAATCTGTCAATACCATTTGCAAAAGTGTGATCAACCGTGCCAAACAGATACAGGAATTTGCAGCACATTACAACATCATTTTTTTTGTGTCCGGCGAAAAGAGTTCAAATGGGCTTTATTTATATAACATTTGTAAGAAAGTAAATCCAAATACATTTTTGATTTCAAAAATTGAACAACTACAAGGGATTGTCATTTCCCATACCGACACTATCGGCATTTGCGGAGCAACCTCAACGCCGATGTGGTTGATGGAATCGGTTAAGAACGAAATACTAATTAAAAATCAAAATTTATAAGTTATGTTTCTATTCATGATTGTTGCGTTCATCATTGGCTATGCCGTCATAGCACTTGAACATCCATTGAAAATTAATAAAACTGCAACTGCCTTATTATTAGGAGTCTTGCTATGGGTTTGTGCAGTTGTAGGCGGCGAAGGGATCTTAGTGAATACCGATTCTTTGCGTGAATATGTAATGAATAACCCGGGTAGTAATTTCTCCGATTGGCTGATTCATTCCAAATTAATCCATGCATTGGGCGAAATTTCCGAAATCCTCTTCTTTTTGTTAGGTGCCATGACTATCGTGGAACTGATTGATGCTCAAGGTGGTTTTAAAATTATCACCGATAAAATCACCACAAAAAAGAAAGTAAAATTACTATGGATACTCTCCATCCTCACCTTTTTTATGTCCGCCGCTTTAGACAATTTGACCACATCCATCGTTATGGTGGCTTTATTACGAAAAATAGTAGGGGAAAAGAAAGACCGCTGGTTCTTTGCTAGTATGATTATTCTTGCTGCCAATTCCGGCGGAGCATGGTCCCCCATCGGTGACGTTACCACCATTATGTTGTGGATAGCAGGCAAAGTTTCGACCTTGAACATCATTGAAATGACTTTCTTGGCAAGTTTAGCTTCCTTAATAGTGCCATTGGGAGTTCTTTCCTTTATCCTAAAAGGCGAAGTTGCACAACCGCAAATGGATGAAGACAATTTAGATGCATCTTTTCAAACCCAAAATTGGCAACGTGTATTATTCTTATGTGTCGGCGTCGGCGTGCTCCTGTTTGTCCCGGTTTTTAAAACGATAACCCACCTTCCTCCCTATATCGGTATGTTGGGTGGCTTAGGTATTATGTGGCTTCTCTCCGAAATAGTACATCGCGATGCAACCGAAACAGAAAGATCCAGATACTCCATCACCACCATTATTACCCGTGTGGACGTTCCCAGCATCATGTTCTTCCTCGGTATTTTACTAGCTATCAATGCCTTACAAGCAATCGGACACTTATCGTTGTTAGCCAACAGCTTGGATGGAATTGCACTACAAGAACCAAGTAAATACTACGTTATCAACTTATTAATTGGTCTTTTGTCCTCTATCGTGGATAATGTTCCGTTAGTAGCAGGTGCCATAGGAATGTACGATTTCCCCACTGACCACTATTTCTGGGAAATGTTAGCCTACTGCGCCGGTACAGGTGGCAGTATTCTCATCATCGGTTCTGCTGCCGGCGTTGCCGTCATGGGAATGGAAAAAATTGATTTTATTTGGTACTTGAAACATATCTCTTGGATTGCCCTCCTGGGTTACTTCGCAGGTGCCGGCGTTTTCATCGGCGAAAAAGCAATCAGAACCCACTTCTCCGAAACCACAGAAAATAAGATTGAAGTTGAAATGAACAGAGATGCCGTATCCAACTATTTAATAGACAATACTTTCTATTACTCACAAAGCGACTCACAAAATGATGTCCGCGACAGTATCGTTATCAATTTTTTGAAGTTTGACCAAAAAAACAACCAGATGATTGGTATGAAAACTACCGTTTACGAATCCAATTATCAAAACGATACGTTAAAATATTATAGTACTAACAACAGTTTAATGCAAGGACAAGTAGAAATTGAAATTCCGGAAAAAGATACGGTTGCCAATGTTTTATTTGGGAATCAACTGCTGTTTGTCACACAGTCGGGGCAGCTGATTATCTATAATCAAAATGGAAGTCCAGTTGAATTAAAAAAGGCGAATTAAATATGAAACTCACACTTTTAGTACTGGCAGCCGGCATGGGAAGTCGTTATGGCGGACTGAAACAATTAGACCAATTGGGTCCCAAGGGCGAAACCATTATGGACTATTCCGTTGATTATGCCATCAAAGCCGGCTTTACCAAAGTGGTTTTCGTCATCCGCCGCGATATGGAAAACGACTTTAAAGAGCATATTTTGTCAAAATATATACACAAAATTGCAGTTGAATACGTTTTTCAGGAATTGGATATTCTGCCCGCCGGCTTTTGCCCTCACCCGGAAAGAGTAAAACCATACGGAACGGCTCACGCCATCTTGGTGGCTCAACACGCCATCAAAGAACCTTTTGCCGTGATCAATGCGGACGATTTCTACGGAAAAGATGCCTTTGCAGTGATGGCTCAATTTCTTCAAAATGAAGAAATTAGCAACCCACCCTATTTTTCAATGATTGGTTACAAATTAGCCAACACCCTTTCCGAAAACGGTTCCGTATCACGCGGCGTTTGCACCGCCAATGCAGAACAAGAATTGGTCTCTATTACTGAAATGACTCATATTCAACGAGATAACGACTGTATTAGCAATGTCAATCCCGACAATTCCACCACTTTACTCGATGAAAACACACCGGTGTCCATGAATTTCTGGGGATTTACTCCGCTGTTTTTTGACAAATTGGAAGCGCTTTTCATCGATTTTCTGAAAAACAACAACGATAATCCTAAATCCGAGTTCCAAATTCCAACGGTTATCAACTTCTTTTTAATGAATCAAACCGTAAAAATAAAAATATTGCGAAGCGATGCACAATGGTTTGGAGTTACATATCAAGCTGATAAAGAATATGTTATAAATAAATTAGCCAATTTATGACCCTATTATTGGGGTCAGTGTAAAATGGCAAAAGAAAAGAAAAGAAAAGGATGCAGACACAGAAAGATACCTTATTTTTGGACCGTGACGGTGTCATCAACGTTCAACTCATAGGTGATTACGTCAAGAATGTGTCCGAATTGGAAATACGGGAAGATTTTCTCCTGTCCGCGCCCTTACTTCGCCCCTTCTTCCGAAGAATGATTGTCGTTACTAACCAACAAGGGATCGCCAAGGGCATTTGCAGCGTGGAGGAAGTGGAAAATGTGCATTCCTTTTTGTTGCAATTTCTTTTAAAAAAAGAGATTATCATCGACAAAATATACTATTGTCCCCATTTGAACGGGAGTGGCTGTGCGTGCCGCAAGCCCGAAATCGGAATGGCACGTCAAGCCAAAGCCGATTTTCCCGAAATCGATTTTGAAAATTCTGTGATGATCGGCGATAGTTATACAGACATGCTGTTCGGAAAGAATTGCGGAATGGGAACCGTTTTCTTGAGCAATCCAGACGGCAGTTTTTGTCCCGAAATAAAAGCTCAAAGCGATTACATCGTTTCCTCTATTTACCAATATACCAAAATGTTATAAATATGGGAACCCGCTTGCTTTTTTATCTCGTTTTATATCCGCTTTCCATTTTGCCGCTCCCTTTTTTGTATGGAATTGCGTACATCTTCTATTTAATCATACAATATATAATTAAATATCGAAAAAAAATAATCATTCGGAATTTCAAAAATGCTTTTCCCGACAAAAGTGGCAAAGAGATTGAGAGGCTGACACGAAGATATTACCATCACCTTGCGCAAATTGCTGCAGAGATGCTCAAAATGCTTACAATGAGCAAGAAATCGCTCAGAAAAAGGTATTCATGTATCAATCCCGAAGTAGTCAATCAATTCTTTGAAAAGGGGAAAAGTGTCATCTTGATATCCAATCACTACAACAATTGGGAATGGATGATTTTGAGTTTATCCATGCAATACAAGCACCATGGCGTTGGAGTTGGGAAAGCCAATTCCAACAAAATTTTTGAAAAATTGATCAACCGAGCCCGCACTCGTTATGGAACAGAGGTCGTTTTTGCCGACCATGTGAGAGAAACTTTTCAACAATATGAACAAAATGGGCAAAAAGTTGCTTATATGATGTTGAGTGACCAATCGCCCAATAACATAGATAAAAGTTATAAAACGATGTTTTTGAATCAACCCTCAGCGATGATATATGGTGCCGAATATTTTGCAAAAAAGTACAATATTCCGGTTATCTATTATGCTGTCATCAAAGACCGAATGGGTTATTATCACATTGAAAATAAAATAATTACAGATTCTCCACAAAATATGAAAGAGGGAGAAATCATTGAGAAATACATACAACTATCAGAACAGACCATCACTGAGAACCCTGAATTTTGGTTATGGAGTCATCGCCGTTGGAAACTTCCCGTAACCATTGAACAAGCAAACATGCATACAAGATGAAAAAAATTATCCTTATTTCCATACTATTTTTGACCTTTGGATTCAATTACGCTCAAACCGAATCCAGTAAAACCATTCTGTTTTTGCTTCCCATCAATGCCCATGGGTTAGCACAAACGAACATCGAAAGCCTAAATGAAGCCGCCGACATTGAGAACCACTTCAATAACTCATTGATAGGTTTTTGGGAAGGGGCACAAATTGCCTTGAACGAAATAGCCCAAAATGGCAGAATGCTCAACGTCATCACCCGTGACATCACCAATGATTCAAACAAGTTAGAAAGCATCTTGGCAGAAGTGGCCAACAAAAAAATCGACCTGATTATCGCGCCGGTCTATGGAAAAATGTTCCCGAAAGTAGCCGCCTTCGCAAAAAATCATAAGATACCCGTCGTCAATCCTTTTTCCTCGCGCCACGACATTGTGGAAGGAAATCCATACGTTTATAAATTAATTCCGGACTTATCAGTGCGTCCACAAATGGTCAATGAAACTTACCCAAACAGCAATTATATACTTTGGGTCAATGAAAACGAGTTCCCACGCGAAGTCGCCGCCTATGAGAATTATTTTCTCTCCCATAATATTACATATCACAAAGCTGTTGATACGGCCGATATTGCAAAATTCTTTTCCGAACACCTACGAAATGTGGTCATTTCTTGCTACAGCAACCCCATTCGCGTTTCACAAAGCATGACCAAAATGCTCAATTATTCCGAAAAAAATTTCATGTGGATTGTTCCTGAAAGCTGGTTTAAAATCAAAAATCTGAACATTGAAAATGTCAATACTTTTAAACTGTGCTTTTTTACCAACTATTTCGTTGATGCAGCAGAAGAATTGACAACGGTGTTCACGTACAATTATGCCTCAAAATATGAATCATTGCCCACCATCGATAATTTCGCCTTTCAAGGTTATGATGTCACCAAATTCTTCGTTAATCTTATCTGCAATGACTATAATCTACTTGGCAATGAGGACTTACCCTTATCGTGTCGTTTCAAATTCAAAAGAGCAGAAAAGGGCGGATACGAAAACACCCAAACCAGATTAATACAAATTGATAATTATAAATACATAGAAATCAAATAATTAGAGTTCACATCTCAACTCATCATTTACTAACTAAATTAAATTAATATGAAAAAAGTAAAAATTGGAATTAACGGATTCGGCCGTATCGGTCGATTAGTCATGCGTGCATCAATTGAGCATGAAAACCTTGAAGTGGTTGCTATCAACGACCTATTACAAGTAGATTATATGGCATACCTGCTTTTGCATGATTCTGTTCACGGCAGATTTCGTGGAACGGTGGAAGTCGCTGAAGGACAATTAATTGTCAATGGACATCCCATTCGTGTGACTGCAGAAAAAGATCCTGCCAATTTAAAGTGGGACGAAGTGGGTGCAGAATATGTGGTAGAATCCACGGGATTGTTTTTAACCAAAGAAACAGCGGAAAAGCATTTACAGGCAGGAGCGAAGAAAGTTGTCTTGTCGGCACCGTCCAAAGACGATACGCCTATGTTTGTAATGGGAGTTAATAACAAGGAGTATGCCGGAGAAAACATTGTTTCCAATGCTTCTTGCACAACGAACTGTTTAGCCCCCTTGGTGAAGGTTATTCACGAGAATTTCGGAATGGTCGAAGGTTTGATGACCACCGTTCATGCCAGCACTGCAACTCAAAAAATCGTGGACGGACCCTCCGCAAAAGATTGGCGCGGCGGACGTGCTGCCAACGGGAACATCATCCCTTCCACCACTGGTGCTGCGAAAGCCGTTACTAAGGTTATTCCTTCCCTCAAAGGCAAATTAACCGGAATGGCATTCCGCGTTCCTACCTTGGACGTTTCGGTAGTGGACCTCACTTGCCGTTTGGAAAGACCAACCACTTATGACGAAATAAAAGCGGCTATGAAGAGAGCTTCTGAAAATGAGCTGAAAGGCGTATTGGGTTACACCGAAGAGTCTGTCGTTTCTTCCGACTTCATCGGCGATCCCAGAACCTCAATTTTCGATGCCAACGCCGGAATCATGCTCAATGAAAACTTTGTCAAATTAATCTCTTGGTACGACAACGAATGGGGCTATTCCAACAAAGTACTCGAACTCATCGACTACATGTCGCAACAAAACGATTAATCATTTTCAACTTTTATAGTCGGACAGCCGCAAGTTCTCCGACTATTTTTCTTTTTGCATGGTGATTTCGTCCGATTATTACTTGAATGACAATGTACTCTATTTAGCCCAAAACTTGATAGGCAAGTATATTTTTACACAGATAGACGGTCAAATTGCCGGTGGTATCATTACCGAAACGGAAGCCTATCAAGGCATTACCGACAAAGCCTCGCATGCTTTCGGCGGCAGGCGCACCCAACGAAACGAAATGATGTACGCAAGGGGGGGTGTCATTTACGTATATTTGTGTTACGGAGTTCATTTTTTGCTTAATATCGTCACCAATCAGCGGGACATTCCGGACGCCATCCTCATTCGTTCCATTTTCCCGACTCACGGCGAAGAACTGATGTTGAAACGTACCGGAAAATTGAGAGTCACCCCCGACTTGGCACAAGGACCGGGGAAGGTTAGCAAGTGCCTCGGAATAAGCAAATTGCACAACGGTATCTCTTTAAATTCTGATATGGTTTGGCTGGAAAATCGTGATTTGGACATTTCACCGGAAGATATCATTGCAACTCCCCGTATTGGCGTAGATTATGCGGCGGAAGACGCGTTGCGCCCCAATCGTTTTTATTTATCGGATTATTCCCAATTAATTGACAGATAAAACGTTCAAACATAAACAATAATTTGAAATACTAAACGTTAAAAGAACTGTTTTTATGAAACTTAAACGAATGAAAAAACATCTTATTCTCTGCCTCATAATCTTGAGTAGTTTTTCTTGTTTTTCACAAAAATCTGAAATTGGAGCCATGGTTGGGACTTCTTTTTACTTGGGCGACTTAAATCCGCGTACGATTTTTGGAATGCCCCAAGTAGCGGGTGGAATCATTTATCGTTATAATTTTTCACCGCGTTGGGCACTCAAAGCAGATATTCTTTTTGCACAAGTGGAAGGAAGTGATGCCATCACGAACAAAAACTACGAAAGAAATCTAAGTTTCAAATCACCAATTACGGAAATTTCCGCCCAAGCTGAACTTAATTTTTTCAGACTATACAACGCACGCGGGAAAAACTTTTTTTCGCCCTATATTTTTGCGGGTATCGCTGTTTTCTCTTTCAATCCGCAAGCAGCAGACCGAGACGGCACCTATTATGCACTGCAACACGTCGGAACGGAAGGACAAGGGTTTGAAGGTGAAAAAGACTTTTACTCATTGGTCAATTTCGCGATTCCTTTCGGGATTGGGATTCGATTTAATTTTGCCCGCTACATTTCCATTGGTGCTGAATGGGGATTGCGTTATACTTTCACCGATTATTTAGATGATGTTAGCGGCACCTACTATGATAATGAGACACTTAGCAATGAAAGAGGGGCTGCTATTGCCCGCTTAGCCGATAAATCGGAAGTCTTACACGAAGCGGGGACTGCGCGCGGGAACTCCACGACCAAGGACTTGTACTCCTTCGCCGGCGTAACTATTACCTTCAAATTTGGAGAAGTAGATAAAACCTGCGACCTGCGAACAAATATCAAAAGGAAAAGCATTACTCGATAATCTATCATTATGCCGAAAAATATTACTAATCAAATAGATAAAAACAATATTCCGCAACACGTTGCCATTATCCTTGACGGAAATGGAAGATGGGCAAAAGAGAAAGGATTAGAGCGGATTTATGGACATCAAGCCGGCACCGAAGCAGTAAGAAGGGCACTAACAGCTGCCGCTAAAATGGGAATTTCGTACCTGACACTCTACACTTTTTCTACTGAAAATTGGAATCGCCCCCAACAAGAAGTAAATGCTCTTATGTCATTGTTAGTCAGCTCGCTTCGCAATGAATTAGACAATCTTATGGAAAAACGCGTAAGATTAAATATCATCGGCAACATCGCTGACCTGCCCGATGATTGTCAAAAAGGATTACAGGAAGCCATTCAGGCAACGGCAGCGAACACGGGCATAACACTAACATTGGCAATTAGTTATAGTGGAAGATGGGAAATTGTGCAAGCGGCAAAGCAACTTGTCCGTCAAATACAATCGAAGCAAATTAGCGAACAGGAGATCAACGAAGAAACTTTCATGAAAGCACTCAACACTTTCCCTATTCCCGACCCCGATATTCTCATAAGAACCGGCGGGGAATACAGAATCAGCAACTTCCTGCTTTGGCAAATGGCTTATACCGAAATGTTTTTTTTACCCATCATGTGGCCCGAATTTGATGGACAACACTTGCATGAAATTATCTGTCAATTTCAAGCCCGAGAAAGAAGATTTGGCAAAACTAGTGAGCAAGTACAACCATGTTGATTTTTTTTTTAAATTTGCACGCTAATTTTAAAATATAGAATGTTGATAAAATCATTACACTATTTCGGGGTTCTTTTCGTCTTATTGTTCTGCCAATTAGCATCTTACGCACAAGTTGTAGTGACTTCTCAAGATACTACCCCATCTGTGTCTTTTGATTATTCGGCACCCAAACCTTATGAAATCGGAGGAATTACCATTTCCGGCAGTGGCGCATTAGACCAAAGATTCTTACTTTTCCACGTCGGAGAAACCATTGACATCCCGGGAGACAAAATCTCGAAAACCATTAAAAAGCTCTGGAGTACCGGACTATACGAAGATATTAAAATATCCGTTACCAAAACAATGGGCAAGACCGCTTTCCTCGATATTTATTTGGAAGACCGCTCCCGCTTGGCTGCCTTCGCTTTCAACGGTGCAAAAAAAAGCGAAGAAACAGAAATTAGAGAAAAAATAAAGATTTCACAGGGAAACATCGTCAATGATAACCTCAAAAAAACTTGCATCAACATTATCAAAGATTACTACATCGAAAAAGGATTTTATAACTGCGAAATTTCGGTCGAAGAAAAACAGGACGAAAAGATCTCTAAAGCCGTTAATCTTTTCTTCAATATCAAAAAAGGAAAAAAAGTCAAAATAGACCGCATTACCTTTATCGGCAACAATCAAGTTTCAGCAGCGAAGTTGCTGAAATCAATGAAAGAGACCAAAGAACGTTTCCATTTTGCACCGTTCTACAAAGCCGATACCGTGATTGCCTACATGTTTAAACACCCCGATTATTACAAGTCAAAAGACATTTTGGAACACTTGGGCGACTATTTTGCCGGACGTGTCAGTCTCCGTTTTAAAGGTTCCAAATTTATCAAAACCCAATTTGAAGACGATAAAATCAAACTTATAGAGAAATACAACGAATTAGGTTTCAGAGATGCTTACATCGTTAAAGACAGTTTTTATATAAAAAACAACTTCGCATACGTGGATATTAGTGTAAATGAGGGAAATAAATACTATTTTAGAAATATTAAATTCGTAGGAAATACCAAATTCTCAAGCGATTTATTACACCAATTACTCAATATCGAAAAAGGGGACGTTTATAATCAAAAACGTTTAACCGAAAATATCAGTATGAACCCCGACGGTAACGACATCAGTTCGCTCTATATGAATGATGGTTATCTGTTTTTCTACGCCAATCCAACGGAAGTGCTCATTGAAAACGATTCCATCGACATTGAAATACGTATTAGAGAAGGGCAACAAGCCACCTACAATAATATAACGGTGAGCGGAAATACCAAAACCAACGATAACGTAATTTTACGCGAAGTGACTACGCTCCCCGGGCAACTATTCAACCGCGCCGATATCATTCGCTCGCAGCAAGTTCTACTCTCATTAGGATACTTTAATCAGGAAAAAATGGATGTCATTCCTACGCCTAATGAAGCAGATGGAACCGTTGATATCGAATACGTGGTAGAAGAGACTTCTTCCGACCAATTGGAACTGTCGGCAGGCTACGGTGCCACCGGATTGGTATTAAGTGCGGGCATTTCATTCAATAATTTTTCATTCCGAAAACTTTTTGACAAAAATGCTTGGACACCGGTTCCATCGGGAGACGGACAAAAAATTTCTCTAAAGGTCTCCACCAACGCGATTTGGTATCAATCTTACAGCTTTTCGTTTGTAGAACCTTGGCTGGGCGGCAAAAAACCGAATACGCTCTCCGCTTCCGTCTATTACCAAGTACAAACCAACGGCTATTCACGCAAAGATGCCAGTTTTGCGTCGATCAATATTCTGGGTGCCAACGTTACTTTTGCAAAAAAACTGAAATGGCCCGATGACTATTTCCAACTTTCTCACGGCCTTATCTACCAATATTACAAAGTTAATAATTACGGGAGCGTTTTTATTTTCAGCAACGGATACGCCAACAATATCAGTTACAAATTTACCCTGATGCGTAACTCGGTAAGTGCACCGATATACCCGCGCGAAGGTTCCGAAATTATGTTCTCCGTGCAAGCTACTCCCCCCTACTCTCTTTTTACCAATAAGGATTATGCCACTGCAACCGACCAAGAAAAATACAAATTTCTTGAATTTCATAAATGGAAATTCAACCTGTCATGGTTTACCAAACTTGTGGATAACTTAGTTCTCAACGTAAGAATAAAAACCGGATTTATCGGCTGGTACAACAAGAACGTTGGCGCACCGCCGTTTGAAAGATTCTATTTGGGCGGAGACGGATTGTCAAGTTGGGCATTGGATGGACGTGAAATTATCGGTATGCGCGGCTACGACGATAGCGCCCTAACGCCGTTGGAAAATGGAGACGAAGTGGGCGGCACCATCTTTAATAAATTTACTGCTGAATTGCGTTACCCCATCACCTTAAATCCTAGTGCCACCATTTATGTATTAGGATTTGTGGAAGCCGGTAAAGCTTGGAACAACAAACGCGACTATTCACCCTTTAACCTTTACAAATCTGCCGGCTTAGGGGTAAGAATATACCTCCCCATGTTCGGATTACTCGGATTTGACTGGGGCTACGGATTTGATAACGTCCCGGGTCGCTCCGATGCCGCAGGAAGCAGATTCCATATATCTATCAATCAATCTATTGACTAATTTTTTATACAATTAAAATATAAACAACGATTCAACGTTATAAACAAAACACACAATAATTATGAAAAAAAACATTTTTATAACCATTATCATTAGCTTAATGCTTTTGCCCGTTTTTGGACAAAAGTATGCCTATATTGATTCCGAATACATCTTGGGCAATATGCCAGACTATGTTGAAGCCCAAGCAGAATTAGACAGAATTGCCGCCCAGTGGCAAAAAGAAATTGAAGCTCAATTCAAATCCATTGATTCAATGTATAAGAAATACCAAGTTGAGCAAATTACCCTTCCTGACGGAATGAAGAAAAAACGCGAAGAAGCGATCATTGCCGCCGAACAAGATGCCAAAAACATGCAAAAGAAAAGATTTGGAAAAGACGGTGACCTCTTCAAAAAAAGAGAAGAATTGGTTAAGCCTATCCAAGACCGCGTCTTTACTGCCATCGATGAATATGCCAAAGAAAAAGGTTATGCTTTTGTCTTTGATGTTGCCGGTTCCATGACCATCATCTATGCCGACCCCAAGTGGGACATCAATGAGCAAATCATGCAAAAATTAGGAATCTCCGCCGAAAAGGAAGAAAGTGAAGAATAATTTATAACTCAATCATTTATAATCAATTATGAAAAAATCATTATTATTACTGTTCGCCGCCCTTTTGTTGGGTACTTTTACTGTTCAAGCTCAAAAGTACGGTCATATCAATTCCCAAGCTGTTTTTGATGTTATGCCCGGGACTGACTCTATTAAAATCAAATTTGAAGCCTTTCAAAATGAATTAAGAGAATATGGAAACACTATGGTGGCTGACCTTCAAGCTAAAACCGCAAAATTCGACCAAGAAGCCGGCACAATGTCTCAAGCCGTGCGCAAACTTCGCGAACAAGAATTAATTGACCTCCAAAATAGAATTCAAGAGTTTCAAAATAACGCCCAAAACGATTTACAAGCCAAACAAATTGAACTGATGCAACCTTTTGAAGATAAAATTAAAGAGGCAATCACAGCAGTTTCCAAAGAAAACGGTTTTACTTACGTTTTTGAACAAGCCACCTTGTTATATGCTGACGGCGGTGAGGATATTACTCCCTTAGTGAAAAAGAAACTCGGAATCTTAAAATAATTTACCTCATCGGATATGAAAAAAAACATTCAATATATTTGCTTCATCGCGGTTCTCATTCTTAGCTCGTCTGCCGTAAATTTATCAGCACAGGGGAAAGTTAAATTTGGACATTTAGACTACGAAGCCATGCTTTTATCCATGCCGGGAGTTGATACGGCTCAAAACCAAATTAATCAACTAAGAGCTGAATTAGAAGCTGAAGCAACTCAAATGCAAAACGAATTTCAAACGAAATACGAAGATTTTAATCGTAAACAAGCCACTTATTCTCAAGCTGTTGCACAAGTCAAGCAACAAGAATTGGAAACAATGTACACCCGCATACAAACCTTCTCAGAGACAGCACAAAATACTCTTCTGACTAAACAAAGCGAACTATTGGCACCCATTCAAAAAAGATTGAAAGATGCCATCACCGAAATCGGCAAAGAGAATCATTATACCTACATTTTTGATACCGCTTCTCTCTCATTCTATGCAGATAGTGAAGACATTACTGCTCAAGTAAAACTCAAATTAGGTATTCAATAGTTCATGTATTTTATTGATTCTCACGCACATCTTTACAAAGAATATTATCCTGACGATTTAGCGGAAGTGATTCAGCGCGCCATTGATGCGAATGTAACTAAAGTCATTTTACCTTCCGTTTCCACACCCACGCTCAACGACATATTTGAAGCGACAGATGCATATCCCACGCACTTGTTCCCGCTCATTGGGTTGCATCCAACCGATGTCGCCGAAAACTATCGAGAAGAATTGGCAATTCTGCATACTTATCTGAACGATTCGCGCGTGGTTGGAATTGGCGAAATCGGAATTGATTTATTTCACGACAGCGACTTTTTAGACGCACAAAAAGAGTGCTTTTATACCCAACTACAGTGGGCAAAAGAGACGGGACTTCCTCTTTCCATTCACATTCGCGACGCCTATAACGAATCTTTGGAGATTCTTAAACAATTTGAACATTGCGGACTGAAAGGTATTCTGCACTGTTTTTCAGGCGGCATTCAAGAAGCAGAGTGGGCAATTAAATTCGGGTTTATTTTAGGGATAGGCGGAGTGGTTACATTCAAGAACAACAAACTACAAGATATTGTTAAACATGTTGGTTTAGAGAATATTGCATTGGAAACCGACGCCCCGTTTTTATCCCCTACCCCTTATCGCGGACAGCGAAACGAAAGTGATAAAATTCCCCTCATTGCCAATAAAATTGCTGACATCTTTGAAACTTCCGTTGAAAAAGTGGCTGAAATCACCACACTGAATGTTGAGCGGATTTTTACAAAAATCTAAACAAATATTGATAAGTCTATTTTTTCAAAATTGAGAACAGCGTTTTAAAAATAATTTTCAAATCTTCGATCATTCCTTGATTTTGAATATATTTCAAGTTAAGTTCAATTTTGCGCGGCATAATTTCATCAATATAGGTTTGTTCGGGATCATCGCTGGCGGACAAGATTTCACTTTCAGAAATATAAGCCAAAGAGGCATAATCGGTCAACCCCGGCAGAACAGAGAGAACCTGACGCTGCCGAACATCGTATAAATCCACATACTTTCTCACTTCCGGTCTTGGTCCGACAATACTCATGTCACCCTTGAGAATATTGAAGAGTTGCGGCAATTCGTCCAATTTGAATTTTCGGAGGAAATAGCCAAAACGGGTAATACGTGCGTCTTTATCGCCAACGGTCAGCAAACCATGTTGATCAGATCCAACTCTCATAGTTCTGAATTTCAGCAATTTAAAATCCTTATTATTCTTCCCTACTCTTTGTTGAGAATAATAAATACCGCCTCTTGATTCCAGCATTATTATCAAAGAAATCACAAAAAAGAAAGGCAAAAGAAGCAGGCATGCGAAAACCGAAGCAGAGACATCGAAAAGGCGCTTCATAGCGAACTATTTATTGTAACGATATTGATCATCTGCCTCACCTCCCCAATAATCATTCGGCTTAGTAACGTCGGGATTCGCAGAAGGATCGAGGCGCTTAACCAATCTCATTTGCCAAGCAGGGTCATAAGTTTCCCCAATCATATCGGAATGCAGCAATTCATAGTTATTGGATATCAAGTCGCGATTATAGAAGATAAATTTCACGTTGGTTTGTTCCCCAATCACATAATAGTGCCATATTTCATAAGGATAAGACTGTGGGTCAAAGGGGACTTCGGTAACGCTGGTAGGTTCGCCATATTTGAGGTAAACGCGTCCGCGGTCGGTGCGAAAGCCTTGTATAACCGGACTTCCATAATGTGCTTGGACATATTGCACTTTTTTATGATACGCCTCCCACGCTCCTTGCGGGTCGGTGGGTGAGCGTTTCGCCCAGAAAGAATAAAAGAATTTTTGCAATCGTTCAATCGGAACATTTTTCATGCGCTGATAAAAGAACTCTTGTTCTGTAACCGTGCCAATCGGATATAACGAAGCAACATACTCCTGCATCACCTTCATATCGGTAATTTTTTCCACAAAAGTACTATCAATGATTACGTTATCATAATTCTTTAAATCCAATTTCACCGATGGATTACTGCGTTGCAAAAAGGCACTTGCCTTTCCCATCACATTGGAATCGATATCTAATATTTCCACTACCACGTTATAATTTCCCGATGATAAGCCAAAAATATTGAATTGATGTAAAAAGACTATCACCTCTTTAGACTTCATCTTGCGGTATTCAACATATTCCTTGTCCCCGCGGATAAACAAGTCAGCAGGAACAATTGACGCTCTAACCAGAAAATCGGCATCATCTCCAAAGATTTTTTGGGCATTATAAATTTCGAGCGTTATCGGTAAAGCATACACCGATTCGGGCGCGAAATTATTAAACAAAGGCGTTACCGAATAGCCGTATTTATCGTAAATGCCGCCCTCGCCCGTTGCATTAAACGTTTGCCACAAGGATAAACCCGATAAACCAATTTTGTCCTTCGGAAAATGAACCTGCAAAAAGTCAATATATTTAATCACTTTCGTTGTATCGTGCACATCTTTAATGTAAAAGCTAAGCTCATAATCGCCGTTCGGAACTTTAACATTTTGAATATCCATAAAATAGGGCTTGGTTTTTTGTATAGAATCTTCAAATTCTTCACTCATCAATATATAATGAATGGTTTCTATCAAAGAATCTTTCTGCAACGCCGATTTTTTTTGATTGATATTCACGATTATTTCGACTTCCGAAAAATATTTATGATTTTCATTTAAAACATAGCGGGTTGTTTTCCCATCAATCATAAATTGAAATTCGATGAAGGATTCCATCTTTGCCGTAGAGAAAGCATTATAATTCAAGATACCCAACAAATATTGTCCGTTAAGCTCTATTGAAGCTAAAAATACGAAGAGAAGAATTACTATTTTTTTCATTGATACAATCTAAAAATTTCTTAATACTATTTAACCAAACCAAGATACATCACGTAAGAAGTTTGACAAGTCAAATCATTCACTTTAACTATAACCAAAGCATTATTTTCACCTTTGGGCAATTTAGGCACTTTAAGTTTTAGACTCTTTTCTTGCCCGCGTTTAATGGTGTATTCTTTATGAATAATTTTGTCACTACCTAATAAAGACAAATCAACGGTAAAATCGGTCGTATTGTTTGATTTCAAATATACTCCCACCGAAGATTTTCGGGTTACGCTATTGACGAAAAGAAACACCAAATCCTCCTTGGAAGCGGATTGAGCTAGATAGTTATGTGCCACCAGGAAATTGGTAATTCCGTAGCCCAATTCGGCTGTTGGATGTAAATAATTCGCTCCACTAAGACGAACGGCCTCCATAATTTCATAATTGGATTTATCGGGGAATAATTGCCAGAGACAGGTAACCATACCCGATAAAAGTGGTGATGAGAAGGACGTTCCACTTGCGTTGTCGGTATACCCGTTGATATTACAAACAAAGGTATTTTGTCCAACAGCAGCTGCATCGGGCTTTACGCGACCGTCGGCAGTAGGGCCGAACGATGAAAAAGAAGCCGGTTGTCCTTGGTAATCGACAGCTCCCACAGTAATAACATCTTGAGCATCAGCCGGGAAACCGAGATAATGCCAATCGCCGCTACCTTCATTTCCGGCACTTTTGCAGATAATCATTCCTTTCGATGCGGCGATGGTAGCGGCTTGCGAAGCGCGGCTTACCTTTCCGTTCAAATCCTCGAAACTGCGTTTTACGAGGGTATCATCAAATTTCGTGTACCCTAATGAAGAGTTAAGTACATCGCAACCCAAACTGTCTGCCCATTCAACGCCAGCAACCCAATTATCTTCTTCAACTAAATTCTCGGTACGGCTGTCTTCAGTTTGAGCTAAAAAGAACGATGCTTTCGGAGCCGTTCCTATCAATTCGCCGGGTTTATAGGAAGCAATGCAGGACAATACATTCGTTCCATGCGATTCGGAGCCAAAAACAGTACGCCCGGGTTGCACAAAATTGCGAACGCCCAACAGCCGTCCTTCCTGACGAAGCGCATCAAAATGTCCAATTTTAGGAACATTGCAAAAACCGGCATCCATCACTACCATCAACATGCCCTCGCCACAAGCACCGATTCTGTGCAACCACTGCGCATTATTAACTGCCATCTGAAATTCGGAATAGCCATAATCAAAATTGTGACCCTTAATAATGGGCTCGCTAGCTAACTTTCCTTGTTTATACTCATAATACGGATAATCAAAATTCTCCACTTTTTTCATCGAAATGGTCCGCTCACAAGCAACTACAAAAGGCAAACTACTAATCTTTTCCGCTATGTTTTCCGTTACACAATAAACTGTCACACCATTCAACCATTTCGACTGCGTAAAAAGCACCATGGTAGAATCAATGGAGAGTAATTCCTTGATATAATGCTGACTGACAGGCAAATCTTGCTCTGTGATAGAGATATTGAATTTTTGTCTTTTTTGTATAGCACGATCGGATAGGAACTCCGACGGGCGGTCAACAGAGTACGTGGAATGAGCTTTATCTTTAAACTGTACCCAATATTTTGCCGGTGCTTGCGCGCTCACCAACCATAATGAAAAAAGAAGACCAATCGTTAAAACTATTCTTTTCATACCATATTTTTTGAGGCTGCAAATGTACGTGATTTTTTGTAATCTTGAACACATAATTGAAAATATATTCATCCTTAAATGAGAGCAAAAAAGTACATCTTTGGTTGTTTTATTTACTTAAAATTTTAATGATGCAAGATAATTAGAAATTATTTGTTTTTAAGTCATTAAATCTCTCTTTTCTTTACTTTCTCTAATGATACAAAGTAACAAAACAATCAAGACGAGATGATAATCCCGAATGCAAATAGTGGTAGAAATCATTTAATGGTTCTTCCATATTCAAATTTTGTCTCAAAAATGAAGTTTCTCCCCAATATACATCGTTATTATTCGTAACTTTGCCGATTCAATAGGAACGCTGAAAACTATCCAACTCCTTCAATTCTTGTAGTTCGTATCCAACCTATTAATAAAAAATGCTCCTTCAACATAATAAGATTATCAACTTTTATGAAACAAGCAATTACAACTATTCGAGCGATGGTTGCCGGCGACGAAGCGGCAGTCATGAAAATGATGCAGGTTTTCTATGCTTCGCCCGCAGTTTTGAGCAACGGCTCAAATGAAATTTTTCAAAACGACATCCGTAACTGCATCAACGATTGCCCTTTCTTAGAGGGTTTTATTTTTGAAAATCAAGGAATAATTCAAGGATATGCGATGATTGCCAAGAGCTTTTCTACCGAATTTGGCAAGTTATGTATCTGGATAGAAGACCTTTATCTAAAACCTGAATATCGCGGGCAGGGAATCGGAAGCTATTTTTTTGATGATATCGAAAAGAGATTTCCGAATTGCGTTTTGAGGTTGGAAGTAGAAAAAGAGAATGAAGAAGCCATCAAAATGTACCTCAAATGCGGCTATAAAGAGCTCCCGTACATGGAAATGATAAAAAATGAGTCATTGCCTTGATACAAAAGAAAAAAATATTGAATGGGTATCCCTTATTTCAAAAGTTTTACTTACCTTTGCACGCTAATTGGAGGTAGGTTCACGCGCTCGTAATTAATAGGAAACGGCGTGATAATAAAGTAATTATGTCACAAAAAATATTATAAAATATAAACATAAAACTAATTTTCATGGATAAAAATCAAATTAGAGAGGTCATTGCCAAACGCGTAGCCATGGAGCTTCACGATGGCGACGTTGTCAATTTAGGAATCGGGTTACCGACCTTAGTTCCGAACTATTTAGCTCAAGATGTGCACGTTACGTTACAATCCGAAAATGGATTATTGGGTATGGGACCCACTCCGGCCGAGGGCGAAGAAGATGAAAACTTGGTGAATGCGGGCGGCGGTTACATTACGGCACTCCCGGGTGCAGCAAGTTTCGGCTCCGATACCTCTTTCGGAATCATTCGCGGCGGTCACGTGAACGCTACCATCTTGGGAGCTATGCAGGTAGATGAACAAGGCGACTTGGCAAACTGGATGATCCCCGGAAAATTAACCCCCGGCATGGGCGGTGCCATGGACCTGCTCGTCGGTGCCAAAAAAGTCATCTTGGCAATGGAACATACCGCTAAAGGAAGTCCTAAAATATTAAAGAAATGCACCTTGCCGCTTACTGCAAAAGGTCAGGTAAATCTTATCGTTACCGAAATGGGCGTGATGGAAATCACTCCAAAAGGCATCGTTTTGAAAGAAATTAACCCCGAATTTACCGTTGAACAAGTGCAAAAGGCTACTGAAGCAACTTTAATTATTGCAGAAGATTTAAAACCAATGCAATTATCATAAAAACAAATAATAAATCCCGTCTATAAAAACTGATATATTCAAAATATTATTGATATGTTTTAAAAAAGTCGACACTCATTTTCAATTATGATTGACTTTTTTGAACTAAACTTTTATAAGAAATATTAATTTAAAAAACATAAGTAAATGGAAAAAGTATATATTGTAGCAGCAAAAAGAACTGCAATTGGAAAATTTTTAGGTTCATTATCAACTATTCCTGTTGCTTCATTTGGAGCTAAAGTAGTTGAAACAATTTTAAGTGACACAAAAGTTAAAGCTTCAGATGTGGATGAAGTGATTGTTGGGAATGTTTTGATGGCTGGTCAGCTTCAAGGTGTTGCTCGTCAAATTTCAGTGAATGCCGGAATACCATACGAAGTTCCTGCTTATGGTATCAATATGATTTGTGGTAGTGGAATGAAAGCTGTTATGAACGGTTTTGATTCCATTCGAGTTGGAAATGCCGACATTATCATTGCGGGAGGAGCAGAAAGCATGTCGGGTGCCGGATTCATTATTCCTGCAACAATAAGAAATGGCAATAAAATGGGTGATTTCACCGTAAAAGACCACATGATTATGGATGCTTTGACTGATGCATTTTCAAATCTTCATATGGGAATAACTGCAGAAAACATTGCGAAAGATTTAGAAATTAGCAGAGAAGAACAAGATATTTTGTCTATCCAATCTCAAGAAAAAGCCATCAAGGCTGTTGACAGTGGAAAATTTAAAAGTGAAATTGTCCCTATTGAAGTTAAAATCAAAAAGGTTACGAAAATATTTGAAGACGATGAATTCCCTAACAGAGAAACATCCTTAGAAAAACTTTCTTCATTAAGACCTGCTTTCCAAAATCCAGGTACAGTTACGGCTGGAAATGCTTCCGGGATTAATGATGGAGCAGCATTTGTTATGTTGGCTTCTGAATCTGCGGTTAAAAAATATAATTTAAAACCTTTAGTAGAAATTGTTGCTGTTGGTCAAGGAGGAGTTGATCCTGCTAAAATGGGATTGGGGCCAATTCCGGCAATCAAATCTGCTCTTTCAAAAACGGAATTAAAATTAAAAGATATTGAACTGTTTGAACTCAACGAAGCATTTGCAGCTCAAGCTCTTGGAGTTCGTAAATTACTTTGCGAACATCATAATGTTACCCCTGAATGGATCAATGAAAGATGTAATGTGAATGGCGGAGCAATCGCACTTGGACACCCTGTTGGAGCTTCTGGCTGTAGAATCATTGTGACCCTCATTCATGAAATGTTAAGATCTAAAAAAGAGTTAGGTCTTGCATCACTCTGTATTGGAGGAGGAATGGGAAATGCTATCATCGTCAAAAACACGAACTTATAGTACTTGATGTGATATGACCAAAATAAAAGTAGGCGAAACTTACACGCAAATCGTTAGATATAGGCAAGCAGATGTTGATATGTTTGCTAAAATATCCGGCGATAACAACCCCATTCACATTGATGCTGATTATGCTTCGAAAACTCCTTTTGGGAAACCCATCGTTCACGGGTTTTTCGCCGGAGCAATCTTTTCAAAAGTATTTGGTACGCAGTGGCCAGGTGAAGGAACAATTTATATGTTTCAAGACATGGATTTCTTAGCTCCTGTTTTTGTTGAAAATGACTACATCGCTAAATTTGAAGTATTGAAAATTAATCAAGAAAAACATCGTGGAGTGATTAAATGTACTTTAGAGGACCAACAAGGAAATGTCCTTATTTCAGGTCAAGCTAAATTGATGCATACAGAAAAATTTTAATGATCAAGTAAAATGAAAAGATTAGAATACAGAATAGCAATGGTCACCGGAGGAGCTGCCGGCATTACCCATGACAGCTCATCGAAAAAAATTCCCGTTAAAATTATTTAATTTACAGAAAATCAATACATTATTATGGATTTTAGTTTAACTAAACAAGAAGAGCTCTTTATGCAAATGATACGTTCGTTTGCAGAAAATGAAGTAAAACCGTTGGCAGCAGATATTGATGACCAAGAAAGATTCCCGATGGAAACGGTTGAAAAAATGGCAAAAATCGGACTGATGGGAATCCCCGTTCCGGTTGAATACGGCGGACAAGGCGGTACCAATCAGATTTATTCGATGGCAGTGGAGGAATTGTCCCGTGTTTGTGGCACCACCGGCGTTATTGTCTCCGCTCACACCTCTTTGTGTGTCGCCCCCATTTTGGAAAACGGAACCGAAGAACAAAAGATGAAATATTTACCCAAATTGGCAAGCGGTGAGTGGATCGGCGCATTCGGTCTGACCGAACCCAACGCCGGAACCGATGCCGCCATGCAACAAACCACCGCAGTGGATGCCGGCGACAAATGGATTCTCAACGGCTCCAAAATCTTCATCACCAACGCCGGCTATGCTCACGTCTATATCGTGATGGCAATGACCGACAAGTCTCTCGGTACCAAGGGAATATCCGCTTTTATCGTTGAAAAGGGAATGAAAGGGTTCTCTTTCGGTAAAAAAGAGAAAAAAATGGGTATCAGAGGTTCCGCAACGTGTGAATTGATATTTGAAAATTGCGAAGTGCCGAAAGAAAATCTGCTGGGAACATTAGGAAAAGGTTTCGGAATCGCTATGAAAACATTAGATGGTGGTCGTATCGGTATCGCCGCTCAAGCCTTAGGCATTGCGCAAGGTGCTATGGATGAAACTATTAAATACACCAAAGAGCGTAAACAATTTGGCAAAGCCATCGCTGCATTCCAAAACACCCAATTCCAAATGGCTGACCTGGAAACCAAAGTTCAAGCCGCCCGCCTGTTGGTGCGCTCTGCTGCTTTCAAAAAAGATAGTGGATTGCCCTACTCGGCTGACGCTGCTATGTGCAAATTGTTCGCCGCCGAAACAGCCATGGAAGTAACCACGAAAGCCGTTCAATTCCACGGTGGTTATGGCTATACCCGCGAATATCCGATAGAACGAATGATGCGCGATGCCAAAATTACCGAAATCTACGAAGGCACGTCCGAAGTACAACGCATGGTCATTGCAGCAAAACTTTTTAAATAGTTGATAGTTATTTAGTTAGTAGTTAATTAATATTAGTTATTAGATAAATGACGGAAAGAAATTAAAATAAGAATAAAGAGATATGAAAATAGTAGTATGTATAAAACAAGTCCCGGATACGACAGAAATCAAGATTAATCCGGCAACCGGCACCCTCATTCGTGACGGCGTTCCCAGCATTATGAATCCGGACGATAAAGGCGGCTTGGAAATGGCACTGCGCCTGAAAGAACAGTACAATGCACACGTTACCGTAATTACCATGGGACCCCCTCAAGCCGAAGCTATCCTTCGCGAAGCCTTCGCCATGGGCGTTGATAGAGCCATCTTATTGACCGACAGAAAATTTGCCGGTGCAGACACGTTGGCAACTTCCAACGCACTTGCCGGCGCACTCCGCCGCATTGACCACGACCTGATTATCGCCGGTCGGCAGGCTATTGACGGCGATACCGCCCAAGTTGGTCCTCAAATGGCTGAACACCTGAAACTTCCGCAAGTATCTTACGTCACCGACTTAAAATACGACGGAAAGAAATATTTTACCATCAAAAAAGAAACCGAAGAAGGGTACCAAATCTTGGAAGTGGAAGGAACATGCGTATTGACCGTTTTGGCTTCGGCAAACCAAGCCCGCTACATGAGCGTCGCCGGCATTATGACCGCTTTCGATAGAGAAATGGAAATCTGGAGTGCCGATATGATTGACGTGGAAGAAGTTAAGTTAGGACTTTCCGGTTCTCCTACCCGCGTGAAAAAATCTTTCACTAAAGCACAAAAAGGTGCAGGCCAGGTTTTTGAAGTCGATGCAGAAGAAGCTGTTGGCATCATTACTTCGAAATTGAAAGAAAAATTTATTATCTAATCATTGAGTCGTTTACAAGAAATAATATTATCATGGATAAATTAAATTATAAAAATGTATATGTATTTGCAGAACAAAGAGAGGGTGTCATTCAAAGCGTGGCATTGGAATTGTTGGGCAAAGCCAAGGATTTAGCAACAACGCTCAATGAGAAAGTGATTGCTATTTTGGTTGGTTCTCAAATCTGCGGTCAAGCGCAGACTTTGATAGAATACGGTGCCGATGAAGTCATCTGTGCCGATGCGCCGGAATTAAAAGATTATCTGACCGAACAGTATTCACAAGCTGTCTATCAAATCATTACAAAATATCAACCCAGCATTGTTCTCTTCGGAGCCACTACCATTGGTCGCGATTTAGCACCACGTTTATCTGCCAGATTAGCAACCGGGCTAACCGCGGATTGCACCCGTTTGGAAATTTCGGAAGAGGGCGAACTGATGATGACGCGTCCCGCTTTCGGAGGCAACCTGATGGCAACGATTATGTGCACGGAAAACCGTCCGCAAATGTCCACTGTCCGTCCGGGCGTTATGCAAAAAGCTGACCGTGAGATAGGTAGAAAAGGAAATGTTATTGCTTTCAAACCTACTTTTGATACTACTAAATTTAAAGTTCGTTTAGTGGAGAATGTGAAAGAAGATAAAGGCAAAGTGGATATTACCGCTGCGAAAATATTGGTTTCCGGTGGTCGCGGCGTGGGCTGTCAGGAAGGTTTTGACAAACTACAAGCCTTGGCAGACGTGCTCAACGCACAAGTCTCCTCTTCCCGCGCAATGGTGGATGCCGGCGTGATTGCACACGAAAGACAAGTAGGACAAACCGGTAAAACCGTTCGCCCCGACATCTATTTTGCTCTCGGGATTTCCGGTGCCATTCAACACTTGGCAGGCATGGAAGAATCCGAATTCATCATCGCTATCAATAAAGACAAGTATGCCCCGATTTTCAATGTGGCAGACCTAGGCATCGTTGGCGATTTGAACAAAATTGTTCCGTTACTGACCGAAAGATTGTCAAAAATGATTGTTAAATAAAGTTTCCCGTAATTTTTTTATAAAATCGCAAAAGACCGAATCCGAATTGGGTTCGGTCTTGTTTTTTGATTATATTCACTGCTGCTCGGCAAATTTATCAAAAAAATGATTAAATAATCATTACTTTCATTTTTTTGCTAACTTTGCCGCAATTATTCTTGCTCTTTTATCAACATAAAAATCCCCATGATGAAGAAACAAATCATTTTTGTAAGCATTT
>JALNYF010000088.1 GCA_023229985.1 Bacteroidales bacterium | reverse complement strand
AATGGAATATAGAAGATACATTAAAAGCAAAAAAGCGATCAACGATTATGACAATGCTATCAATTACGCGCGTGAAGAAGGTGAATTGAAGGGTCGATTAGAGGGCGAATTGAAAGGTAAATTAGAAGGCGAATTGAAAGGAAAGTTGGATATTGCGCGCACTATGTTGAAAATGGAGAAGCCCATCGATGAAATTGTATTGATAACCGGATTGTCGAAAGAGCAAATTGAGGAATTGGAAATAACGAATTAGGAGCAAGGAATTCTATTCATCCATGAAATGTCATCCATACAAAATGAGAAGCATAATATTAAGTTCAATAATATATGTCAAATCGAAATAATTTCGGATAATAGGATTCTAATATCGGCGAATCTATATCAGGCGTTTCAATAGATCGGATTTCAATCTTTTAAGCATCTATCAAATGCACAAAGATATGTTACTGCTTAACAACGTTTTTGCGGTTTTTTCGATACCTAAAAAATTCGTATATCGCTATTCCTGCAATAGTGGCATAAATCAACAGAAAGCAAATGATAGAAACGATACTTCCATTTTTTGCACTGTCGGGGTCAAAAACAAAGCGAATTTGATGTTGTCCTGCGGGAACATTTAGCGCGCGCAGCGTGTAGTTGGCGCGGAAGTGTTCCACCGGCTTGTCATCGATGAAAGCTTTCCAACCGTAAGGATAGTAAATTTCGGAGAAGACAATCGTGCCCGGGCAAGAAGCGGAATACTTGTATTCCAACTTGTTGGGCGCATACGACAACAATTGAACCGTAGCGGTTGAATCGTGTCCCGGTTTAAAATTCTGTGCAAAGGACTTGAATTTCACGTCGGTAACTGCCGAATTTCGCAAGTTGATGGTATTCAGCGCATCGCTCTCCTCGTTGGGCGTATTCACCACAAAGAGCGAATCTACAAACCATGCATTACCCATCGCATCCGGATTCCGTTTCACTTCGACATCACCATTCTCTCCGGGTACAAATAAATACTTGGTATTCAACATATTAATGACTTCCATGTTATTCTTTGAGATGTGTGCCTCGATGAGATCCTGATAGCGGCGCAATTTGGCAGCATTATATCCTCCGATAGATTTAAAATAATAGGAAGTACGGGATTCATTGAAGGTGTTGGTCGTCAAATTGAGTACACGGTAGTTTGGATCTTTATCACTATTAAGGAGTTGTTCTTCGTATGGCATCTTCTTGAAGTAATTTTTATCCTGTTTGGCGGTTACAAAGTAATCATCATTGAAGAATCGTTTGTTGATAGGCCACATATCGGATAGTACGAGTATGCCGAGAAGTGGGATAAACCATTTGGCTTTGATGCGCGCGGAAGCATAAAGCCAAACAAGACCGCCACCTAATAATATGAATAAAAACGAGCGAAGGGCGTCCGTGCGCAAAATCGAGGCTCTGTCTGCGAGGATGGCACTACTCAGCCATTCGGGAAGTTGGGAGAACATTACGCTGTCGTTGGAGGATGTAAAATCGAACATCATCGGACCGAAGAGTGCAATGAAAAGACATATCCCCATCGTGATTCCGCCGGATATAAAAACACCTATCAATGCTTTCTTCTTTGTAACTTCTTGATTCATAATTGCTTTTATTGCCAAAAATCCTAAAAGAGGCATGGTAATCTCTGCTACAATCAATATGGACGAAACCGCTCGGAATTTGTTGTACATCGGGAAATAGTTGAAAAACAATTCTGTCAGTGACATAAAATTGCTTCCCAACGAAAGTAAAATAGAGAAGAGTGTAGCCACCAAAAGTGCCCATTTGTATGGACCTTTTACAATAATCAATCCTAACAAGAAGAGAAAACAAACGATGGCACCCATATACACCGGACCCGATGTAGAGGGTTGGTTGCCCCAATAAGCGGGAACATGTTTACTAAAAGACTCTGCTTCTTTGCGCGGTACACCATTATTAATCAATGCCTTATAGGTTTCAGAATCTTTTCCGACATCGTAGTTGGATGAGTTTCCCTTGTAACCGGGAATAAGAAATGTAAGGGTTTCATCAATTCCATAACTCCATTGGGTGGCATATTTAATATCGAGACCCGCTTTGGAAGCAGCGTCCCCTTTTTCTGGGGCTGTATTTACTAAATCAGAATGACCTCCACGCATGGTTTCCTTCAGGTACTCGGTATTTGTTTTATATTTCGCATAACCTGTCCCCAGCCCTATGACCACGGCAACAGCGAACAATAGAATACCTTTGCCCAAATCCAACATCCTCTTTTCTTTGATATGAGTGTATAATTCTGCAAAAAAGAGCACCCCGATGAGCATAAAAATATAGTAGGACATCTGAGGGTGCGACATAAAGCCAATCGCAGTATAGATCATTGTGATAATGATACCCCATCCATATTTTTTCTGAAAGATGAGATAGAAACCGCCGATGACCGGCGCCATTAAACCCAATCCGAATGCTTTGACGACGTGTCCCGCACCAATAATGATGAAGAAATAGGAGGAAAAGGTAATTGCGATAGACCCGATGATGGATAGCCAAGCATTGACTTTAAAAGCGCGCATGAGAATATAGAAGCCGAGAAAATAACATATAAGAATTGCCAATGTCCCGCTAAATCCCAACCTAACAAGCATTGAGATAGGTGCACCGAGATTGCTCCCTTGGTATTTTCCACCCCCAATTTGATAAGTGGGCATTCCGCAAAACATAGACCCCGACCACCAAGTGTATTCCCCCGTATTTTCGTGAAATGTCTTGCTTTCCTGATACATACCTTCCCAACTTTTGGTATCTTCGGCATTGACAACTTTACCGTCTAAAACAGGAGATGCATATATGACGGCTAATAAGATAAAAAGGACGATGGCTGCAGCGTAAGGCGCGTAAATTTTCCACCACGGTTTTTTTGCTAATGTATTCATTTTTGTAAGATGATGATTAAAAACAAGCTGCAAAAATAGTAAAAAACTATGAGTGAAAACCGAAAAGTGTTTGAAAAGTATAAATTTATTTCGGCTTATGGCGATGATTGAAAGATTCATATTCCTGACTTTGACACTTTTTGAAATATAATAATGGTTAAATATCAATCAATAAGCGATTTATAGATAGGGGATTTTGTGTCCGTTCGTGGTTGTTGAATCTTTTTGCTGAATGATTGATGGAGGCCCTGAGTGGATGGGCAAAGAATAGTTTGATGTTGTTCGGTTGCTTGATTTCTATGCTATCTATTTTTTTATTTATTATTAAAATTTTTTTATTAACCTTTCATATAATAAATAAAAACAGTATTTTTGCAAATTATTTGATATGTTATTCATTATGGCAAAAAGTACGATGGGGACTAAGCTTCCCCGAAAATTGGAAGATAAAATGCGCATGGTAGGCGAGCAAATTCGCTTGGCACGTTTGCGTAGAAACCTAACCATTGCACAAGTGGCTGATAGGGCTACATGCTCCCCGTTGACGATCAACAGAGTGGAAAAGGGTACTCCGACCGTCTCGATTGGCATCTATTTGCGTGTTTTATATGCGTTGCAATTAGATGACGATATTTTGCTGATTGCCCGCCATGATGAGTTGGGACGACAATTGCAAGATTTGAGTTTAAAACAGAGAGTACGTGCTTCTAAAAAATCGTAATATGAAAAAGTTATATGTTTACGCAGATTTTGATTGGCTTGAAGACGTAGAGTTGATGGGCGAATTACAGTATGAGCAACTGAGAGGAAAGGAGCACTATGGATTTCAATTCAGTAATACTTGGATACAGCGACATAGCGATATTCATATCAGTCCGGATTTATTCAATTTTTCCGGACTACAATTCGTTCAACCGGAAAAAGATATATTTGGCTGTTTATCAGATACTTTGCCCGACAGATGGGGACGCATGTTGATGCAACGAAGAGAACAAACACTATCCAAAGAGCAGAACCGTCCGATTCGCAAACTCACCTCTTTTGATTACCTTCTGGGAATTGATGATTTTGCGCGTATGGGTGGTTTTCGTTTCAAGGAATCGCCGGATGCAGATTTTATCAACAGCACAGATGAACTAACGGTTCCTCCTATTACTGATATTGACAAGTTATGGATGGCTTGTAGAGAAGTTGAACAAAGTGAATCCCAACAGCTTCTTCCTGAAAAAAAATGGCTGTTTCAATTGATTCAACCGGGGAGTTCGCTTGGTGGAGCTCGCCCCAAAGCGAATGTTATGGATAACAAGAAAAGATTGTTTGTTGCTAAATTTCCTTCTCGCAACGATGATTATGATGTTGGATTGTGGGAATATCTTTGCAATATCTTGGCAAATAAATCGGGAATTCTTACTGCCGAAGCACGAGTGATGAAGATCGGTGACCATTATCATACTTTTTTGTCGAAAAGATTCGATAGAACTGAAAATAGCAGACGTATTCATTTTGCATCAGCGATGACGATGCTCGGCTTGGTTGATGGGGATGATGCCGACACCGGACGCGGATATTTAGATATGGTGGATTTTATCATACAACACAGCGCCGATGTACAAAATAATCTAAAGGAACTATATCGTCGAGTAGCTTTCAATATTTGCGTTGGCAATACCGATGATCATTTTCGCAATCATGGTTTCTTATTGACTCCCAAGGGTTGGACGCTTTCGCCGGTTTATGATGTAAACCCATCATTGAATGAATATCAGAGTTTGCTTATTGATGAAACTTCCAATCTGTCAGACCTTAACATTTTGTTGAATGCCGCAAAGAGCTACTTTTTGACGCGTCAAGATGCGGCTAATATTATCCGTCAGGTAGTGCACGCTGTTAGAGAGTGGCGACAAGTGGCAGCCAAACTTTCCATATCAAAACGAGAACAAGAGCGATTCTCAACGATAATCGATAACAGAACCCAAGGTGAATGGTGAAAGAATGTGTTATATTGAAAAGAGGGTAGCGATGGAATATCGCAAATGATGACATTGCAGAAAACGACTAAAAGCTCTCCCGTCGGTCTTGTGAATATATTTTGATGAGTACAGAAAAACATTTTGGAAAGTTCTTTGCCAACTTAATGATGGCAGAGAGTTTTTTGTTCCGTCGTAAATAGGGATTGTTGCGATAGTTTGGGATTATTTCATTGAGTGTCTTAAAGAATTCCTTCACTTTTTCGCGTGATATTTTTTTGCTGTAAATACAATAGATGGATAATGGAATAAGAAAGCCCTTTTTGATATATAGATAATCCAATTCGTCCTGATAATCAATGTATTTTCCTTCTGTTTTGAGTCTATTGATAAGTTGTGTAAATACTTCTATTTTTTGAAGATGTTTATTACTGTCATAAATATTGGATACTGAGTTGGATTGCACAATATAGTGGTAAAAGATTTGATCAATAGACCCGAATCTCTCTACATACATCACAACCATCCATACAAAATAGCTGTCTTCGGAAAATTTATATAAGGGGAATTGAATCTTATTTTGAGTTAAAAAGTTTTTTTTATAGATGGATGTCCAAAAATAGGCTGCAAAATGGGT
>JALNYF010000037.1 GCA_023229985.1 Bacteroidales bacterium | reverse complement strand
TTTATATTTTTAGCTTTAATGATTTTATCGCCATCAAATATTGTTTTTTCATGTGATTCGCATTTTTTGTTATTGGCTGAAAATCCGACAATTACACAATGTACGTGCGCTTTACTTTCACTCTCACTGTCCCAACGGAAAGTTCGATAAGCAAAATCAATATGAATATCTTTATTGAAAAGCGGCTTCCATAAATTGGCGACCTGCTCGCCCTGACAAATACTATTTGTGGAAACGAAAGTACAACGAGTGTCCGTCCCTTCAATGAAATCAATCGCCTTCTTATACCAACATCCCACGTAGTCCAAATTCCCAATATTTTTCCATTTTTCACCAAAAATATTCAGTACATCATTTTTTTGAGAAACACTCATCAATCTGGCTCCCACAAACGGCGGATTTCCCATAATGTAATCATAATGAACGGGTTGCAGCTCCTCGCGTTCCGGTTCTATTTTTAAATTTTCGGTATAAACATCAATCTCGTTGTAGTGAAAAACCGGCTCATTTGCTACAACCACTGAATTTTTCTGCGAAGGATAAAATAAATTAGTCTGTTTGGCAATAATGGTCGTTTTCTCTTTCGGAAGACTCAAATACCTCCAATCCATTCGTAACGCATTGCCTTCCACTATGTTGGCATAACTTTTCAACGGCAGAAAATCCAATTCCATCGAAACAATGTCCTCCGTTTCTTTCATCATCTGACTTTCGGCTATCCACAAAGCAGTCTTGGCAACCGTTACCGCAAAATCATTGATTTCAACGCCGTAAAACTGTTTTATCGAGACTTTGATAACATCATCTAAGCCAAGGGCAACTTGTCCCTGCTGAAGTTCTGATAAAATTTTGTTCTCCAAACGACGAAGACTTAAATATGTTTCCGTCAGGAAGTTGCCACTACCACACGCGGGATCAAGGAATTTCAGACCGGCGATTTTATTCTGAAATTTGCTCAATTCCATCGTGCGCGTTTTGGTAACAGAAATACGCAAAATTTTATCGAACTCCTCTTGTAAGTCATTCATAAAGAGTGGATCAATTACTTTATGAATATTTTCAATAGAAGTGTAGTGCATTCCGCCCTTACGGCGCGTGTCGGGATTCAAAGTACTTTCAAAAACAGCACCGAAAATAGTGGGACTGATTTCGCTCCAATTAAAATCCTCACTCGCCTGATGCAACAGCAAATCAACTATTTTTTGATTAAATTGCGGAATTTCAATCGTTTCGTCTGAAAACAAACCGCCATTAACGTAGGGAAAATCGGCAAGAATTTTACCCAAATACGGGTCGCGATCTTCTATTTTTGTATCCAATACTTTGAAAAGATCTATCAACGCGCGGCGTACATCCGAAACAGCGAAATGTTGGATAAAATCGTGAAATTGAGTATGATAACCGAAAATGTCGGCATCTTCGGCATAAAGACAAAATACCAAGCGCACACAAAGCATGTTCAGACTTTTGAGCGCGTGCTCATCTTGCGGATCGTGATATTGCGTATGAATCTCATCATACAATTTCCCCACAATCTCACCGGCTTTGATGGATATTTCCATCTCACGACGTATTATCTCTTTTTCATGATCTACCAAAAATTGCAATCTATAATACTCTTTTTCAAGATTTTCCATCAAAATGACTTGCGGTTCGACAGTCGGATGGTTCATGTCGTGAATATGGATTTCGGCAAAATTGCAAATCACGATCCATCGCGGACGCAGATCGTAAGGCATTTCGTCAGCATAGCGTTTTGCTTGTTGAAACGGAGTAAGCATACTGCCATCTGACTGTATAGCAGGCTTTTGCAAGTCAACAACGACTGATTTCTGTTCAATCAGCACTTTTGTTTCAGGAATGTAAGCGTCAATATAACTTGTGTGGGCAAGTTTGACTTTTTTTTCAAATTCGATATAACTTGCCGGATTATTAATGTTTAAAATTTCGCCCAGAAGTTCAATCCAAAACTTGGCGGTTTCTTGTTTTTCATCTCCGCGGTTTGTCCAATTTTTGACAAAAAGCGCGGCTTTTTTTTGTTGAGTGGTCATAGTTGTTTAGTTTTTTTAGTAGTTAATAGTCAGGTAGTTAATATAATAATTCAAATTCCTTTAATCAGTTCCATTATAATTTCGCTGACGTTCTGCCTCAAAGAGAACGATTCCGGTTGCGACCGACACATTTAGCGAGCGGATAGTCCCAACCATCGGAATACGTATGGAAGCATCACATTTCCGGAGATAATCCCACGCGATTCCCTCATATTCATTTCCCATCAACAAGCAAAGGGGCTTTTTTAAATCTTTTTCAAAGTATGTATTTTCCGCTTTTTCGGTAACAGCAACCACTTCGATACCTGATTCTTGCAAAAAAGTAATGATTTCAACAAGATTTGAGTGACGGCAGACGGGAATTTTGTGAAGTGCGCCGGCAGAGCTTTTCACCGCATCCTCATTCAATTGGGCACCCCCTTTTAACGGCAGAATGATGGCATCTACGCCCGCACACTCTGCCGACCGCGCAATCGCTCCCACATTGCGAACATCGGTCACTTTATCCAACATCAACAAAAAAGGAACTTTTCCCGTTTCGTATAGCGTCGGGATAATGCTATAAATGTCGCCATATTCAATGGAAGACA
Source organism: Bacteroidales bacterium (assembly GCA_023229985.1). Lineage (GTDB taxonomy): Bacteria > Bacteroidota > Bacteroidia > Bacteroidales > WCHB1-69 > UBA1756. Next base: position 20,415 of record JALNYF010000037.1, on the reverse strand, counting down.
TCATCGCCACCACCCCCTGATGGTTGCCGCGTGTGTATCTATTCAACTTCTCGGACGGCACATACTGAAACGGTATTTTATTCTGACGAACCACAAAAAAAAGTTCTTTAAACAAAGCACTCGATAATCCCTTTTGCAACAATATTTTATCAATGGTTTTCCCATTGTCAATGGCTTCCATTACCGGTCTAATACCGTAAATAATTGATTCTGTCTCACTCATTTGCATTAATTTATTATCGTTTAGTTCAATACCCACGCATCTTTAAACTTCGCCGCAAAAACATTCGCATCTGCTTCTGTTTCACATACTTTCAAACATACCCGCATTCTGCTACTTCCCTGCTGACGCAATATTTTAGGAGAATATTTAGAGAAATAGTGCTGCCGAACATGCTGCAAACACTCTTTTTTTGAAGTAAAGCTGCCATGGATTACATAAAATCTACCGGATTCAAAATAAATCTCCGGCAAGTCATCGGCTGTTGGCTCTGTTTGAGCATTTGAAACAGTTTGCTGAACACTATGAGTTTCTGTCTTATTTCCGGATATAATCTCTTCCGATGTCGAAAAACCGTCATCCTGCAATAAGGTATCCATTAATTCATCATTACTAAAATTTTCTTCCGGTGCTACCTTTTCTGCAGGCACAACTATCTCTGTCTTAGGCATATTATCGCGGATTTTATTCATAAAATGATCATATAAACCCATCAATTCCGTCTTAAACAAATAGCCTAAAAGACCCAAAACCAGCAAAATAACCAATATAAACAACCCAATATATCGCTTCTTTGATTTGCGTTTTACCGGAGTTACATTATCTTCATCACTATTTGAATTATCGTCCGTTTGTTCCTCATTTTCAATCACTTGCTCATTTATATAACTGATAGGTTCTTCCAAAATTTCCGGCTCCGAAACTACCGTTTCGGGAATAACAGGTGGTTCTTCCAAAATTTCCGGCTCCGAAACTACCATTTCGGGAATAACAGGTGGTTCTTCCAAAATTTCCGGCTCCGAAGCTATCGGTTCGGGAATAATAGGTGGTCCTTCCAAAATTTCCGGCTCCGAAACTATCGGTTCGGGAATAATAGGTGGTCCTTCCAAAATTTCCGGCTCCGAAACTACCGTTTCGGGAATAACAGGTGGTCCTTCCAAAATTTCCGGCTCCGAAACTACCGGTTCGGGAATAATAGGTGGTCCTTCCAAAATTTCCGGCTCCGAAACTACCGTTTCGGGAATAACAGGTGGTTCTTCCAAAATTTCCGGCTCCGAAACTATCGGTTCGGGAATTGGCACAACTTCCTGATTTTCAACGGTAGAATCGCGTTTTTTTAAAGAGATGATGCCTATTGGTTTCTTTTCAACTTTTGGCGGAAGGGGAATACAATCCATTCCTTCAAATTCGATATTGAGAGCAGGAATAAAATCGCAAGTGAAAGACAATACGCCATTTTTAAGCAGAGAAAATGTGCCAAAATCTTCAAAAACGACTGATTTCCCTTTTTTCAAAGATTCACGTAATTGGCTTACCCACTGGCGAATTTCGCTATCGGCATCCACAATTCTGATTTGTTCTTGTTTAGAAACAAAGATAATGAATGCGAAACCGCTACCATCGTCAGATGGGTCTAAGGAAACATTATAGCGCGGCGGATAAATTTGTCCGTCTTGTACGTAAGAGGAGACAAATTCTTTCCGAAAAAGTCCCATCTCATTAACATATACTGAATCTTCTTCCTGCAGAGAAGCAATTAAATTCCTGATTACCATAAAATTATAAATTAATATTTTTCAAATTCTCGGCACGTATCAAGTCATCGGGAGTATCAATAGAGATACTTTCGTAGTTGCATAGGGATACGTTGATAGAATAATCGTTTTCCAACCAACGCAGTTGTTCCAATTGTTCGGCGTTTTCAAGGTTGGAGGGAGAAAGCAGGGTGAGTTGTTGCAAAATATCGTTGCGATAGGCATAAATACCGACGTGCTTCAAATAGGTTTGGGCAATATTTAAGTTACGATAAAACGGAATTTGCGCGCGGCTGAAATAGAGGGCTTTGTTATTTTTTGACGTGACCACTTTCACCATATTCGGATTTTGCGGGTTTTCGTCGGGCAGGAATGATTTTGCCAAGGTTGCAATTTCGACATTCGGGTTTTGAAATTGTTGTATGAGGAGATTAATTGCTTCTTTTTGAATAAACGGTTCATCGCCCTGAATATTGACGACTACATCTTGTTCATTGATTTTCAAAATATTAGCCACTTCCGCACACCGATCGGTTCCGGAATTATGGTGAGGGGATGTCATAATGGCGACTCCGCCGAAACCGGCAACTGCATGGGCAATTCGGTCATCATCAGTAGCCACGACGACATGCTGAAGATTTGCGCACATAGCACGTTCATACACCCATTGAATCATCGGCTTTCCGTGAATCAAGGCGAGTGGTTTGCCGGGGAAGCGTGTAGATGCGTAACGGGCGGGAATTACACCAAAAAAAGCCATAAATAATTATTTTTGATCAAAAAGTCCGAACAATTCGGCATCAATTTTTTCAATTACGGTACCAAAGTCTTCGAGTCTTTCTCCAAATTTTATGGTATTAACGTCTATAATCAGTAGTTTTCCGAGAGTATAGCCATCAATCCATTTATTGTATCTTTCGTTCAGATTTTGCAAATAATCCAAACGAATGGTATTTTCGCAATCACGACCGCGTTTTTGAATTTGAGAAACCAGCGTTGAAGTATCGGCTTTGAGGTAAATCAACAAATCCGGTGGTTGAAGGAATTGGGTCATCAGTTCAAAGAGAGAGGCGTAATTTTGAAAGTCGCGGGAAGCCATCAACTGCATATCATGCAAGTTCGGAGCAAAAATGTACGCATCTTCATAAATGGTTCTGTCCTGGATAATAGTTTTGTTTTTTTTGCGAATTTCGATCACCTGACGAAAGCGGTTGTTCAAAAAATAGACCTGCAAATTGAACGACCAACGTTGCATGTCTTCATAAAAACTTGCTAAATAAGGATTGTTTTCAACACTTTCATACATCGGTTCCCAGCCATAATGTTTGGCTAGCATCCCCGTTAGTGTTGTTTTCCCCGAACCGATGTTTCCTGCTACTGCAATATGCATAATATGATTTTTTAAATTCAGGTAGCAAAAATACAAAAACTTATCCAAAAAAAACCAATACTTTGTATTTTTTTTTGCACAAAATACAAAGTATTGGCTATGAACTTAGAACACAGTTTTCTAACGATTTTTGTTAGTTGTTTTCGTCCATTTCAACGGAATCAATTTCAACACAGTCGCTGTCGGAAACATTACTAGTATCGTGGGGTTGAATTATGTCACGCTGACTAGAAACTTCACGCTGCCCGGGCAATAATTCGTGGTTGTAAAGATAAATCCAAGTTGAGAATAATATGATCCCTGTCAAAAATCCTATTCCCAAAACCGATAATAATATTTTATTCGTATATTTTTTCATTTGTTATTGATTTAAAAATAATTGATAAAGTGATTCTATTTCTTCAACAGAAATATTCAACAATTTCATGGTGCGGAAAACGGCGGGCAAATCTTTCTCCATAAACTGCTTTTTTTGTTCCCTTCTAACCGTCTCTACGGCATCTTCGGCAACGAAATAGCCAACCCCACGCTTATTGTATATAATATTGTTGGCAACCAACTCTTCATAAGCGCGCAAAACCGTATTCGGGTTTACTTCCAATTTACTGCCCAACTCACGTACCGACATGGCACGCTCCCCTACTTGGTACTTGCCGGACAATATTTGCTCACAAACGTATTCCTTGATTTGCACATATATGGCTTTATTATCATCAAAATTCATCTTATACCTCCGTTTCTCTTAATCGTAAATAAGACATTCCCCAAAAGAATAACGTAATGCAGGCCGCAACGATAACGTCGAGATAACGGAATTCTCCAAATGAAGGCGTATAAGTGTAATAAGAAGTCGTATCCATGATAGTTGTCGCCATGATGAAAATCACCAAGATGACGGCGAAGAGTAATCCCAACCCGACCAAAATAGTTTTTACGATGGCAAATTTTCTAAAATAGATAGAACCGAATAAAAAGATGGACTGGAACATCGCTAAAACCAACAGACACCTGCCAAATTGATTTTGGAATGATAAGTCAAAATTCAACTCGGCAGCCGTAAAGCCGTTGAGCCCAACATCTAACAAATACGTTGTAATCCTGCCTAAAATAGCACCAATAAAATCGGCAATGAAGGCTAAAATGACATAATAAACGCTGACTAACAGTATATTAACTATTACTTTTTCCAATGTACTCGCCGGCAACATGGTGTACACCAGCCCGTGATTACGATTGGCATATAGCTTATAAATGGTCCCTGCAGCATACAAACTCACAAATAAAACCACAGGGGTTAAAGGTCCCATGGTTAAGGGGAATTGCAAAAAATGCATAACTGCAGAACATGCAGCGGCAGCTCCTACCAGCCGAATATCTTTTCGCAAATTTTGAATAAAAAACCTTTTAAATAAAAGTCCTATTCTATTGATTGATAATGTATTATTCATAATTCTTTAATATTTAAAAATTTTACGAATTCGTTCTTTATTACATAATACGGCATTGAAAAATAGTTCAATGTCCAATTTGCACTCTTCGTGTGCCACATTTTCCGTTATGGTATAAATGCCGCGCAACGAGTCTTCTGAATAAATGGGATTCGGAACCTCAAATTCGGAATCTACCACCTTGAACAACAACTGATGGGTGATCGAATCGACCGACTCTACCAAGACGATTTCTCCATCATCCAAAATGATGACCGTATCAATCAAACTATGCAAATCACGAACCTGATGCGTGGAAATCAAAAACAAACGATTTTCGTCTGCTGCCATCGCCATCACCTTTCTGAAGATACTTTTAGATGGAATGTCTAAACCGTTGGTCGGCTCATCCATTAGCAAAATCTTGGTATTCGTTGCCAAGGCAAAACAAATCATAATTTTTTTCTTCTGCCCGTGCGACAACCTCGTCATTAGCTGTTTATCATCTTCAATTTCAAATGCTTTTAAATAATCATACATCTGTTCCAAACTAAAATTTGGATAAAAAGGCGCATTCACCCGAATGTAATTCTTGATGGAAACCGCCGGCACATATAACTCTTCCGACAAATAATACATCTCCTTCAACAAATCAGGATGCCGCCATTGCACAGCAAAATCCATTACTTCTACATTCCCACATTTGGGGAAACACAAACCGGAAATAACCTTCAATAAGGTCGTTTTTCCAGCTCCATTTTTGCCTAACAGACCATAAATATGCCCTCCCGGCAACTCCAAACTTAAATCATTGAAAATAGTTTTTCGTTTGGAATAACTAAAATTAATCTTGTCAATTGAAATCATATTCTATTGTTTTAATGATGGTTTACTGTTTTAGTGTTTTAGTGTATTAAAACAGTACAAAAATATTGCTTTTATTATTATAACGGCTAAAATAAAGTAAATTTATTTTACTTTAAATCAAATAGTTATAAAATATTTTTTTTAAATGATGATTAAAAGTAGATTATTTTGGAAGAAATAATTCAAATTATGGCTATTTTTGCAGCGAAAAAAAATTGGAAAAGAAACTGAATGATGGAGCAATTAAAATGGTATCGGGGCAAGGTGGAACATGGGTTTCAAAATGGTCGAAAGCTTGGATTTCCGACTGCCAATATTGTTGATATTCAACCTGATAGCAACATAGGAACGGGAATCTATGCGGTAATGGTCAAAATGGGAAAGAAGGAGTATTGTGGAATGATGTATGTTGGCACGCGCCCTACCCTTTCGTTATCGGTTTTTTCGGTAGAAATTCATCTTTTTGATTTTGACGGAGATTTATACGGGCAGGAAGTTTTCTTTTCGATAATGGCAAAGATACGCGAAGAGCAACAGTTTGCCTCAGTTGATGAATTAATGATTCAATTGCAGGAAGATGAGCAGGTTATTCGTCAGTTTTTTCGCCAACGATAACAACAATCTCACCTTTTACCGGTTTGGCGGCGAAATGCGCAACGGCTTCTTCGATGGTTCCGCGGAAATTTTCTTCAAACATTTTGGATAATTCCCGGGAAATCGCAATGAGACGGTCATTTCCAAAGATAGGACGCATCATTTCCAAAGTTTTCAGCAACCGATAAGGCGATTCATAAAAGATAGATGTTTCGTGAGCAACTGCCATTTGTTTCAGCAACGTTTCTTTTCCTTTTTTATGAGGAATAAAACCATAGAATTTAAAGCTGTCGGAGGGCAATCCCGAATTAACTAAAGCGGGAATCAGTGCTGTGGCACCGGGCAGACACTCCACGGGGATATTTTCTTTGATACATTCGCGCACGAGCAGAAATCCCGGGTCGGAAATGCCGGGTGTACCGGCGTCTGAAGTCAATGCTACCGTTTCGGATTGTTGTATTTGCCGGATTATATTTGCCAATTGCTGATGTTCATTATGGATGTGATAAGCCAAGCAATTCTTTTCAATTTCGTAATGTCGGAGCAGATTTTTGGTAGTGCGGGTATCTTCGCACAATACAAAATCGGCTTCTTTCAACACGCGCAAAGCACGCAAGGTTATATCTTCTAAATTACCTATGGGAGTAGGGACAATGAACAGTTTCATAATCGGCTAAAGGTACATTTTCAAATTTTTACTTTTAGCATCTTGGCGCAAACGCTTGATGGCACGTTCTTTAATCTGACGAACGCGCTCGCGGGACAAGTTGCAGCAGTCGCCGATTTCGTCCAACGTATATTCGTGATTACTTTGAATCCCGTAGAAAAGACGCAGCACTTGTTGCTCTTTTTCAGGTAAGGTGGAGAGCGCCATATCCAATTCTTTCGAGAGAGATTCGTGCATGAGATGGGTGTCGGTATCGTCTGCATTTTCAAAAATAAAAGTATCAATAAACTTGGTATCTTCATTTTGTGAGATGGGGGAATCAATGGATTGGGTGAAGTTGTTCATTTTCATCAGCTCAGCGACCTTATAATCAGGCAGATCCACGGCTGCTGATATTTCGGCCAAGGTGGGAAGACGTTGATTGCTTTGTTCCAACCGGGCAATCTCTTTTTTGATTTTATTGATGGTTCCCACTTGATTTAAAGGCAATCGTACAACGCGCGATTGGTCGGCGATAGCGGTAAGAATAGCCTGACGAATCCACCAAACAGCGTAAGAAATGAATTTAAACCCGCGCGTTTCGTCAAATCGTTTGGCGGCTTTAATCAATCCTACATTTCCCTCATTAATTAAATCCGGAAGGCTGATGCCCTGATTTTGGTATTTTTTGGCTATGGACACCACAAAACGCAAATTGGTCGTGGTTAATTTTTCGAGAGCTTCTTGGTCTCCTGCTTTTATTCTTCTTGCCAACTCCACTTCTTCTTCCGCCGAAATGAGCGGTTCTTTGCCAATATCGGCTAAATAACGTTCCAGCGAGGCAGTATCTCTGTTAGTAATTGACTTAGAAATTTTAATTTGTCGCATCATATCGCATTATATTTTGATAAATAAAGGTATTACAATATATATTATATTTTTTAATTCTCTCGTAAGATTTCTGTATTCCCGATATTGTTGAGCAGGGTGACATCGGCAGATAATTCGACATTATTGCGCAGAAAAACGGTATGAATCGTATCACCGGGAGAATGTTGGGCAATAATTTCGCGAAATTCCGAAACAGAATTGACCGGTTTCCCGTCAATGGACAAGAGGATGTCATTTGCGCGTAAATCGGCAATTTCGCCGGCACCGGACGGAATAATTCCGGTTATGACGATGCCTTTTACCTCCGTCAAACCCAACTCATCGGCGGAGTGGCTGTCGATTTCCATCATATACAAACCGAGGTAAGCGCGTTGTACAAAGCCGTAGTTTTTCAAATCGAAGGTTATTTTTTTTGCAATATTTGACGGAATAGCGAAAGAATATCCTGTATAATAACCATTCCCTGAGGCGATAGCGGAGTTGATACCGATGAGTTCACCCTTGGCGTTTACCAAAGCCCCGCCGCTATTCCCTTGATTTACAGCTGCATCTGTCTGGATAAATGATTCTACGGCGGAATTTTCTCCCAGAATACTCAAATTACGTGCTTTGGCACTTACAATTCCAGCAGTAACGGTGGAAGTGAGATTAAACGGATTTCCGACTGCTAAAACCCACTCCCCTATTCTGACTTGGTCGGAATTGCCGAAAGTAAGATACGGCAGATTATCACAATCTATTTTAATCAAAGCCAAGTCTGTTTGCGGGTCAGTCCCGATAACCTTCGCGACATACTCTCGTTTGTTGTTCAATGTAACAGTAATACTTTCAGCTTGTTCCACCACGTGGTTATTGGTAACGATATAACCGTCGGCAGAAATGATAACGCCGGAGCCGGCACCCATCACTTCGCGTTCGGTTACTCCTCCCGAGATGTCATTTCCGAAGAAATTGCTCCAAAAACTCTCTCCGAAAAATTCGTCCCAGAGAGAAGTTTGGTACCTAAATATTGTTTTAATATGCACAACAGCGTGCACCGATTGCTCGGCAGGTGTAGTCAAATCGACATAATTAAGTGATGACACCTGCGCGACTGCCGAGAAACTGATAAAAAGCAAACAACTAAATATCAGCACTTTAAGATTCATACACTTTTTCATATTACCTATATTGTTATAAAACTTACGAATAGACAAACATTAAACGAAAATGTTTAAAAAAAATTATTTCAAACCAGATGTTTCGCATAAAAAAAAGTTGTATATTTGCACCCCGAAATTAAAGTCTAATTTAAAACAATTTAAAATGTACGCAATCGTAGAAATAGCAGGGCAACAATTTAAGATTGAAAAAGAGAAAAAAATCTTTGTTCATCGCCTAAAAGCTGAAGAAGGGTCACAAGTTAAGTTTGACCGCGTTATGCTCGTAGAAGACAACGGCAATGTAAAAGTTGGTACGCCTACTATATCAGGGGCTCAAGTTACCGCTACCGTATTAAATCATCTGAAGGGCGACAAAGTGCTCGTTTTCAAAAAGAAAAAGAGAAAGAGTTATCAAAAAATGAATGGACATCGTCAATATTTGACATCCATCCAAATCAACAACATCTCTTTATAATTCATTGATTATTAACTTTAAAAAATATTATTATGGCTCATAAAAAAGGTGTCGGTAGTTCACAGAACGGTCGTGAATCCGAAAGCAAACGTCTCGGCGTTAAAATATTTGGCGGTCAGTTTGCCAAAGCCGGCAATATCATCATTCGCCAAAGAGGAACTGTGCACAACGCCGGTAAAAATGTAGGAATGGGTAAAGACCATACTCTTTTTTCTTTAGTTGACGGTACCGTTGAATTTAGAAAAAGAATGGGCGGAAAATCTTATGTTTCCGTACTCCCAACAGCAGAAGTTGCTCAAGCATAAAGCAATAATACTTAGCGAAAAAGGCATTCCAAACGGGATGCCTTTTTTTATTGATAAAATGGCTGTGCATAAAATAATAAATTACACCTTTTATCATTCTAATTCATCAACAAACAATTTGATATTGACCTTCTAGGACGCGTATAATGAACCTAACAAAAGAGAAAGGAGTTGCAATTTCAGTATGAAATTCCAACTCCTTTCTCTTTTCGGCGGACAAAAAGTTCCGCGCTGCTACCCATCTCACCTTACATACCCCCGTCACAACCGATAACCTGACCGGTAATATATTGTGACAAATCGGATGCCAAGAAAAGTGCGACTTTGGCAACATCTTCGGGGAGTCCCATTCGGCGAAGCGCAATGCTTTTTGTTAATGTATCCCGTAGTTCCTCTGTCAATTTTTGAGTCATATCAGTGTCAATCAGTCCGGGTGCAATAGCATTGCAACGGATATTCCGACTGCCAATCTCTTTTGCTACCGACTTGGTAAATCCAATAATACCGGCTTTGGATGCAGCATAATTGGTTTGTCCTGCATTACCCCCCAATCCAACAACAGAACTCAAATTGATAATGGAGCCGGCACGTTGTTTGAGCATGACGGGTTGTACCGCTTTCGTTAGATTAAATACGGATTTCAAATTTACACCAATAACGGCATCCCATTCGGCTTCAGTCATTCGCATCAGCAAGTTATCGCGCGTAATTCCGGCATTATTCACTAAGACATCTATTCTGCCAAATTTTTCCATGCAAGCGTTAACCACCTCATTGGCAGCCGAAAAAGAGGAAGCATCGGCGCGGACAAAGTGATAGTCTGCGCCGATACTGTTCAAAGATTCAATCATTTCGGGTGAAAGTTCCGAAGTTGCCGTGAATAATACTTTGGCTCCTTCGCGGGCAAAAGTCTCCACAATGGCACGTCCAATACCGCGGGAACCGCCCGTTACTATCGCTACTTTTTGAGATAATAATTCCATATTCTCTTGTTATTTTAAACCACGATTTTCCAACAAAGGAGTAATAGAAGGCTCTGCGCCTCTGTACTTTTTGTACAAAACCATCGGTTCTTGCGTATTTCCTTTTTCTAAGATATTAGTTCTAAAAGAATTAGCTGTTTTTTTGTCAAAAATACCATTCTTTTTAAAAGGTTCAAAAGCATCATTATCCAAAACGGCAGCCCAAGTATAGCTGTAATATCCGGCACTATAGCCACCGGAAAAAACATGTTGAAAATATGTACTTTTATATCTTGAAATAATTTCAGGAATCAAACCGATTTTTGCCATTGCCTCATTTTCAAATTCCGGCAACGTAATTTTGGTAGGTTTGGTAATTTTATAAAAATCCAAATCCAAGAAAGAAGCTGCCAACAATTCGGTATTAATGAAACCTTGTCCGTAGGTGGAAGCGGCGGAGATTTTATGAATAAGTTCATCGGGAATGACCACTCCGGTTTTATAATGCTTGGCATACATTTTCATGACTTCAGGTTCGCAAGCCCAATGTTCGAAGAATTGGGACGGTAGTTCCACAAAATCGCGGGAAACGCTGGTTCCGGAGAGCGAACGATAAGTGCATTTTGATAAGATGCTGTGCAAACCGTGACCAAATTCGTGGAAGAACGTGCTGGTTTCGTCAAAATTCAGCAAAGAGGGAGTATCTTGAGTAGGTTTAGTAAAGTTCAACACCAAAGAAACAACAGGAATAACATTGTTCCCGTTATCCATATATTGTTCCCTGAAATTTGTCATCCAGGCACCACTGCGTTTGCTTTCGCGGGGGAAGAAATCCAAGTATAAAATGGCTATAACATTTCCATTTTCAATTACTTCGTAAGCAGTAGCCTCTGCATGATAAGTCGGGATACTTTTATTTTCCTTAAAAGTAATTCCATACAATTTTTCACAAACGGTGAAAATCCCGTTTCTTACATTGTCCAATGAAAAATAGGGACGAATAATATCATCGTTCAAATCATATTGTTCCTTGCGTAACTTTTCGCAATAATAACGCCAATCGTAAGGTTGCAACGGTTGGTTAATGCCTTCGTCAAACATCATTCTTTGATATTCGTAGGCTTCTTGTTTGGCTTTATTCAGAGCGGGTTCCCAGACTTGCATCAGTAGATTTTCAACGGCTTCAGGTGTTTTAGCCATGCAGTCGTCCAATGTATAAGCAGCATGAGAATCAAATCCGAACATTTGAGCGCGTTCCAAGCGCAGATTGGCAATCTTGTTGATAATTTCACGATTGTCGGTTTCGCCGGAGGTGCAACGTGTAGAGTAAGCCGTCCAGATTTCCTTACGTAATTCGCGATTTTTGCAATTCATCAAAAGCGGTTCCATGCTGGGAGTGTGAATAGTAAACACATATTTCCCTTTGGTTGCAGGGTCGGCATTGCCGGTTTCCAAGGCAGCAGCTATCTGACTTTGCGGCATTCCATCGAGTTTTGCTACATTGTCCACTACCAATTTATAATTGTTCGTTTGTTTCAGAACATTATTTCCAAATTGCAAAGTGAGCAAAGAAAGTTGTTCGTTGATCTCTCTGAAACGGGCTTGTTTCTCAGCCGGAATATTGGCACCACCGCGTACAAAACCGTTGTAAGTTTCTTGCAACAAGCGCAATTGTTCGGGATTCAGATTGAGTGAATTTCTATTCTCATAAACGACTTTTACACGAGCAAACAATTTGGGATTCAGACTGATGTCGTCGCCGTGCTGTGATAATTTCGGATAGATGTCAGTGGCAATTTTCTCCATTTCAGGACTATTGGAGCACTCTAACAAATTAAAGAAAACCGATGAAACTCTGTACAAAAGCTGACCGCTGTTTTCGAGAGCAAGGATGGTGTTATCAAAATTGGGAGTTTGTTTATTACTCACAATAGCCTTAATTTCAGCTACTTGTTGTTTCATACCGGCTTCAAAAGCGGGGATATAGTGTTCGTTTTTAATTTTATCGAAAGGGGGAACGCCATAAGGAGTTTTCCATTCTTGCATAAAAGGATTGCTTCCTTTTTGTGCATAGGTTAGGCAAACAATGGATAGAAGTGCCATAATTGAAATCATTTTTTTCATAAACTGTTGATTATAATTAAAAAATAATATTGGAAATATTCAGATTCATCGATACTTGATTAGTTCATGGCAGCGAGAAATTCCTCGTTCGTTTTAGATTCGTGCATTTTTTCTTTCACAAACTGCATCGCTTCCAAAGTAGTCATATCTGCCAAGTGATTTCGCAATCCCCAAACTTTTTGGAGGATATAGGGTGTTTGGAGGAGGTCGTCGCGACGGGTACTTGAGGCAACGATATCGACAGCCGGATAAATGCGTTTATTTGACAATTTTCTATCGAGTTGAAGTTCCATATTGCCGGTACCTTTAAATTCTTCGAAGATGACTTCGTCCATGCGGGAACCGGTATCTATCAAAGCGGTAGAAATAATAGTAAGTGAGCCTCCATTTTCAATATTACGTGCTGCACCGAAGAAGCGTTTGGGTTTTTGCAAGGCATTGGCTTCCACACCGCCGGAAAGAACTTTGCCGGAAGCGGGACAAATCGTATTAAAGGCGCGTGCCAATCGAGTAATGGAATCCAACAAAATACAAACATCGTGGCCACATTCTACCATTCGTTTGGCTTTTTCGAGAACAATATTGGCGATTCTCACGTGACGCTCTGCCGGTTCATCAAAAGTAGAGGAGATCACTTCTGCCTTCACTTCGCGTTGCATGTCGGTTACCTCTTCCGGTCGTTCATCAACCAATAAAACAATGAGGTAAATTTCAGGATGATTGGTGGCAATGGCATTGGCAATATCTTTCAACAAAACGGTTTTTCCGGTTTTGGGTTGAGCAACAATCAAGCCACGTTGTCCTTTACCGATGGGAGCGAACAGGTCAATGACGCGGGTAGAAATATCATCACCGGAGCGACCGGCAAGGTTAATTTTTTCATTAGGAAACATCGGAGTTAAGAACTCAAAGGGTATTCTGTCGCGAATTTGCTCGGGAGAAAGACCGTTTATTTTTTCAATTTTGGTAAGCGGAAAATATTTCTCTCCTTCTTTTGGGGGGCGAATCAAACCCTGAACCGTGTCACCACTTTTCAGTCCGAACAATTTAATTTGCGACATAGATACATAAATATCATCGGGGGAGTTCAGGTAATTATAATCAGAAGATCTTAAAAAGCCGCAAGCGTCGCCGGTAATTTCCAAAACGCCCTCTGCTATCACGTAACCCTCATATTTTGAATTTTCCACCAATTTGCTTTGTTCGGCAGCTACTTGTTCTACCTTGTTCAGTTCTTTAATATCGGTTTCAGGAATCACGATTTCGGGAATTTCAATATCAGGAATCATCTCGTCGGACACAACTGATTCATTAAGTGCGGTTTCATCAATCAATGGTTCATCGGGTTCGTCATCTCCCAATCCGAAAGTATTGTCATCAATTATCAAATCATTGACTTTATCCAAGTCCAAGCACATCTCGTCGCAGATTTCAGGCGAATCGACAATTTTTCCCTTTTTTGCGCTCAATGATTTTAATGGAATAGGAATTTGAGGTTTATTCTCTTGTAATTCACCAAATTGCATTCTGTCAATCGCCTCTGCAAGTTGTTGTTCCGGTGAATCTAACTGCACGTCAAGTGGAATGGCAAACAAGTCGCCGGCACCCAATTCTCTACGTTTTGAGCTTCGAGATTTGCGTTTAGGTTCTTCAACGGATGTTTCTTCCGCAACAACTGGCGTATAGAGGGTTTCAGCCGGCTCAGTGGCGGCTGCATCGGAAACAGGAATATCATCTAAAATAATATCTGTAATAATATTTGAATCCTGAACAGAAATTGAATCGCTATGGTTGATAGACGGAGTAGAATTAGCAGTATCATCATCAGCAACAATTTCTTGTTGCGCTGCTTCTACAGCATTCATCAAGGAGTTTATTTTCTTTTTATTGGAAGTAGCAACCGGTGCTTGATCCGGCACACTAATTCGTTTGCGTTTAGCTTTCTTCTCTTCTGAATTAAACATAAATAATAATAATATATTGTAAAAAGTTAATTGTGAAACACTAAAAATAGGGCTTAAATTGATGAATTTCGGTGGTGTTGAAATTCGCAGCAAAAATACACTTTTTTTTTAATACCAAACACTGTCGTAAAATTTTTTTTTAATTTCATGATAACAACACCCTTATTTTCCTTTTAAGAAAATAAAAAAATATAACTGAAAAGCGAAATTTTCTTTAAAAAATATTATAACTTTGCACGCTTGACCAAACACTAATAATATTATATCAATTATGAAAATGAAATATTTTAAAGGACTATTAATCAGTGCATTATTTGTTATTATTTGCAGCACATCTTATGCACAGATCAATCCGAGTTACTCTTTGAACAACAACAAAATGAATCAGTTCCTCCGTTACATGAACGATATGTATGTAGATACGGTCGATTTTAACAACTTGGTAGAGAAAGGCATCATAGAGATGATGGAGACATTGGACCCCCACTCTTCCTACATTGCCAAAAAAGATGTTCAACTAACAAGTGAGCCGTTGAAAGGAGAATTTGAAGGAATTGGGGTCACCTTTCAACTTATTAAAGATACTATTAATATTATAGAAGTGATCATCAACGGACCGTCTGAGAAAGTGGGGATAATGGCCGGCGATAAAATTGTGAAAGTCGATACCGCCGTTGCGTGTGGTCCAAAAATTAATAATAATTGGGTCCGTGACCATCTTCGCGGAAAAAAAGGCAGTGTAGTGAAGGTTTGGATTAAGCGCGGGAAAAGTGATAAACTACTGGAATTTTCAATTACCCGCGATAAAATTCCAATGTATAGCATTAACGTCTCTTTTATGGTTGATGATAAAACCGGATATATTCGCCTGGAAAGATTTGCGCAAACTTCCCCGAGAGAATTTTTCGATGCCTTGAATAAATTAAAAGCGCAAGGAATGGAAGATTTAATTTTTGACTTACGCGGAAACGGCGGCGGCTACCTCGAAGTTGCTTTTCGTATTGCTGATGAGTTTATAAAAGGCGACAGAATTATTGTTTATACTGATAATTTTAGGAAAACCGGCGAACGTCGCATGTCTCACAGCGGCGATAATTTTGAAAAAGGGAAACTGATTGTTTTGGTAGATGAGTATTCTGCCTCTGCCAGCGAAATTGTTTCGGGTGCCATTCAAGATTGGGACAGAGGTATTATTATGGGACGTCGCACCTTTGGAAAAGGATTGGTGCAAAAACCAATACGCCTCAACGATGGCTCAGAAATCAGATTGACAATTTCCCATTATTATACCCCAACCGGAAGATGTATTCAAAAACCATACACCGACAACGACAGCTACTCAAAAGATTTGGCAAACCGCTATAAACACGGTGAGTATCTCACCCCCGACAGCATCTCGTTTCCCGATTCCCTGAAATTCACTACCCCGCACGGAAAAACGGTATATGGTGGCGGCGGCATTATGCCCGACATCTTTATCCCATATGATACCTCCAAATACTCCACTTTTTACAACGAATTAGTTAGAAAAGCAATCGTTAGCGGCTATACTATGGATTATATGTCCTCGCACCGCGACGAACTAAAAGCTAAATATCCTACTATTCAAGATTTTAGAGCTAATTTCACCATTGATGACGCCATGTATCAAGATTTATTGAGCTATGCAAAAAATCAAGGTATTACGGATACAACTTCTTTTTTATTCTCTCAACGAATGGAAATATTTGTAAAAAATAAGAAAGAAGAATTGGATTCTCTCTACCGCTCCCTCTCCGACCTGCAACAGATGGATAAACTCGATACTATGATTCAAAATTTTATCACTGAATCTTATAATGAAAGTGTTAAACTCAAAAATATGGATAAAGCACCAGAATTTATTAAAGAGTATTTGTCTTTTGAAATTGCCCGTAACCTCTATTCCTACGGTGATGCTTATCAAATTATCCTCATGAATGATGAGACTTTCCAACAAGCCTGCAAAACCATGCACGATAATAAGATGTTTAAACGCCTCAAAATTTCCGATTAATGATTTCTAAAAAAACGATAGACGAAATATTCTTAGCTGCAAAGATTGAAGAGGTGGTTGGCGACTTTGTCCCACTTAAAAAAAAGGGACAAAACTGGGTGGGTATCTGCCCGTTTCATGATGATAAGAATCCGTCTATGTATGTTACACCGCGATTAGGGATCTTTAAATGCTTCGTTTGCGACACCGCCGGCAATGCCGTCCATTTTTTGATGGAGCATGAGAAAATCAGTTACCCCGAAGCGTTGCGCTACTTGGCAGCAAAATACAATATCCCCATCGAAGAAGACAAAACAGAATTGAGCGCGGAAGAAATAGCTGCCAATAATGAACGTGAAAGCCTCTATGTTGTTAATTCTTTCGCAGAAAAATACTTCATTGATCAACTTTTCAATACTGAAGAAGGACAAAATATCGGATTAACCTACTTCAAAGAACGCGGTTTTAATGAAGCAATCATCAAAAAGTTTAAATTAGGATACTGTCCCGCAGCTTGGGACAGCTTTACACAAGAAGCCCTGAAAAACGGCTATAAATTAGACTACCTCCTTCAAACCGGCTTGACCAAAAAAACTGAAAACGACAAGCTCTTCGATTTTTACCGAGGTCGTGTGATCTTCCCGATACACAATACATTAGGGAAAACGGTCGGCTTCGGAGGAAGAGTTTTGAAAAAAAGTGATAATATTGCAAAATATTTTAACTCCCCCGAAAGCGAAATCTACCATAAAAGCGATATCCTCTATGGCTTTTATTTTGCCAAAAAGTCCATTCGTGCCAAAGACAACGTCTATTTGGTCGAAGGATATACGGACGTTCTCTCTATGGTAGAAGCCGGCGTTGAAAATGTAGTAGCCTCATCCGGTACAGCACTCACAGACGGGCAAATAAAACTGCTGGCAGCACAAACTCCCAATATCACCGTACTTTATGACGGCGATTTGGCGGGTATAAAAGCCTCTTTGCGCGGTATCAACAAATTGGTGGAAGCCGGTTTGAACGTGAAGGTCATCCTTTTGCCCGACGGCGAAGACCCCGATTCGTTTGCTAAAAGTCACCGCGATTCAGAGCTGATGGACTTCCTTAACAATAACGCCACTAATTTCATTCTCTTTAAAGCCAAGATCTTATCTCAAGAAGCCGGTGACGACCCCGTAAAAAGGTCGGCCATGATTAAAGATATTCTTACCACCATCACTGATGTCCGCGATGATATTACCCGCGCTTTTTATATCAAAGAGTGTGCAAAATTGTTCCAGCTTTCCGAAGAAATGCTGAACGTGGAACTCCGTAAATTAGTTTGGAAAAAAATGAATAAGCCGGCAACCGCCGCCCAACAACCCACAGAACTCCCCTCCCCTAAATTAATACAACCCATACAACAACCTGCTAATCAACTTATTAATAATGCAGAATTGAACCTAATCTCACTCATCTTGCAATATGGCTCCTTCGAAATTACGGTTGCCCGCGCCGACCTTAACGATGAAATCTCTTACGAACAAATTCGCGTTGACCAATATATTTACAATGAATTACACAACGAAGAGCTGCACTTTCAAAACCCACTGTACCAGACCATTTATGAAGAATATGCAAAAGTAGCTGCCCAAGCAGAAATTGCCGAGGATATCGCTGCTGCTTTTATTCGTCACGAAGATAAAAAGATACAAGATTTAGCTATCTCCATTTTAATTGATGTGGACCCCGAGTACAGCCCCCAATGGAAAATCAAATTCGATTTGGAAACATCATCTACCAAAAATAGCCAAGATTCCCTTACCAAAGAGGTGGAAAGTGTGATTAATTACTTTAAAATCAGTATTTTAATTGCACAAGAAAACGTTCTTCGGGAAGAATTATCCCATCAACATCCACCTCAAATAGAAAACCAGATTTTGGCACGACTGATGGAAATTTGCAATCGCAAAAAAGAAATTGCCAATTTAATCAAAATTGTTATTCCTAAATAGGCTGCTATGCGCTATTTCATTCAATTGGCTTACAACGGTTCTCCCTTTTTTGGCTGGCAAATCCAACCTAATCTTACTACCGTACAAGGAGTTATTGAAAATGCACTGCACCTGTTGCTCCGCGAAGAAATCTCCGTTACCGGCTGCGGCAGAACCGATACCGGCGTACACGCCAAACAATTCTTCGCCCATTTTGAAACAGAACAAAACATTGATTCACAAAATCTTACAGATAAACTCAATAACTTTCTCCCCAAAGAAATTGCCATTGAACAAATTTTTTCCGTCGCCAACGATATGCACGCCCGATTTAGTGCCATATCAAGAACCTACAAATACTATATTTCTACTTCAAAAGATGCCTTCAATTTCCATTTTTCATTCCGCATTTATCAAAAATTAAATATTGAAAAAATGAATCAGGCAGCGGACTTATTGCTACATACTGAAGACTTTACGAGCTTTTCCAAGTTGCATACCCAAGTAAACAATAATATCTGCCACGTTAGCGAAGCTCGCTGGCAAAATGAAAACGCACAACTTGTCTTTACCATCACGGCAGACCGATTTTTGAGAAATATGGTACGCGCCATTGTCGGAACATTATTAGAAGTCGGAAAAGGGAAATTGACCCCTCTTGAATTTCAACAAATTATCAATCAAAAAGATAGAGGTAAAGCCGGCACATCCGTACCTGCTCATGCACTTTTTTTGGAAAATGTTCGTTACCATATATAATATTATTGTACAATTATGCGAAACAAATTTTTCTACTTTCTATATCTTCTTGTCTGCCTCGCCGCACTTTTTTCTTTTTCTTGTCAGAAAGATGAAGTAGACGAAAACGCAAAAGTGGAATTCTCCAAACAAGCCATCAATTTTGACACGGTTTTTACGACTATCGGCTCCACTACACAAAATTTTACCGTCAGAAATCCTCATAACTTTTCCATCTCATTGAATATTGACTTAGCCGGTGCCTCGCCATCGTTGTTCAGCATCAACGTCGATGGCGTTGCCGGACATCACTTTTCCAGTGTCGAGATTGCACCTCACGACAGCATCTTCATTCACGTGAAAGTAAACATTAATCCCAACAACCAAAATACCCCGTTCATTGTTACCGATTCCATAATCTTCCGTAACGGAAATAGCACGCAAGATGTTGATTTATTGGCTTATGGACAAAATGCCAATTTTATTGTTGCCAATGCGGGCAGCGGGTCACTTCGCTATAAAATTATCGCCGGCGCGCACGAAACAGTTACTTGGACCAACGACAAACCCTACGTTATTTACGGCGGCTACGCTGCTGTGGATTCCTTAGGAACGCTGATTATTGAGCCTGGAACTAAAATCTATTTCCATAGCGGCGCAGGTTTGTGGATATATCGATACGGCAATATTCAGGCAACGGGCACGACCGATGAACCGATTGTCTTCCGCGGGGACAAACTAAGTAGTTGGTACGACACCGATTACGCACAATGGGACCGGATTTGGATTAATGAAGGCACGCGCAATAATCTTTTCGAAAATGTGGTCATTACCAACGCTTTCATCGGACTGCAAGTGGAAGCACTCAATGAACGATTATCCAACGAAACCATTCTAAAAAATTGCATCATCAAAAATACCCATAACTCGGGCATATTGGCAAGAAATTGCCAAATTACCGCCGAAAATTGCCAAATCAGCAACAACGGCGGCTGCGGACTGCAACTGCAAATCGGCGATTTTGACCTCAAACATCTGACCGTTGCCAATTACTTTTCACAATCCGTCCGCAGATTTCCCGCACTATACGTCAGCAACACCTATTCCGATGGCGTTCACGACTACATCGGAAATACCGCGACCACCCT
>JALNYF010000087.1 GCA_023229985.1 Bacteroidales bacterium | reverse complement strand
CGTGCAACAGCTTGGCGGGGAAGCAGATATTGTCAGCCATAATGGTTTTGATACCTTTTTCGTATTGGGTAACGGTAGTCGCGCCGGAAAGTACAGGCTGTATATTACAATTAATCAGCAAGCTGTGCCAAAATGGATAATCTTCGTAGAAAATCAGTCCGCGCGGGATGCCGATGCGAAGAATGGGATTGGGAAGTTCACTTTCGCGCGAAAATAATTTTTCATACTTGATGGTATGAAAATTAGCACCAAGGAACTCGGCTTTATCTAAATTGGAAAAAATCTTATCGCATTTGTTGCCGGAGTAGTAATGACGTTGATTAGAAAAGCTGAATTTACGAATCGAGCAACGGTTCTCACAGCCTTTACATTGCATATTGACTGAATCAAAAGCCTTTACTTCCAACAACTCATTAATGGTAATCTCACTTTTCTCTTCCATATGCTATTATTTCCTTTTTATGGTAAAACGACCAATGGTAGTGCCTTTTGCAGCATTCTGCACCAGTCGTGTTGAATTGATGACCGTATCGACTACACAATGTGTATGACCGCCAATGATGATGTCAATTCCCGGTACTTGGCGGACTAACATCGTATCGCTGACCGCCATCTCCGTGTCTTCCGCTTTCGGTTCTGTTCCCAAATGAGATAAACAGACAATTAAGTCACATTTTTCTTTTTTTAATTGAGCAACCATCTCTTTTGCAGCAAAAATCGGGTCTTTATATTGAATGGTGTCCCACAAATTGGGGGCAGCACTCAATCCATGTAAATCAGGTGTTAATCCAAACACTCCCACTTTGCAACCATTCTTATCTATTATGGTATAAGGTTTTACAAAACCACTCAAATCGCTTTCCCCGAAATCATAATTCGAACAAACAACTGAAAATTCAGCATTTTTTAACCTATTGGCAAGATGTTGGACTCCGTCGTCAAATTCGTGATTTCCCAAAGTAGCAACATCGTAACCCAGCTGATTCATGAAGTAAATATCCGGTTGTCCTTTAAAAAGACTATAGTACGTTGTCCCGACTGAAAAGTCACCGGCATCAAACAAAAAAACGGTTTTGTTATTCGCCCTTACTTCCTCTACGTACTCTGCTCTGCGCAAAATTCCACCCACTCCGCGATCATACTTTATTGAAAATGTATCTAACTGACTGTGAGTATCATTCGTGTGTAAAATAACAATTGTCTTATCTGCCGTATTTTCCGATACCCTGCAAGCCACATTAATCAACCCGCTAAATACTACTGAAATAATTACGAACAACAAATTGAACTCTTTCACCGGATTTTTCATGACACTGTAATTTTATTAATAATAAACTGAATTATCCCCCGCCCGATCCTGTTCCAAGTCCCCATAATTTTCTATAACATATTGAAAGTCAAGGGGGATATTTAATTCTTCAACAATTAGTTGCCGTGAAAACCCCTTGTCGATAAGTGTATCATCTACTCCCGTCATCAGCCAACTGATAAACTCCTCGTGATGCTCTTTCGTGGGAGAAATCGCCCAACTCACGCGAGAAATTTCGCTATAATATTGTTTTTCAATTGATTGATGAAACTCGTTCATAGGATATTAAAGCACTAAATTATTTAATAAGAAAGTGATTGATTCGTCTGCGGGAATACGATGTTGTTGCATGGAATCACGCTCGCGAATAGTGACTGTATTGTCTGCAAGTGTTTGATTATCAACAGTGATACAGAATGGTGTTCCGATAGCATCTTGACGACGATAGCGACGACCGATGGCGTCTTTTTCATCGTATTGACACAAGAAGTGAGGTTGTAATTTGTTTAGAATTTCTCTTGCTTTTTCAGGCATTCCGTCTTTTTTCACTAATGGCAGGATGGCCACTTTGATAGGGGCAAGAATTGCCGGCAGGCGCAAGACGGTGCGGGTACTGCCATCTTCCAAAGTTTCTTCGCAGTATGCGTTGCTGAAAACGGCCAAGAACATTCTGTCCACGCCGATAGAAGTCTCAACCACGTATGGTACAAAACTTTCGTTGGTTTCGGTATCGAAATAGCGGATTTTTTTGCCCGAAAATTCTTCATGGCGACTTAAGTCATAATTGGTACGCGAGTGAATGCCTTCCAATTCTTTGAAACCGAATGGGAACTTAAATTCGATGTCGGTAGCTGCATTGGCATAATGTGCTAATTTTTCGTGGTCGTGGAAGCGGTAATTTTCGGGTGCTATACCCAATGCCTGATGCCACTTGATTCTTTCGCTTTTCCAATATTCGAACCATTTCAATTCCTCGCCGGGGCGGACAAAGAATTGCATTTCCATTTGTTCAAATTCGCGCATACGAAAGATGAATTGGCGGGCAACAATCTCATTTCTAAAGGCTTTGCCTATTTGCGCAATACCGAACGGGATTTTCATTCTGCCGGTCTTCTGCACGTTAAGGAAATTGACGAAGATGCCTTGTGCCGTTTCAGGACGCAGATAGATTGTGTCCGCACCTTCTGCTACCGACCCCATTTGAGTTGAAAACATCAGGTTAAACTGACGCACGTCCGTCCAGTTTTTTGTACCAGAAACAGGACACGCAATTCCCAATTCTTCAATCAGCGATTTAATGCCCTTCAAATCGTTATCTCCCATCAACTGAGCATATTTTCCCGTAATCTCGTCCATTTTTTGCTGATATTCCACCACACGTTGGTTGGTTTGACGGAACATGGCTTCATCAAAATTCTCAAAGCGTTTTTTGGCTTTTTCGACTTCTTTAATGATTTTATCTTCAATTTTTTGGATATGGTCTTCGATTAAAACGTCCGCGCGGTATCTTTTTTTGGAATCTTTATTGTCAATGAGCGGGTCGTTGAAAGCGTCCACATGACCGGAGGCTTTCCAAATAGTGGGGTGCATGAAAATAGCACTGTCGATGCCGACAATATTTTCGTGAAATTGCACCATGGATTTCCACCAATATTGTTTAATATTGTTTTTAAGTTCAACGCCATACTGACCGTAGTCGTAAACTGCGCTTAAACCGTCATAAATTTCGCTGGAAGGGAAGATATATCCGTACTCTTTTGCGTGTGAAATAATTTGTTTAAAAAGTTCTTCGTTGTTTGCCATAATGTTGTTTTTATTCAAAAAGAAATGATATTTGCATCATTTTGGATTTCAGTGATTGTACACTTTCGGCGTAAATATTGTTTTCGGGGACTATCAGATTCATCAGACCGAAAGACATTTTAAATTCCGTAGAGAACTTAAAATGAGTACAATAGAAGTCGATACCCACGCCAACTTGCGCTTGCACGTCGTGTGGGTACAGTTTGAGCATGATTTCGCGCGGGTTGTTGTTTTGTTTCTTGGCAGCAGAGATGAGATCTAAGCTGTATTGTGCGCCCGCAACCACATAAGCCCGAATATTGTGCATTCTGGACGACTTCAACTTGACTAACAGCGGTAAATCCAAGTAAACGGATTCAATATTTTTCTTGGTTATGAGTCGCGATTGGTCGGGGTATAGAATGGTATAATTCACGACACGGTCACCGAACGACAGTCCCGGAATAAAGCGCAAATCGAAATACTTGCCTAAACGTAAGTTAGTGACTATCCCTAAGTTAAAGCCGCTTAAGGCTGCCGTATTGATGACCATTAACGAATCATATTGACTCAAATCCGCCTTGGAGCGAATGTCGAAATCGAATTGGTTATAGCCAATCAAAAAACCAAAATGAAATAATTGGTTATCGTATTTTAGCAAGTTCGGCACCCCAAAATTCCGATTCTGGGCAGAAAGACTGACTGTAAAAAGTGACAGTAAAATAATGATAATAAGAGTTTTATAATATTTCACAGTAATTTATTTTGTTAGTTTTAGAGAACGAAAAACATCATTCTTTATTGTATAGGATTAAAATTGATAAAAGAAGCTGAAGGCGATGGCACTATTGAATTGTTTGCGATCTAATCGATAATCGGAATGGTTACCGTCGTTGACTCTGACGGGTAGTATGGAGTTGGAATAGCGCAAATTCAGTCCGTAATGTTCTTTGAACAAATAAGTCATACCGCCAATGACAGACAATTCGCACAAGCGGAAGGGTTGCCGCGCCGGCATTTTCCCATTGGCATCTTTTTCAACTGCATAAAACAAAAAATTGATAGAAGGTCCAAACTCAACTTCTAAACCTTTGATTAGTCTGTATTTAGCCAATATTGGGGTTTCCGTGTAACACATGGTTAGCACATATTTATCGCCGATATAATTTTCTTTGTCCGCGATCAAGAACTTGCTGCTGCCTTTCATGATGAAGTTAATTTCCATTTGCAGTGCCCATTTCCCATGATTAGGAAAGGGCCAATTAACAAAACCACCGGCATAAGCCCCCATTTTATTGAAGCCGGATAATTTGTCGCCCGAAATTTGTGTTCCGGTGAATCCTACGCGCAAACCGCCCTTGAAATTTTGCGCGATAACGCCAGTTATGCACGTGAACAGCAAGATAATAAGAATGATTTTTTTCATATTATTGATTTATCGTTCGTTAAACTCAATAAGACGTTCCATTTGCGATGGTTCGCGGTCTTCAATAAAATAATTCAAAGAGTATTGCAATTTGTCATCTATGTAATAATCAAGAAGATAGATACCGGGTTGCAGAATAAAGGTGAAGTTGCCGTTGTGGAGATTGGGGCGATAAGTCCCGATTTCTTTTTTGCTTCCTGCTTCGCGAATGATGACCTTGTAGCTTTGTAAATTGCTCATTAGCAACGTACTGTCAGTTCCCGTAATCACTCCTTTCAAAATGTAATAGGGAGCGGCAATATCCAAAAAAGTCACTTTATAAATGTCAAGGTCGCCGGTGCTATTATCGCGAAAATCAGCGATATAGGCATATCTTCCCGATTTGGTGACAGAAATGGTTTTGTTGTCATCGGGCGTATTGATGGGGAATGCCAAATTTTCGGGAATGGCAAAAAACTGCTCTTTCTCATTCCACGCGGATTTGAAAAGGTCGTAACCGCCCATGCTGTTATGTCCTTGCGAACTGAAAAAGAAAGTGGTCCCGTCAGGCGCAATATAGGGGAAATTGTCATCATATTGTGTATTGATATTGGGACCGCCATTCATGGGGTTACTCCATTCTCCGTTAGGCAGTCGGCGTGAATAGTAGATGTCGAAGCCACCATAGCCACCCGCGCGATTGGAGGAAAAGAAAATCCATTTTCCATCGGGCGAAATGGAAGCCGCTTGTTCGATTTGGTCACTATTGACGGTAAGACTTAGCAATTCAGGACGGGAAAATTGTTTTTTTTCTTTGTGAGAAATGAAAATGTCGCTGTACCCTTTTTCATTATTAAAAAACAAAAGCATGTCGTTTCCGTCGGGCGAAATGCCCACAATATCTTCAACCAAGCCGCTGTTGATGGGAACTTGCAGTTTCTCGCCATCTACCCATTGCTTTCCGTCCCATTTGGAACAATACACATCTGCCATTTTAAAACCGTCAACATCCATCAAGACGCCGAAGTTTTGTGATTGTTTGGAAGAGTAGAACAGTGTTGTTTCGGAGGCATCAATACAGGCATTATAGTCGGGGAAAGCACTGTTGATGGCATTTCCCACATTTTCTATCGTCACGTTGTTGCGAAGTGAAATAAGGAGTTGTGCATTATCGCACA
>JALNYF010000085.1 GCA_023229985.1 Bacteroidales bacterium | reverse complement strand
ATTCGATCTGCAAGCTATTCTTTGAAATATATTTGACGATAAATCCTATCAAATCCGAAATCTTTTGTAAATTTGCCGCCTTATTTATAAACCAAAATTGACAAGATGAAAAAAGTTTTCTTATTAGTTTTTGCACTGTTAATGAAGAGTTTCTCTTACGCCGATGAAGGTATGTGGATCCCGCTCTTCCTCAATTATAATGAAGCGGAGATGCAAAAAATGGGCTTTAAACTGACTGCCGACGACATTTACAGTATTAATCATCACAGCATGAAAGACGGCATTGTGCTGTTTGGCGGCGGCTGCACCGGCGAACTCATCTCCCCCGATGGCTTGCTCATCACCAACCACCACTGCGGCTATAGCTTCGTTCAACAACATAGTTCATTGGAACACAATTATTTACATAACGGTTTCTGGGCAACAGACAAAAGTATGGAACTTTCAAATCCGGGCTTAACCGTCACTTTCTTGGTCAGAATGGAAGATGTGACCGCTCAAGTTTTAGAAGGCGTAGAAGAGAATTTTACCGAAACTCAACGCTTGGAAAAAGTGGCAAAGAATATTACCAAAATCCAGCAAGAAGCTATCAAAGGAACTCATTATGAAGCAATTATAAAACCATTTTTCTACGGAAACCAATACTTCCTTTTTGTGAATGAAGTTTTTAAAGATGTAAGATTGGTAGGTACCCCACCCGAAAATATCGGCAAGTTCGGCGGCGATACCGACAACTGGATGTGGCCCCGTCATACCGGCGACTTCTCCCTTTACCGCATCTATACGGACAAAAACGGCAATCCGGCAGAATATTCCGAAGATAATATTCCACTTCATTCAAAAAAACACTTCACCCTTTCTACCCAAGGCGTTGAAGAAAACGACTTTACACTCGTCTTCGGCTACCCGGGCACCACTCAACAATTCCTCATTTCGGATGCCGTGGACATCATCGCCAATGTGCAAAATCCTATCGCCATCCACGCTCGCGATATTCGTTTGAACGCGATGAAACGCCAAATGGAAAAATCTACCGAAATTCGCTTAATGTACTCTGCAAAAGCTAATTCCAATAGCAACGGCTGGAAAAAATGGATTGGCGAAAGCAAAGGAATTAAAGAATGTCACGTCATTCAAACCAAACAAGAAGAAGAAAAAGATTTTATGACATGGACAACTGCCGACGCTACCCGCAACCAATTGTATGGCAATATTTTAGATAATATGAAAAAAGATTATCTAACTTATCGCGACCAAATTAAAATCCAAACTTTCGTGGGAGAAACTTTCATCGGAGTTGAACTGATAAGATTCCTATATAGTAATGTTGCGGGGTTGTGTTATCAGGCTGAAAAAATTACATCGGATGAAGATTGGAATGCCGCTAAGGAATCACTCATTGCCAAAGCCACCGCTTTCTTTAAAAATTATAACTATGATATTGATTCAGAATGTTTTGTAGAATTGATGTACTACTATTTCACCACGCAAGATCCGAATTTGATTCCCGCAGAATTGCACCGCTACATCAATCTGCCCAAAGAAAGTTGGCGCGCCATGTTCGACCGAACCTACACCAAAGTGCCCTATTTCTCCAACGCGGAACAATTCATCTCTTTTATTCAAAAAGCCAAACGCAAAGATTTTATGAAACTGCAAAAAAACGAGCTTATTATGCTGTTTATGCCCACATTTACTCAATATTTTGATAATAATGACCAACTCAAAGTTACCCAAAATGACTTGGATTTGCAATATCGGAAATATGTGAAAGCCCTCATGGAAAAAGAGCAAGACAAAACTTTCTATCCCGATGCCAACCTCACCATGCGCGTCACCTATGGACAAGTGAAAGGTTTTGAACCGGCAGATGGTATTGATTATGTGCATTATACAACGATTGAGGGAATTATGGAAAAAGAAAATCCGGATATTTTTGACTATAAAGTGGACCCCAAATTAAAGGAATTGTATTTGAATAAAGATTACGGACGGTATGCCAATAAAAAAGGCGAATTGCCGGTTTGTTTTATCGCGAGCAACCACACTACTGGCGGCAATTCCGGCAGCCCGGTCATCAATGCCAACGGCGAACTGATTGGCGTTAATTTCGACCGCGTGTGGGAAGGTACGATGAGCGACATCAATTACGACGTGAGCCGCTGCCGCAATATTTCATTGGATATTCGCTACTTTTTGTTCATTGTGGATAAATTTGCCAATGCGCAAAATATTATTAACGAGTTAGATATAAATTAGAACGTTCTATTTGTTATGATAAGTTTTGAAAATATAAGTCGTTACGACAGAGGCTATCACCTCCTAAACTTCTATTTGCGTTTTACTCATACTAAATTGTATTATAAAAAAGTGCAAATTATTGGAAGAGAGAATATTCCTCCGCGCGGCACCCCCACTCTTGTGATTGGCAACCATCAAAATGCACTGATGGACGCATTGGCAATATTGCACCTTTTTGACGACCATCGGCAACCCGTTTTCATTGCGCGCGGCGATATTTTTAAAAAAAGTGACACCATTGCCAAAATATTGCGGTTTTTGAAAATTATGCCCACTTTCCGAACCCGCGACGGTGACAGAAGCGACATCCGTAGCAACAACGTGACTTTTGACCTGGGCGCGCGGATTATCGCAGACGGCGGTACCGTGGCTATGTTCCCCGAAGCCGCACACCAAGCCGGCAAATTCATGTCCTCTTTTAAAAAAGGATACCCGCGTTTGGCTTTCAGAGCCGCTGAATTATCAGATTATCAAACAGATGTGAAAATATTACCCCTCTACATCTACTACGGAAATTACTTCAATTTCAGAGAACAACTACTGATTGTGGTGGGAAAACCTTTCCATTTTGACGAATTTTACGACCTATACAAAACCGAACCAAACAATGCTTTCCTCGCACTGAACGACAAATCCAAAACCATTATTCAAAATTTGGGAGTGGACATGCAAAATAGTGAGAACTATGAGACTTATGAACCACTTTGCTACATTTTACGCCAAAAAGTTGCTAAAAATGAAAAGCGTAACATTCGCCAACCGTTTGAGCAATTACAGTGCGACAAGGAAATTGTCTCTCGGATTGAAAAGGTAAAAAACGAAAACGAAGCTCGTTATCATCAATTAATGGAAAATACGCAGGAGTATCTTCAATTATTAAAAAAACTAAAAATTCGCGATTGGCTTTTTACCAAAAAAATAACCGGTTCCACTCTGCTACTACAAGCACTGCTGCTGATAATTTGCTTTCCAATCTATCTTTTTGGACTGATTAACAATATCTTACCCTTTAAGGCTTGCGAGCTCCTGAAACGCAAGATGAAAGATAAGATGTTTCGTTCCACGCTCAACTATACGGTCAGCGTTCTCGTTGCATTTCCGATTGCCTATATCGCCATTTTTGTTGCGGCGTGGTGTATCAGCAAGTGCGTACTTATTGCAATTGCTTATTTGTTAGCTACTTTCGTAACATTGTTCTTTTTTTATGAATACAAAAAACGATTCATCAAATTTTGGGGCAGTTGTCGTTTTTCCCGTTATAAAAGAGCAAAAAATGCAGATTTTCTAAGAGCTTTCGATTTAAGAAATTACATTACTAAAACATTTTTTGAATAAAATGAAAAAGAAAATAGTCTTATTATTAGTGGTTGTTTTGGCACTTTTGCCCACCGGTTGTGGCGTGCAACGCGCGATGAACATGGCAAATTGTAATTTTAAATTGCAAGAGATTCGCTCAGTTTCGTGGGCTGGAATTGATTTTTTGCATTTATCCATTAATGATTTGAAAGATTTGGATTTGGGCACGGTCGGGAAATGCCTTAAAGCGTTGGCTTCCAAAGATTTTACAGCAACGGTCGCGTTCAATATTGAGGCGGAGAATCCCGGGAAAAAAGATGCCGAAATTGCGGGAATGGATTATCTGGTTTTGTATAAAGGAAAACAGGTGATGACAGGCTCCAGTACTGCGCAAAATGGCATTCTCGTGGCGGGGCACGGCGGAAAAACCACCATTCCGGCGAATGTAAAAATTGACTTTGCCAAGGTTGTTACCAACAGCACTTTAAAATCTGTTGATGACGTGATAGACTTAATCAAGGACATCAAAAAAGTGGGGAGCGGTGAGAAATCCAATTTCTCCATTCAGATTTGCCCGTATCTTACTATCGGTAAGAAAGTTCTGAAAGTAGGATACATCACTTTAGACAAAATATAAAGATGTTCAATAAAATCCGATTTTGGCTTAATAATGCGCGATATGTTTCACTTCCACAGAGCGTTTTGCCTGCCATTTTAGCTGTTTGGATAGCGCGTACAGAAAGTGATTTTTCGATAATTTGCAGTATATTAGCAATTTTTGGAATTGCTTGTGCGCATTTGGGAATGAATTTGTTAGATGATTATTTCGATTATCAAAAGAAGGGTGCACAAATTCGCGACCACTTGGCAGCAGCCGGTTTTCGCGCGCGCATTGCCAAATGTGACTACCTGACCTCCGGTAAAACCACCATGAAATCTCTCTTCACGGCAGCCTCCGTTTTCTTGTTGCTGGCACTTGCCTGCGGAACCTATATTTTGATTCTACGCGGTCTTCCCATTTTGTATATCACACTGATTACCGGAATTTTAGGTGTTTGCTATTCCGGGAAACCGCTCCGATTGAGTTATCGGGGATTGGGCGAAATTGTCATTGCCGTCATCTTCGGTCCCTGCATTATGATAGGCGCATACTTGGCAGCTTGCGGAACAATCACCTCATCGATGATCTTTATTTCCGTTCCCGTTGGCTTGTGGGTCGGCAATATCGTTTATACTCACTCCATTATGGATTTTCAACCCGACAAAAGTGTGGGCAAAATGACCCTCGCAGTAAGAATAAACCATCCAACCGGTATGCTGATTGTCTCTTCGATTTTTCTGTTTCTTCCCTACATCATTCTCACTGCCGGAATCGCTTTCTTTCAATTAAAAATAACTTATCTCTTTGTATTTCTGACACTTCCATTGGCAATTTCACTTTTCCGATTGCTCATTATATTCTTAAAAGACCCGCAGCGCAAAATGAAACCCCGCTTTTGGATGGGACCCATGGAGAAGTGGAAAGGTATTACCGATGCCGGTATCGAATGGTTTATGATTCGTTGGTACTCAGCTCGTAATTTGTTGATTTTCTTATGTTTAATAATTTTCATAGTTGAAATATTCTAAAAAATGATTTATCCTTATCTTGCAAAATGGTTCATCAAAGCTCGGTTTTTCGGGAAGAAAAATCCATTGCAGACCGTTCTTTTTATATCTGACGAATGTAATTTGCGATGCAAACATTGCAACGTTTACAGTCGGGAAACTCCGATTGTAAAAAAATATGAACAAATCAAGGATGAGTTGGAATATTCTTACGGCTTAGGTTCGCGTTTTGTCGATTTTGAAGGCGGGGAACCCATGATTTGGCACGATGGCGATCAAGGAATCAATGACCTCATTGCCTTGGCAAAAAAAATCGGATTTTATTCTACGACCGTTACTTCCAATGCGCAACTCCCGTTGAACAGCTGCCAAGCCGATTCCATTTGGGTCAGCATGGACGGGATTGGTGATTTTCACGAAGAGATTCGCGGCAGTGGCACGTTTGCCAAATTAGAAAAAAATATTGCCGAATCAAATCATCAAGCGTTGAGTGTTAATATGGTAATAAACTCAAAAAATTATACTAACGTTGAGACTGCCATTGAATATGCGAAAAAGAATCCCGCGATTCGTTCCATTTCGCTGAATTTCCACACA
>JALNYF010000036.1 GCA_023229985.1 Bacteroidales bacterium | reverse complement strand
ATCCATTTCCAAATGTCTTTACGACCGGAAGATTTTCCGTTATCGGAATCTTCATCGTCTTTCCCCTTTCCTTTTTTATTTTTAAAAATGCGAATAACGATAGAGAGAATCATCAATCCAAAAAAAGCGCCAATGCCAACGAGTATCCCGAGTCCGTACTCATTCCCCATAAATTTTTTTATGGATATTTCCTTGGCCACAATGGGCAGAATAACATCTAACCCTTTGCTGATTCCCGAGTAATAATCATTTTTCTTAAATTCCGGAATCATCGTCTCTTCAGCTATATTCATGGCTATTGCATCTGGAATTACAGCTTCTATGTCATATCCGATTGCAAATTGGACCTCACCGGCAGTTCTGTTTTTCGGTTTAATGAGGATGACGATACCGTTGTTTTTGTCGGTTTTTTTATCTTTAACGCCCCATTTATCGCCAATTTCGTAAGCATATTCTTTTGCATCCATTCCGTTTAAATCAGCAACTGTGACGATGCAGATAACATTGGAGGTGGAATCATTGAAGTCCACCAATCTTCTCTCCAATTTTTGTTCTTGATCGGGAGTAAGCAGATTCGCAAAATCATTCACCAAGCGGGGCGGATTGGGGCGTGGTGGAATTTGCGCCACCGCGACTCCGATGAGTGCAATGAAAAAGAGGGTAAGACTAAATTTGAAAAACTTCATTATTGATTACTGTTAGAATAGTCAAATTCTATTGAAGGAGCGTTTTCTGCACCTGCTTTTGCCTCAAAATAGGGACGTTTTTCAAAATCAAACATGCCCGCGATAATATTTTTGGGGAATAGTCGAATGCTGGCGTTATAAGTTTTCGTTGCTTCGTTGAATTTCTTTCTTTCCACCGTAATTCTGTTTTCCGTACCTTCCAACTGAGCCTGAAGCGTTTGGAAGTTTGCATTGGCTTTGAGTTCGGGGTATCTTTCCACAACGACCATCAATTTATTCAACGAACTTGAGAGTTGGTCTTGCGAGGCTTGAAACTTCGCTAAGTCTGCCTCCGTCATGTTGGAAGGGTCGATCTTAATAGAAGTAGCTTCGCTGCGCGCTTTAATGACATTTTCCAATGTGCTTCTTTCGTAGTCGGCAGCTCCTTTTACAGTACTCACCAATTGCGGAATCAGGTCTGCCCGCCGTTGATAAACATTCTCCACTTGCGCCCATGACTCATTCACCGCTTCATCTGATTTGGTTAGTCCATTATAGGTTGAATAAACATAAATAAAACAGAAGGCAATTAAGCCGATAATAGAAAAAATAACGATGTTTCTTGTTTTTTTTGCACTCATTTTTTATAATTTTAGTATTAAAATGTTTATTACAAACAACGATTGATAATGTTTATTTCGCAAGAGATCTTTTATGAATTTTTTATAATTCTTGTTCCGCAAGCGGGGTTTCCTAATTGTCCGGCTTCAGTGATAATGCACTCATTACCACCATTTTCAATGAAGTAAATAGCTGCACGAACTTTGGGAGCCATGGAACCTTCGGTAAAATGTCCTTCCTGCAAATACTGTTTGGCTTGTGCGATAGTAATGGTATCCAAAGCTTGTTCATTGGGCTTCTTAAAATTAATGTACACTTTGGGAACATCTGTCAAAATATAAAATTCGTCTGCATTAATTTCTACTGCCACTAATGCGGAGGCTAAATCTTTATCAATAACCGCTTCCACTCCGTAGATCAAATGGTCTTTCACAATGACGGGGATTCCGCCGCCACCGACCGTAATCACAATATTGCCGGCATTCGCCAATTGTTTTACGATGTCAATATTGGCAATTCGGATAGGTTTGGGAGACGCAACCACTTTTCGCCAACCATTGCCCTTCGGGTCTTCTTTAAAAATTGCTCCGGTTTCTGCGGCATACTGGTCTGCTTCTTCTTTCGTATAATAAGGTCCGACCGGTTTTGTCGGGTTTAAGAACATGCTGTCCTCGGCATTGACCTCCACTTGTGTAACGAGGGTTACGACATTTTTATTTATCTTTTCTTCAACAAAAATATTGCGAAATCCTTGTTCTATCAGGTAACCGATAGAACCTTGCGTTTCGGATACGCAGAAATCCATGGGCATACTTTGCAAATGAAAGACCTTATTTCCGGCTTCATGTTGCAACATTACGTTCCCAACTTGGGGACCGTTCCCATGTCCTATTACAATATTATAATCCTGTTTCAGCAAGCCGACCAATGACTTGCATGTTTCTGTAACATTTTGAATTTGTTCACGATAAGTTCCTTTTTGTCCGCTTCTCAAAAGTGCATTTCCTCCGAAAGCCACTACTGCTAATTTTGTCATGATTTTATTCTAATTGATTGATGGTTAGTTTTGAAAAATGAGCGGCAAAAGTACATCTTTTTTTTACAAAAGACAACTATTCCGTTTTTTGATTTATCCACAATATAACTTATTAAAATACAAATGCTTACAATAATTTATGAATAAATAAAATCTTACAATTTATATTGGGTTATAATTATTTTAATATTTAGGATATAATTTGAAAAAACATGCTACCTTTGCAACCGCTTGTAAATAGGAATTTGTCAATGTATTATTTATGAATTTTGCGAAAAAAGCCCTCAAATTTTGGCAGATATTAAGGAAGAATTGGACGATAAAATATTGCTTGATCATTCGCAATGATTCTACACATCGCGATAGTTTTTCCTTACGATTGAGTCCGAAGAATATTTTTATAACCGTTACCACTTCGGCGATCATTCTGATTGTACTGACGGCTATGTTGATTGCTTTTACGCCATTACGGGTTTATGTGCCCGGCTATACCAATCCCGATGAATATCGGCAGTATAAGAAGGCAGCGAAAAGAGTTGATTCTGTAGAGCTTGTTTTAGCAAAGAATCAGCAATATTATGACAATCTTGCCCGCATTTTGAATGACAAAGTGATGCCTGCGGAATTAGAGCAAGAGGTTCCGGAATTGAATATTGCGCAAGAAAGTAAATTATCGGCGAATCCGTCGCCATCGGAATTAAAAGTCCGAGAAATGTCTTCGCAACTGACTGCGCGCCCGACTGCACCATCGACAAGTCCCGCTGTTGCGATTAACAAAAAAGCCCATATCGAATCTCTTTTCCTCATTACTCCAACCGAAGGCACCATTATTTCTTATTACAATGTCCCCAATAATCAGTATGGCATTGATATTCAAAACAGATATAACACTCTGATTAACAGCGTAGCAAACGGAATTGTCATCTATTCAGGCTATGATGTGGTCGATGGAAATGTTATCATCGTTCAGCATCACGATAATGTAATTTCTATTTATAAACATAACTCCCTTCTGTTGAAGAATAAAGGCGCACAAGTAGAAGCAGGAGAACCTATTGCTCAAATGGGAAACAGCGGTATTACGGACAAAGGCGTCCACCTACATTTTGAAATATGGCATAACGGATTTCCCCTGAATCCGTTAGATTATTTAACCTTAAAATAAAAATATGGAAGATAATTCTGCAAAAATCTGTGATTTAATCGTCGAAAAAGGAGAATTAAAACAACAAATCTACAATAATACTTTAGAGAGCATGCAACTTTTTAAAGAGTGTGCGCGCGATTTTGAAGAATATTATAAAGATAACTTCTCCATCAAACACGAACGCGTTTCAGTTCATTATACCGATAAAAACCAATTCGAGTTTAAACTGCGTTTTGCCGGCGATATTCTTATTTTCTTGATGCACAGTAATATTTTTGAATTTCCACGTGACCACGAAGTAATGAAAACTCCTTACATTAAAGAAGATAGAAAACGCTCGTATTGTGGTATGATTCAGATTTTTAACTTTCTGTCCGATTCCTTTAAATACAATCGTATCAATGATGTCGGTTATATGATTGGTCGTATTTTTATTAATTGTGACAAACATTATTATGTAGAAGGAAAACGCGAATTGGCACAAGTTCTCAATAATTTCAACTCCAAGGAATTGGACAAAACTGCCATTACCGAAATTGTCCATTCTGCCATTCAATATACCGTAAACTTCGATTTGCTGGTTCCCGAATATACCAATTTAATGGAGGTTTCCGTCAACGACATTACACAGGTGGAAGACCAGATTATGATTCTAAAAACTGCTAAACGTCTGGGCTTTAAGTTTGAACCGGACGTTTCAATGAAAAAATAACGTCTGCCGGTGGCAACCTGATCCTTCTGATGATTGATTAAATCAGAACACCATTTTTCAAAAATGTATTATAAAAGATTATGGAAGAAAGCAATAAAAGAAACGAAATTTCTCAATTAGGTAAATATCAATTAATTAATAAGTTAAGGGAGCAATTTACAAATCATCATGCTTCAACGGCAGTATCCTTTGATGATGATGCCTCCGTTGTCGATTTTGGAAACAAACGCGCGGTATTTTCTTCTAAACTTTTTTTAGAACACATCCATTTTGATTTAACTTATTTCCCACTCCGACACTTGGGATATAAATGTACATCCATTGTCATTTCCGACATCTTGGGTATGAATGCTTTGCAGACACATTTGACGGTAAATCTTGCCGTTTCCAATCGGTTTTCGGTGGAGGCATTGGAAGAATTAATGCTGGGAATCAGAACATGTTGCGAGCATTACGAAGTGGATTTGGTCAAATTAGATGTTACCTCATCGGCAGTAGGTTTGGCAATTTCCATGTCAGGGATGGGAGAAGTATCGGAGCAGGATACCGTTTTACGAAAAGGGACGAAAGAGAATGAACTGATTTGCGTTTCCGGCGACTTTGCTGCTGCATACACCGGATTGCTGCTGTTGCAACGCGAAAAGCAAATCTTTGAAGCTACTCAAAACAGCCAGCCCGACTTTGAAGGGTACGAATATTTATTGCAAAGACAATTGAAACCGGAACCACGGGTCGATGTGATTGCCGACCTGAAAAAAAACGGAATCGTTCCCACAACGCTCGCTGTTGTTTCGGAAGGTTTAGCCGCTTCTTTACTTCAAATTTGTGATCTTTCTTCTACCGGTTGTACCATTTTTGAAGATAAATTGCCCATCGACACACTCACTTTTGATACATTAAAAAGTTTAAAAATTGTTGCTACGATGGCGGCTCTCAATGGCGGCGAAGATTACGAATTGCTGTTTACAATTCGTCAAGATGATTATGAAAAAATCAAAAAAATTGATGATATTTCAGTGATTGGTTACATGACCGAGAAGAATGCCGGACATCATTTAATCAGCAATGATAATTGCCAGATTCCTCTGCAGGCGCAGGGATTTGCGAGCACAAAAAATGAATAAAAAAAAGGGCGTTTGATAACGCCCTTTTTTATGATTGAAAAATTATTTAATTTTCTTCATTGCGCTGTCAATCAATTCGTCTTGCGCAAAATTCGGAATCGTAACTTTCAACTTCGGATTTTCTTTCATTGCTCTTTTGATGGCAAACAACGCACCCTCATTTCTTGCCCACGCGCGGCGACTGATTCCGTTATTGACATCCCAATAGAGCATGTTGTGAAGTCGTCTATCGGCATCGGCAGAGCCATCTAACAACATTCCGAATCCACCATTGATAACTTCGCCCCAGCCAACACCGCCGCCGTTGTGAATGGAAACCCACGTAGCACCGCGGAACGAATCGCCAATCACATTTTGTATTGCCATATCGGCAGTAAAAGAAGAACCGTCATAAATATTGGAAGTTTCGCGGTACGGTGAATCGGTGCCGGACACATCGTGATGGTCACGTCCCAAAACAACCGGTGCCGAAATCTTACCGCTTTGAATAGCTTGGTTAAAGGCTTCGGCTATGCGGATACGCCCTTCGGCATCGGCATACAAAATACGGGCTTGCGAACCAACCACCAAATGATTCTCCTGTGCACCCTCAATCCAGCGGATATTGTCGTGCATCTGTTGCTGAATCTCGGCAGGCGCATCGGCACTCATCTTTTTCAAAATATCTAATGCCAATTGGTCGGTCATTGCCAAATCTTCAGCTTTTCCGGAAGTGCATACCCAACGGAACGGTCCAAAGCCGTAATCGAAACACATCGGTCCCATAATATCCTGAACGTAAGACGCATATTTGAAAGTTCCATCGACTTTCATCACATCGGCACCGGCGCGACTTGCTTCCAACAAGAACGCATTTCCATAATCAAAGAAATACATCCCATTGGCAGTGAGCCGGTTAATAGCATCCACTTGTCGGCAAAGGCTCTTTTGTACAGCCATTTTAAAACGGTCGGGTTCTTCTGCCATCATCACTTTGGATTCTTCAAAAGAGTGTCCGGCGGGATAGTAGCCGCCTGCCCACGGATTGTGCAGGGAGGTCTGGTCGGAACCCAAATCAACCTGAATGTGATGGGTTACACAATATTCCCATAAATCGACAATATTCCCTTGATAGGCAAATGAGCGGGCATTTTTTTGTTGACGGGCTTTTTCAACTTCCTGCATCAATGTGTCCAAATTATCGTGCACTTCGTCCACCCAGCCTTGTTTGAATCTTTTTTGAGTGGCATCGGGATTGATTTCGGCGGTAATGGAAACCACGCCGGCGATGTTTCCCGCTTTGGGTTGTGCGCCGGACATTCCGCCCAAACCGGCAGTAATAAACAACTTACCGGCAGTGCCACCGCCCAACTTGCGACTTGCATTGAGAACAGTGATGGTTGTGCCGTGTACAATTCCTTGCGGTCCGATGTACATATACGAACCAGCGGTCATTTGTCCGTACTGACTAACCCCCATTGCATTAAATATTTCCCAATGGTCAGGCGTGGAATAGTTGGGAATCACCATGCCATTGGTAACCACCACGCGGGGTGCATCTCTGTGTGAAGGGAACAATCCCATTGGGTGACCGGAATACATGACTAAGGTTTGGTCTTCTGTCATTTCAGCCAAATATTTCATAACGAGTCGATATTGTGCCCAATTCTGAAAAACGGCACCATTGCCCCCGTATGTAATTAATTCGTGCGGGTGCTGTGCCACTGCGGGATCTAAGTTATTCTGTATCATCAACATAATTGCCGCTGCTTGTTGGCATTTGGCAGGATATTGATCAATAGGACGGGCATACATTTCATAATCAGGACGGAAGCGATACATATATATTCTACCGTATTGGTGTAATTCCTGGGCAAATTCGGATGCAAGCAGGGCGTGCATGGAAGGGTCAAAATAGCGCAACGCATTTTTGAGTGCCAACCGTTTTTCCGAATCCGATAGAATGTCTTTTCGCTTCGGAGCGTGGTTAATGGTTGTATCATAAGGTTTTACAGCCGGAAGTTCGGCGGGAATCCCTTGCAAAATATCCTTTTGAAAATCTTTTATATCCATAATTTTTGATTAAAAATATTGGTTGCAAAAGTACGATTTTTTTTGTGACGTTGCAGGCATCGCATCAATAGATTCAAATGATATTTATATCCTTTTTAAGGTGAAATTTAAAAATATTGAGCAATGATATAGGTTTATTATGAGAAGAATATGGAGATGATCGGAGGCTTTGTGGTTTTGATATTTTTTTACAAATAAATGCCTTTTATAAACGATTTTTATGTATTTTTGCAGCTGTTTTCAGACAAAAATGTCTGAATAACAGTATGGATTTTATCTTGCTTTTCTAAATCTGGAAAATTTAAATGCAACAAGATAATAGTGCCACGTTATAGCGTAGGCTCTATCGTCGAAGTTGCGCGGGTCCTCCAGAACCCTGAAAAGCTTTGGCATGGGCTTGCGCTTTTTTAAAAATCGTCTGCAATCATTTCTCCGCGAGGGTTTCGGACAGTATATTTTGTAAATTTTTCGTCCGCATCAAATCCATCTCCGATATTCACGGTACCATCCGAGCGAATTTGTTGTACTTTGACATCCGAGTA
This sequence comes from Bacteroidales bacterium, assembly GCA_023229985.1. Classification (GTDB taxonomy): domain Bacteria; phylum Bacteroidota; class Bacteroidia; order Bacteroidales; family WCHB1-69; genus UBA1756. The sequence continues at coordinate 15,934 of JALNYF010000036.1, read as the reverse complement.
GATCCGTTTATTTCTCTTGTCCCAAATAATTTTATCTGTGATGATGGTATCGCCCTGTTTTAAATTGGTAATGATCACATTTTTGCGCGCCTCCATGCGCATTGTATTCTCTTCATTAATGGCATAATCGGCAACAAGAATAGATTCCGGTTTATTATCGGCACCATAAGAAATAATTTTAATTCCTTTGGGACAATCAATGTAGGGATTATCTCCATCATATTTATTCAGAATGGGAGCAAAAACCTGGAAATTCATGACGGCGGAATCACTATAAATAAGGTTAACGTCTGAAGTCGATTCAGATGGGTATTTTCCGTTGACGGATAGCAAGTTATCTTCTGAAAATTCTTGTTTGTTACAAGCAATAAAAAGCACCCCGAAGCAAAATAGCGACAGGGTGCTTTTAATAATTTTCCAATTAGATAATTTCCTCAAAATGATTTATCGAATCGTTGTATTTTCATTAATCCAGCAACCTACGTGGTAGGTTTGTCCTTTATCATAACCTTTTTTGAATACTTCTTCAAAAGGAACTCCGGGCAAAGAAGCTCTGCGAGAGGCAGCCACTGAAGCGACACTGGGGTCAACTGCTGCAGCTTTGTTGTATTTGTCGGCAGCTGCCCAATAAACGGCACCGTTAATTACTTTCGGATCATCGGAATTGCATCGCCCGGCTGAAGACATATAGCAGTCGCCAATTAAGATATAGGCTTGTCCGTCATTCGGATTAATTTTTAAAACATTATAAGCATTGGCACGCGCTTCGGAGAGATTTCCTTTAATTAAATGGATAGAGGCAATCAAGAAATAGGGTTTAGCTTTTCTCTCGTTGGTGGTAGAAAGCGCAATAGATTCATTTAAATACACTATGGCTTGATCGTATTCTTTATTTTTTAGACATAAGTTCCCCATCATTTCGGCAGTTTTTGACGAAGGCTGATTTTTATGAACAATCGATAAGGCTTCGCGGAAAATCGGAGAATCTTGACAATTACCTTTATTCATGGTCAGAATAATCTTCTGTAAAACGGGGATATTGTCGCGGTTATCGGCTACTTTTTTCGTATAAACTCTTTCCAATACTTCACACGGAGCATAAGGAATAAACTTATTTTCAATCCATACTAAAGTTTTGTTATAATCTTTGATGAGTGCTTTTTGTCGGGTAGTATCTTGTGCTAATTTGGCAACCTCTTTATCATAATCCATTCTATTCACATCTTTTAAGGTTTTTTCAAGGGTGTCAAATTGTGCAACATCATACTCAAATCTTTCATAGGCATTAACGATGGCATCATCAATGTACTCGTTAGCACGTTCATAAGCTTCGATTACTAAGTTTGTATCTTGTTTTACAATAGCCATTTGTGTTGCCGTCAGAAAATAGTAATTCCAAATGATGGGTTGGGTTTCTTCTTTTTCCATTTCCACGGAGGTAATGAACCAATCAAAAGCTTTCTCGTAATCGCTGTTGGCACGATATTTCATTGTATAATATGCTTTAAACCCAATTCCACGACCTTGGGTGTAATAGTTGGGGTGATACTTGGCATAGTTGTCATAAACCCACAATAAGCTATCAATCAATACTTCGCGACGAGCGGAATCTTTTTCCGTCGAGATAAAACTTTCAAGCATTTTAGGAGCATTAGCGAACAATCCGCTCCAAGAGCAAGGACAATGATTGACAAGATATTGCCAAGAGTTATAAGCTTCAGCATAATTTTGGGCTTTAAATTGCAAATTAAACTGAGTGATCTCCAATCTGCATTTAACTGAATCATCTTCATTTGCACCGTATTTGAAGCCGCACTCCGTTTGTGCATTGGCATAAAGTACTCCAAATAATAACGCTGCAATTAAAATTGTTTTTTTCATATTGTAATAAATTTTGTTATAATAAATTTTGTTATTCTAATTTAGCGCGCTGATACCAACGTTCTTGTAAAGTAAAATGGAATGAAAAACGAAAATAATTCTCTTTAAGCAACTCATTCTTAATGGTTCCCATCTGTCCGTATTCTGCCATAACTCCTAAAGTTGAGTTGCTGTTGAATAATTTCAGCGGAAAATCCAATCCAAAGGAAACTCCATAACTATCTATCGTTTTGTCGTTTACAACAAGATACCCCGTAGAATATCTAACTCCGGCACGAATCCTTATTTTTTTAAGATAAGAAGACGCATCAATATTGGGAATAACCTGAACTCCGAATGAGGTGCTGATCGCATCTTGCAAACTATTATCTTTATTTCCGTCAAGGCGGTATTTAGTCCAATTCTGCCACGTCACATCTGCCGTAAACCACCACTGTTTTTTGTATTGATAAGAAAGCCCGCCACCAATCGTTTGTGGCAGTTGCATATTGGTTCGGTTCGACATATATTTAACCGTATCGTTTAAAGTCTTGTTGGCTCCAAGTCCGGAATAATTATAAACTAAGTCGCTTTGACGCGCCCAGATGTACGCGCTGTTTTCATATACTAAGCCGATTCCCAAGGTGTGATTATTGCGAATATTTGTAAAGTATTGTAATCCGGCAGATAAATAAATTCCATCAACATCAGTATTGCTATTAATCATAGAATGAAAATAGTTCTCGGTAGTACTAAATTCTGCCGACCTACTATTGGCAAGTTTCCCAAACAGATACGATGCATTTAATCCAATGGAAAGACCTTTCCAAATTTTAAAAGCGTTTCCCCAATAGAGTTGAATAAGTCCGCCTTTTCCTTCGTAAGCATAATTCACGGTCCCCAATTGGGAAGAAGTGTAACTATCCGCAATACTGTAACCTAAGTTACTGAAAGGCAACACGCCGGCACTGGTTCGCCAATGTTTGGTTACGGGCAAGCCAATCGTAATGTATTCAGGGCGTCCGAATGTATATTTTTGACTCAGCTCAGATGTTTTTAAAGTACTGGAATATATGCCGAAGGCGACATCTGCGATAAAGGACAACGAATCGAAAGCGACGTAAGAAGCCGGATTTTTGAAATTAATCTGATACGGATCTTGCATAGCATATCCCACTTTTCCCATTGCATCCATCGGACCGGGAGAAATATTGGTGAGCAATCCGATACCATATTTTGAGTATGGGTTACTGATTTCGTTCTGAGCAAATCCCGAAACGAACACCAATGAGAGTAAAATGCACGCGATATATACTTTATGTTTATTCAACCACATTAAATTTCAATATTTTATACAATCCGAACAGCACTAAATTTGCGGCTGCAAATATCGGATTTTTTATTGAATCTTGCAAATCTTTTTCGTTTCCTCCCGTTAAAATAATTTTGATATTGCCAAATTCATTCATATAACGCTCAATTCCGCCATTTATTTCATGAACAATTCCATTCATAATACCGCTTTCGATAGAATGTTGAGTAGAATCGCCTATTAAAAAGTCTATTTTTCTTTTATAAAAAAGGGGAAGTTTTTCAGTAAAATGGTTTAAAGCTGCAAAACGCATGTCAATTCCGGGGGAGATGGAGCCCCCGCGATAAATGCCGTCATGGGTAACAAAATCCATTACCAAACAAGATCCGGCTTGAATCACCAATACGTCTTCATCGGGGAAAAGTGCGTGCGCTGCCACACTTGCGGCAATTCGATCGTGTCCGAGTGTTTCAGGTTCTTGGTACGCAATTTCTATGGGTAGCGGCGTCTCATGATGAAACGGAATTAATTGAGTTCGGGTAGATAATAAAGTCTCTATTTCCGGATTCGCAGCTCCAACCGAAGAAGTGAGGGTGTACGAGATTTCATGTTTATCCAAAATATCATTCAAATGAGCAACATTCAGCAATTTATGCTGTTCGAAGCATACCATTTCGCCGGCAGCAGTAAATACTGCTGCCTTTTGAAATGTATTTCCAATGTCGATAACGAGATATTTTTTTTGCACTTTTATAAGTAAGGAGCCAATATCTTTTTGGCTTCTTCCAATTTTTTATCTAATAATTCTTTACTTTGTGCTTCCATCAGGAGTCTGAGGTAGGGTTCGGTGTTGGAGGGCCTTACATTAAACCACCATTCGGGAAATTCGATACGGTAGCCATCAAAATCCATAAAAGCGGTTGCGGTTTCTTGTGCCATAAAGTAAGTTTTCATTGCTTCCATTGCCTCTTTTTTCTTTTCCACTTTGAAATTAATCTCACCGGAGTTAGCATAAACGGCAATTTCGGAAATGAGTTGGGAAACGGTGATCCCTTTCTTCTTCATTTCACTGATAACGTGCAAGATAACTTGAGATGCCACCAGAGCAGAGTCGGAATAATAGAAGTCACGGAAGTAGTAGTGACCGGCAAACTCGCCACCGAAGGCACCGTCAATTTCGCGTAATTTTAAGGCGGCGTAGGCACGACCCACACGCCAAATACAAACTTCGCGTCCTAATTTGTTGATATATTCCGTTACGGATTTTGAAGTTCTAATATCCTGAATTACTTTACCTTGTATATTTTTTTCTTTAATAAAATAGTGTCCCAAGACGGCAATCATCAAGTCGGGGGAGATAAAGGAGCCTTTTTCGTCAACGAACATCACGCGGTCGGCATCGCCGTCGTAGATCACCCCAATGTCAGCTTTTTCTTTGAGAACCAGCTTTTTAAGGTCTTCCACGTTTTCTTGTTCCAGTGGGTTGGCTTCGTGGTGCGGGAAATTGCCGTCTAACTCGTCATAGATATAAATCGGAGCATCGCCAAAAATATATTTTACCAAAATGGAAGCCATGCCGTTAGAACAGTCCATGGCAATTCGTAAGTTGCTGATGTCAAACGAGTATTGTTTTAAGAAATCTAAATATTCCGTCTTCACGTTGTGTTGGATGATTCTGCCTTTTTTTCCTGTCGGTTGGGGCGTTTCCAAAATCATTTTTTCCAATTCGCCCAGTCCGGTATCATAGCCAACGGGCAGAGCGTTGGTAGTTGAAACTTTTAAGCCGTTGTGAGCTTTGGGATTGTGAGAAGCAGTAATCATAACAGAGGCATCAAACTGATGTTTGGCGGTAAAGTAATATACCATGGGAGTGGTGGTTAATCCCATATCGTAAACATCAGCACCGGCATCGTTAATTCCCCTTGACAGAGATTCGAAGATAGCGGGAGTCGAAACGCGCATATCCCGTCCGACCAATACTTTATCAACGTTTAGGAGTTTAGGAAGAAAGAATCCGATTCTGTAAATATCTTCCAAGGTGAAATCTTTTTCATATACACCTCTAAAATCGTAAGCTTTAAATGCAGACATATCTTTATATTTTTGATGAAATAATAGAACGAAAAAATTACAAATTTGTTTTAACCAAATTTTCCCAACGGTAGTAGGAATATTTCTGAATGTCGAAAAGCAGATTGTAAAATGTTCTTGCCCAATAGTTTTTGGTTCCGAAGCCGCCCGGAGTTTTGAGGAATTTTTCGCATAACACGGGGGTATTGTTTTCGGTATGGATAATGGTTACCCATATAGCGGCGGTTTTACTGTTGGCATCAAACGATTCCACCACAAAGAGAAGAGCGTAGCGATGAGTTTTAGGCAGTGGCAATTTTTTCACATAATCTCCAATGGCATCATCCGAATAGACGTGAGCAATATTGATATGATCGCAAATCAGATTTCCGATTTTGACAGATTTGTTATTCTGCGTAATAATGGACAAATCGTATGACATAATGGGTTTGCGGAAGCTGAGGCGGATGTCATATTTTTTTTGGTCGGAGATGATGAGCATATTCCATTCGTTGAAATAGTACCGCATGATTTCTTGGGAATAGTCGAAGCCATCACGGGTAAATTTAGCTTTGGCAAAATCTATGCCGAGCCAAAGAATTTCTTTTGCTTTTAGAAAATCGTTAAAATGGGCTTCATCAATGTACATTATTCAAAAAAAGACTACTTGGCGAGCCATAAGGCGGGATTGAGGTGGGTTGTGTTTTTCAATAGTTCAAAATGGAGCTCATACGTAGAATTACTGTTGTTTTTTGCAACTTTTCCTATGATTTGTTTGGTTGTTATTTTATCTCCTTTTTTTACATTTACGCTGGAGAGATTCTGATAAACGGTGGAATATTCGCCGTGTTTGATAATCAAGACTTTGGTTCCGAAATAGTCAATGATTGCGGTTACCACGCCTTGAAAAATGGCTCTGACCGATGCGTTGGGTTCGGTCAGCAGATTGATACCGTTATTTTGCATTTCTACCGATGGCACGTCGGGGTGATGATAGGTGCCGAAAGCAGTTGTGACCGAACACTTGGTAACGGGCCACGGTAATTTTCCTTTATTGGATGAAAATGTATTACTTAGTTGTTGTTCTTCGGCGGTCATACGAAGTTCCGTAAGGGAAGATTTCCCTGATGTAGCGGGATTATTAGTTTTGTTACTATTTTTGTTTTCTTTCGCGTTGGCGGCGGCTATTTCGCGTTCGATGGCTTGTCGTATTTTTTTGTCAATTTCTTTTTGTTCTTTTTGCTTTTGCCGGATTTCGGCTGCCAATTTCTTTTCTTTTGTTTTTAAGTCACTTGCCAATTTGTCTTTTTCGCGTTTTTCTTTTTCTAAATGATTCAGTTGTTGCTCTTCGCCCGATAGTACAATCAATTTTTCTTCTTTAATTTGTTGAATTTCAGCTTTTTTAATAGCTATTTCTTCTTGTGTGGCTTGAATTTGTTCGACTTGATGACGTACATTTTTGGCAAAAGCGGTATAAAATTTCAGTCGTCGGTACATCTGCCCAAAGTCTTCCGAAGAGAGCAGAAAAACCATTTGGCTGGTATGTTTGCGATTTTTGTAAGCATTATAGACGGCACGCGAATAATCCGATTTCATATAACTCAATTTCCTATCCAGATTTTTGGACTGCCTGATATTCAGTTCCATTTCTTCTTCCAGCGCCAAAACTTCATTATTTAAAGAAACGATTAATTCTTCACGGTTGTTGATTTGGCTCCTTAAAATAGCGATTTGTTGCAAGGAGGCTTTTTTGTTTTTGCGGGTTTGGTCTAATAATGCTTGGGTATTATTAATCTCTTTTTCAAGGTTTTTCTTATTTTGTTTAAGCTGCTCACTTTTCGTTTGGGCAACGATGGCAACGTAAGAAACTGAAAACAAGAGGAATATAAAGAGAAGGGACTTTTTCATTGATATTATTTTTCCAAATTACGCAATACATAATAAACTTGCAAATCTACTATTTATTATTGGAAGAAAAATCAATTATTGTTTTAGTTATACACAATCATTTGTGAAAAAAGTACTATTTTTGCCGCAAATTTGAAAGATGAAAAAGCATATTCCGAACATTATCACATGTTGTAATCTCGTTTGCGGTTGTTTGGCAATTTTATGTGCCACCCGCGGACTTTTAGAAGTTGCTTCTATATTTATTATTGCCTCTGCCTTCTTTGATTTTTTTGATGGTTTTGCGGCGCGAATGCTTCACGTGCAGTCCCCGATAGGCGTCGATATGGATTCTTTATCAGACGTTGTTTCGTTTGGGGTTGCGCCAACGACCATTCTTTTTGTTTTTATGAATAATCTGGTCGGGAATCTCGCGCCGGCGGTACGCGATAGTTTTGTGCAGTATCTCCCCTATTGTGCTTTTATTATCCCTGCTTTTTCAGCTTATCGTTTGGCAAAATTTAACCATGATGAGCGACAACATTTAGAATTTCGCGGATTGGCGACCCCTGCCAATGCTCTTTTTATTGGATTTTTGCATTTTTCGGCTCAATCCATTCCCGTACTCAACAACTTTTGGCTGATTCTGGCTTTTACTTTTATCTTTGCCTTCCTTTTAGTGAGCGACATTCCGATGTTTTCCCTTAAATTCAAAAATCTTCATTTTAAAGAAAATCTGATACGTTATATCTTTTTACTCGTCGCAATGGTTCTCTTTATTATCTTCCGTTTTGGGGCTTTCCCGATTATCATCTTAACTTATATCCTCATCTCTTTGATTCGATTGCCTTTTAAAAATCATATATAATCTATGAACAGTATTCATTCATTAGCTCTTTTTTGCGGCTCTTCATGCGGAAACAGCCCCCGTTTTATTCAATTGGCAAAGGATTTTGGTAACAAATGTGCGGAGCAGAAAGTTACGCTTTATTATGGCGGTGCCAAGTTGGGATTAATGAACGCAGCTGCCGAGGCTGCCATACAAGCCGGTGGAACAGTAATTGGCGTGACTCCCGATTTTTTCTCCCAGGATACTGTCGTAGCTCAAAATATTACGAAATTAATTTGGGTGAAAACGATGAGCGAAAGAAAGCAACTGTTGGAAAAAATTGCGGACGCTTTTGTTATCTTTCCCGGCTCTTTTGGCACAATGGACGAATTGTTTGAAATTATTACGGACGCACAATTGGGATTACACGCCAAACCTATCGTTATATTAAACGTGCTGGGTTATTATGATCATTTACTTCAACAATTGGATACTTTTCGAAATGAAGGTTTTTTAAGACCTTGTCATTATGATTTGTTGCACGTGGCTACTTCGGTCGACGAGTTGTTCGATAAAATCCGGAACTACAGCAACAGTAATGATTTAGAATGGATTAAAGCACACACGAAGAGGGAAGCGCGCTCAGAATGTTAATTTGTTTGGCGGCAATGGTGAGACGATAATTTCCCCGTTTCAGCAACTCGCCCTCAACTTCTCCCGGAATATAAGGGGAGGAGGATTTTATCTCTAACTGATTGGTTTTAAACGTACAAGCCTCCTCAACATGCTCAACGTGGGAGCCGTCGAATAATTTGGCAACATTGAGTGCCACTTTAAACGGAGATACTTTTCGGATATAAACTACATCAAAAAGTCGGTCATTCACTTTTGCGGTAGGCACTTGCTTCATTCCGTTGCCGTTGTATTGTCCAATTCCTACGGCAATGGTAAAAGTTAAATCGACCATCGTTTTTTCGGGTGTGATAATTTGAGTTTCTTTCGCTTTATACGAAAACAGCACTTTGACTAGATTAAGAAGATAGACTGCTGCGGGAAGTATCAGCGGTTTTTTGCCGACGGTTTTTTCGATGATGGCAGCATCAAAAGCGAACCCGGCAATATTAATGAAGTAACGATTGGCGACTGTTTCCGATTCGTGCACTGTTTCCACCAAGCCGACATCGTTGGAGACGAAATTTCCTTTTAGAATCAGTTGCAGAATTTCTTCTTTGTTTTGTGGATAGAGATGAGTACGGCAAAAGTCGTTGCCGGTTCCCAAGGGAATGATGGCAAGATAAACCTCTGAGGCATCAACGTTTGAAAGGTAAATTCCGTTGATAATTTCATTGACGGTGCCGTCGCCGCCAATCAGCATAAAGTGTCGACAACCCGATTCGCACAGCGATTTTGCCAATTCGATTCCTGCTAAAGCACCGGCTGCAACATGAAACTGAAAGGGAATATGATGCCGTGTAAATTGATCTAAAAAATAATCTTTGTAAGCGACTCTCTGTTTAGACAAAGCATTTGGATTTGCGATAATCTGCCATTCAAAATCGGAGATACGAAGCTGTTTCATCATTAATAAATGGGGTAAGAATAAAAAAAGCGGTTGTTTGCGACAACAACCGCTTGATTGGGTTAATTATAAGGATTAAGCGTAAAGTTCGGTAAAGATATTACGTAATTTTTCACTTTCTCTCAATAATTCGAGGGTAATTTCGGCGTGACCTTTGGTATAGCCGTTTCCAACGATCATGGTAACGTCGCTGCCCACACCTTCTGCGCCCAAAGCGGCTTTAGTGAAGGAAGTAGCCATGGAGAAGAAGTAAACAACGCCGGTATTTTTAGTGCAAAGGATGCTGGTCATTTCGGTATCGGTAATATTTACGTTGTTGATGGTAACATCCACCATTTCACCGTTGGTAAGTTCTTCAATTTTGTTCAAAATTTCAACCGGTTTGGTAGCGTCTGCGGAGAAAACATAGTCGCAAAAACCGAGGTCTTGCATTCTTTTGGTAGATTTTTCGCTGTGACACAAACCGATAACCTTACCGGTGACACCGGCTCTTTTCTTGGCTTCGTAGCAGCAAAGCATACCTGATTTACCACCGGCACCGATGATTAAAACGGTATCGCCCGGTTTAACCAATTTAGCGGTTTGGGCAGGTGCGCCGGCTACGTCCAATGCTGACAATACGAGACCTTCGGGCATATCGGAAGGGATTTTTGCATAAATGCCACTTTCAAATAAAATAGCTTTCCCGTCAATATCCACTTGGTCGATTTCGGGACGAATATCTTTGATTTTGTCAATTCTGAGCGGAGTTAAAGAGAGGGAAACCAAAGTCGCGATTTTGTCTCCTTCTTTCAAATCGATTTTACCTTTTAAAGCATCACCAATTTTTTCAACGGTACCGAGGAGCATACCGCCTGAACCGGTCACCGGATTACGATGTTTCCCTTGTTTAGCAACAATTCCCATCATAATTTCAGCGATTTTGGCTTTGTCGCCGCCGGCTTGCTCTTCAATTTGGGTAAAACTTGCCGAATCAATATTTAAAGTTTGAACGTCAATAAGGATTTCGTTATCAAATAATTCGTCCATATTATTGTCAATCTTGTTTGCCGGTTGTGGTAAAACACCTTGTGGGTCAATCACTCTGTGAATGCCGTATTTGCTTCCTTTTTTTTGCATAATTAATTTATTTTTAGATGATTAAACATTATTTTCGCGCTTTTTATAGCAGGTGCAAAGGTACAATTTATTTTTAAATAAATAGTGACTTAAAAATCTTTTTATTTACATGATAAACCGATTATATTTAAAGGATAAATATCTACGAATAATTTGTATTTTTGCATCACTAAAAACAAGAAACGGCTCTAAATTTATGTCTGTAGATATTGTTTTAATAATCATAGGATTCATCCTTATCATTGTAGGGATTATCGGCAGTATTGTGCCGGCACTTCCGGGACCTCCATTAGCCTATATTTCTCTTATCTTATTGCAATTCACTTCATTACAACCCTATAGTATTCTATTTTTGGTCATAGTTGGTTTGCTTGTTGTTGTTATAACTGTTTTTGATTTTTTAGTTCCGATATGGGGAACAAAAAAATTTGGTGGCACGAAAGGCGGCAAATGGGGCAGCGCGATAGGCATATTTTTGGGATTATTCTTTTGGTTTCCCGTAGGCATCATTGCCTTTCCTTTTCTGGGAGCTTTTTTGGGAGAATTGATTGTTATCAAACGAGCAAAACCGGCTTTACGCGCTGCTTTTGGCTCTTTTCTAGGCTTCCTCACCGGCGTCTTTATGAAACTGATGTTCTGCTTCGCAATATTGGGCGTGTATATTTGGGGCTTGTGGTAAGAAAAATAGGATATTTTAGTATTGCGCGAACTCTTTCGGCATAATTTGCTCAATTTCCGGTAACAACTGCGTTTTCCCACCGACCCACTTCATCAACGGGTTCGCTCTTTTCATAGTACAATGATATCTCTATCATTTTCAAATTAAAGTGCCAGAATATTGCGGATAGCCGGTAACGTGACTAATCTTTCACACATCTGATGGAATAGCCGTTGGTGCGTTGGATGTCGCGACTGTTGATTCCTTTGTCGTAATATGAAAATGAGCGATTGTGCGCGTATGTTGGGGTACTTGGGGTGGCTGTCCAAAAGCAACAATCGGATAGTTGATAGGTAAAATTTCCGTCGCTGTTGCGGAAGCCGGCGGCTATGGCAGAAAAATTGTAGGTATCTCCTACCGCATCGGAAGTCGATTTCCAATGTTGAGTACCTTTTTCCTTCAACATCAATGCCGCTTGGGCGGAACCACCCACAAAAGTTTCCAAAGTTGTCCATTCTGCATCGGTCGGAACGTGCCACCCTTTGGGACAAATATTCCCATTTTTGATAACATGCCAATTGTACAAAGCACCATATTCGTCTTTGTTGGCAGCATCGTTGTTATACCAACAAAATCCAGGCGCAGTGGCTTTTGCCCATTCTCCGTTGTCCTTGATTTCTTTGATTTCCGTAGCGTCATCATAACGGGTTGATTTCAAATTCTCGGTAAGCCAAGTTTGTGTCCCGATAACAACACTTTCATAAATATTACCATCAACATCTTTGGCACTTTCTCCGGCTTTTTGTGCAGAAACGGTTGTAAAAACGCCACATAAAAAGACGATAATTATTCCTAAACGTAATTTTTGTGTTTTCATAATATATTGGTTTAAAATGTATTACCAAATTTTAGCACGTTTTTCCGGTGCCAAGAACATTCCGTCACCTTCTTTCACGTTAAAAGCTTTAATAAAAGTGTCAATGTGAGGAAGAGTTCCGTTGACGCGCCATTTTCCTAAAGAGTGTGGATCTGATTTTGTTCTTTTTTCAATTTCTGCGTCACGGATATTGTTTGCCCAAACGCCGGCGTATGCGAGAAAGAATCGTTGGTCGGAGGTAAAACCGTCCAATTCTTCGGCAATAGTTCCTTCCGCTTTGGCACGTTGCAGTGCTGAGTATGAAACATTTACACCACCATTGTCGGCAATATTTTCCCCTAACGTAAATTTACCGTCTGCATGCAATCCGGGGAGCACTTCAATTTGATTGAAATAATCAACCAAAACTTGCGTTCTTGCTGCAAAATTCTTACTATCTTCTTCTGTCCACCAATCATTTACATTGCCCATTTTGTCATATTGTCTGCCTTGGTCATCAAAGCCGTGTGTCATTTCGTGACCAATCACCACGCCAATAGCGCCATAATTGACGGCATCATCGGCATTCATATCAAAGAATGGAGGTTGAAGAATAGCGGCGGGGAAGCAGATTTCATTAGTCGATGGATCATAATAGGCATTCACCGTTTGTGGTGTCATCTGCCATTGTGTACGGTCAACGGGTTTGCCGATTTTTGAGAAATTATATTCATTTTCAAAACGACTTGCCCGAATGATATTGGCATAATAACCGTCTTTTTTAATGACCAATCCACTATAATCGCGCCATTTGTCAGGATACCCAATTTTGACAATAATGGCATTTAATTTATCTTTTGCTTTTTCTTTAGTGGCTTCGGTCATCCAATCATTTTGCATGATTCTGTCGCCCAAAGCGGCTTTTAGATTATCCACCAAATGTAACATTTTTTGTTTGGCTTCTGCCGGGAAAAATTGTTGAACATACAACTGTCCAACCGGTTCACCCAATAATCCGCTGACGGTTCCAATTACTCTTTTCCATCTATCTTTATTAACTTCTTTACCTGAAAATATTTTACCGTAGAAATTAAAATGCTCATTTACAAAATTATCGCTTAAATAGGGAGCCGCTTCGCGAATGACGTTCCATGCGATGTAAGTTTTGATGGTCTGAAGATTTTGAGTTTTGAGAAGTTGATTTAAACTTTTGAAATAGACGGGTAATACGACGTTTATTTCGGAAACGCCGGCAGGCACCATGGCGGTAGTATATTTTTGCAAATCAACTGTGGGAATCAGGCTTTTAACATTTGCCAAAGGCATTACATTCTTGGTTTTAATCGGGTCTCGTAAGTCGTTTTTATCCACGAATATTTTAGCTAAAGCGGTTTCCAATTTCCAAACATCCTGGGCTAAAGCGGCACCTTTTCCTTCTTGGGAAGTCATTTTTTCGTAACCGGAAATATCGAATAAATGTTGAGCCATCGTAATATAGCCCTCTTTGATTTTAGGATTTGTGGCATCCAAATAATAATCTCTTTCGCCCAATCCCAAACCGCTTTGTTGCATCCAAGCAATCGTCAGCGAGCTGTTTTCCGGTGAGGCATAGCCAAAAAATTCAAAAAATGGGGTATAACCATCTTTGTGCATTTCAATCAAAACTTGAGTTAATTCATTGACATTCTTAATATTAGCAATTGTTTGCAAGGTTTGTTGAATAGGAGCATTTCCTTCTTGTTGAATGGCAAAAGTGTCCATTCCGCAGTTGTAGATATCAGCAATTTTTTGGGCAATTGTACCCTCTGTATTGCTTTTCTTGGCAACTTCCACGATTAATTGGTTAAGTTGTTTTTCCGTTGATTCACCCAGTTGGTCGAAAGAACCGTAGCGGGAATATTCGGCAGGAAGTGAGTGATTCTTGACCCAGCCGCCACAGGCATATTGGTAAAAATCATCCGCCGGATTGACCGTAGTGTCCAAATTGGCTAAGGCAATACCGGAAATAACTTTTTGGGGTTCTTCTTTTTCTTGTTTGTTTTTTTTGCACCCGTTAAAAAGGAAACATACGCATAACATCAGTAATAGTGTTTTAAAGATACTTTTGTAATTCATTGTATATTAAATATTTGTTTATAATAATCTGATTTTATAACAAACGCAAAATTACAATATTTTATGAATTGAATATCAATTGTTTTTGTTTTTTATACATAAAAAACATTATTATCGGGGAGTATGTTCAAGCAGAAAAAAAATAAAGAACGGACAAGTATTGCTGCTTGTCCGTTCAAACTGATTATTAATAAAATAACCTAAAATTCAAACTATTCAACCGTTAGTATTCGTCTTCGTGGAAGAAAAAATCATCTTTGGTCGGATAATCGGGCCATAAATCTTCAATGGTGTTATAGATTTCACCTTCGTCTTCCAATTCGCGTAAATTTTCAACAATTTCCATCGGGGCACCCGAGCGCGTGGCATAATCAATCAATTCATCTTTGGTAGCCGGCCAAGGAGCATCTTCCAATTTAGAAGCTAATTCTAATGTCCAATACATACGTTTGTGTTTTTAAAACCTTTTAATTTTGAGGGTGCAAATATAATATTATTTTATCACGTTGCAATTACTTAGAAAAAAAATTATCTTGTTGATTTCCAATATATTTCGTCAATATTTTCAAGTTGCAGCACTTTTCTTGTCATTATAAAAAGAAAGTCTGAGAGTCTATTTATGTATTGAATCAGGGTTCCATTTGGGTTTGTTTCTGAGGATAAAAAATTATTTGCATCGGGGCAAATGAGGCGGCATATATTGCGTTCGGCGCGGCGACAAACAGTGCGCGCAAGGTGCAAGTAAGCCGCTATTCTAGAACCGCGAGGCAGAATAAAGTTTTTAAATGGCGGCAGTTCAACTTGTAACACATCGATTTCCGATTCTATGGCTTGCATCCAGCTCATTATCGGCGGATTTCCCCAATATTTTTCCCTATCTTCGAAATCAGTAGCCAACATTCCACCAATCGTGAATAATTGATTCTGAATTATTTGCAAACGATCTATCAAATTATTAAAAGACTTTTGGTCTGAATGGCACTTCATTTCCTCTATTGCAACCCCAAGCACTGCATTCAATTCATCAATTGTCCCATAACTCTCAATGAGCGGGTCGGCTTTGAAAACTTTGCGACCATTGACTAAAGAAGTTTTTCCGCTGTCACCGGTTTTTGTATATATTTTCATAATAATAAATATTGTATCTTCTATTGATTTAACGCGTTTCAAACGGATTCGTGTATTTTTTATTGTTTAAAAAATTTTCGTCCGTCAAGGTTTGCAAAAAAGCTTTTAAATCAGCAAGTTCTGCCGGAGTAAGCAAGGCACCGCCTTCATTAATTTTGTGCATTAAGGGATGAATGTAGGGGGAGTTAACTAAGCCGGAGTTATAGAATTGCAGGACTTCGTCCAATGTTTTAAAACGTCCATCATGCATATATGGAGCGGTAACGGCAATATTTCTTAACGTAGGCGCACGATAGGCACCGTGGTCACGAACATTTCCCGTCACTGAAAAACGGTCGCGGGAATCCGTAAAGACAGAATCTAACCCATTATTATAAAACAGATTAGTAGTAAATAAAGGGGTCCCATCGCTACCATGACAATGGAAACAATCCGCCCCTTCTTCAGTAGTAAAGAGGATATAACCGTGCAATTCTTGATTGGTAAGTTGCTCTTCTCCACGTAGGTAACGGTCAAACTTG
>JALNYF010000035.1 GCA_023229985.1 Bacteroidales bacterium | reverse complement strand
TGCGTCGAGTTGGTGAAGGGGCAGAATCCGGCAAAAAACAACTACCACATTACACAACTGCTCGGATTACAAATACTTACAAACTTTCATTCCATCGCCGGCACAACTACTTTTAGCGCGGATATGCGTTGGGAGGAGATCCTGAGCACCTCCTTGGGCGACCCGCTCACCGAAACGGTTCCCATTCACGCCCATCAGCTTTCCTACAAATTCGGGAAAACACGCTTACAAACGGGCATCTCGGCAGCACATATCATTTCCCTGAAGCGATTTACGGCTAACGTGGCTCTGCTTCTCCAATATTTCGGAGGCACACGCAAAATCTACCCGCTCCCCGCCTGCAACCTCCACTACCGGTTCAAGCCACTCACATCCCCGCACAACATCTTCACGTCGAGTGTTGAGGTCTCTTTCGCCGGCTCCGCACGCCAACCCACCTTCACCGACCTCTACTACAAAACCGGCGACGTGCTCGGCAACAACGCTTTACAACCGGAACAAGCCTATACCCTCGAAGGCAGTACGCTCCTCAAACTCTATCGAAAAAACAGAGAAAATCCGTATCTAATGTTAAACATTGCACTCTTCAACCGCTGGGGAAGGAGCATGATAGATTATATAAAAAAAGAGAATGAAGAGAAATGGCACTCTGTCAATCATACCAACATCTCGTTTACCGGCGTGGAAGCGGAATTGCAATTGTTGCCCCCGCAAATTGCTCGTGCCAATTACCCTTTGCAAAACCTGACCCTTCAATATAGTTACCTTCATTCCGATAAAGAAGCCGACGGCTATCAATCACGCTACGTGTTAGACCACCTGATTCACCGATTATCCGTACAAATTACGCATAGAATATATAAAGGATTGAGCATCAGTGGAAATTTCTCTTTCAACAGCCGCAAAGGAACGTACAAATCGTTTGCAGAAAATCCCATCGGACAAGTCAAATCCTATCCCAATTATGCGTTATTAGATGTGCGCCTGCAATACAGCTACCGCGCCTTCTCCGTTTACGTGGAAGCCTCTAATCTCCTCAATGTCAAGTATTACGATATTGGTGACTTGGTGCAACCCGGCACGTGGGCAAGGATCGGCATTAAATTTGACCATCGCTTACAATCTGTTAGTTTGCAGTAGTTTATATTAAAAAACATTTTTTTCAAAAATAACTATCAAAATGATATTTATATGAAAAAAATATGTATTTTTGCAACGATTTCAATTCTGTAATAATTACAATTTTATTATGAACACAACACAGAGGGTAAGCGAAATACTAACGACCTATGGAATAAGACCTTCTATACAGAGAGTAGGGATTTATGACTACTTACTGACCCATCGCACGCATCCTACGGTAGATGAAATATTTTCGCATCTTTCTCCGGCAATGCCTACTTTATCGCGAACGACGATTTACAATACGTTGACTTTGTTTGCCTCGAAGGGTGCTATTTTGGTATTGAACATTGAAGAGAAAAACCAGCGATTCGACGCGGGCATTGAGCCGCACGCTCATTTTCAGTGTACAAAATGTGATAAAATATTCGATTTTCCGCAACCTTTGGTACAGTTAGACGAACAAATTGTGAGGGATTTTGAAATTGTGGAGACACAAATCTATTATAAAGGAATATGCAAAACCTGTAAAAAGAATCATTAATAAACTAAAGCAAGAATTATGAAAAAGAGATTTATTTGTACCGTATGCGGTTATGTACACGAAGGTGACAAAGCACCTGATTTTTGTCCTCAATGCAAAGTTCCGAGCAGCAAATTCAAAGAATTGGTTGAAGATGAAGCACTTAATTTTGTCACGGAGCACGTGATCGGCGTTGCCAAAGGTGCAAGTGAAGAGATGATGATGGATTTGAATGCGCATTTCAACGGCGAGTGCACGGAAGTAGGTATGTATTTGGCAATGAGTCGTCAAGCCGACCGCGAAGGTTATCCTGAAATTGCAGAAGCCTTCAAACGTTACGCTTGGGAAGAAGCCGAACATGCTTCCAGATTCTGCGAATTATTGGGCGAATGCGTTTGGGACACCAAGACTAATTTAGAAAAACGTATGAATGCCGAAAGTGGCGCTTGTGCCGACAAGATGCGTATTGCCAAAAAAGCGAAAGAAGAGAATTTGGATGCCATTCACGACACCGTTCACGAAATGGCAAAAGACGAAGCCCGCCACGGCAAAGGATTTGAAGGTTTATATAATCGTTATTTCAAAAAATAACGGACAATATGTGGTGATTTAATTTCATTACTAAGCGGCAGAGAAATCTGTCGCTTTTTACTTTTTTTACGCCAATTCTCCCCTACTTAGTTTCGTCAAATTCGCTCGCAGGAATGGTTATATTCTTTTTATGATTAGAAAATTTGATAACGGTCACATCGCCATTTACTTCATTTAGTTGGACTTTCGTCGCCAAATAGCTTTGCGGATTGAGAAATACCTCGATGGAAGAATACATGGATTTAAAACGCTTGTTAAGCGGTTTCATAATGACGAAAATATCCCTGTTTTTGTAATATTCAACAGAAAAATCGCTGCTGCTCACTAATCCGCTACCACTGATGGTTTTTAAAATTAAACCACCTAATTCGCCAACGACTTTGTTTTTGGTAACCCCGCCCGCATTTTTAAAAAAAGAGCCTTTGGAATTGATAATGATGGAATAGACACTTGGCGCAGTATAAGACCAGCGCAACTGACCGGGTTTTTTGTACACCATCGTACCTTTGGAAATGACCTTGTCGGTGAAGACTTTAGAGGTTTTTTCCTGTGTAAAATCCACTGTCAGACTTTGCAATTGCGTCGAAGCAGTGCTTATCTTTTTGGCCATTTCTGCTTTCTCATCGCCGGTAATATGAACGTAATTTGCCGGTTGCGCGCTGATAAAAGTCACCCCCATCATAAAGCAGACTATCAATAAAAATTTACAGGATTTCATCATATTTCAATTAATAATAGACATGAACGTATAATTTTGAATATTGTTTTTTAAGATGAGAAAGAAACTTGTTTATTATCTATTAACCAGCGAGTTACAAGAATAATTTTATCTTCATCGAAAGAAGAGGAGAGTTTAAACACTAAACTTTTGATATCGCTGCAGCCGCCAATATTCTCCTGAATGGCAGCCGAAATCTGTCGAAACTCAGCGGAAGAGAGATGATCTTTTCTATTTTTCAGACAGATATCGCATTGCTCACATTTGCTACTTTTGCGCTCCCCGAAATAAGTCAACAGCAATCTACTTCGGCACATATCCCGATGCTCAACATAATGAACCACCGATTGAAGTCGTTTTTCTGCCACTTCTTTTCTTCGATAATAGTCTTTCGGGTCAGGAAAGAGAAACCTCTCATCAACCCGATTTTGCACGAAGAATAAAGTGGGAAGATTTGTACTTTTTTGATAATCAAGATATTGTAATTGATGAAGTTGATCCAGGTTCTTCTCAACTTGCTCTTTGGTGATTCCCGCACGCTTGGCAATTTCAGTTTCATGAATCTTCACATAATTGGTAAAAAGTCCGCTATACGAGCGAAGAAGAAGTTTGATAAATTCCAGTTGATTTTGTCCTTCAGGCGTTGTATTCAACTGTGCCATTGTTTCATCATCTACAAGAAAGTGCAATTTTGATGGAGAATAATCGGCATCCGATAGCTGCAAAATGCCCGTTTTTTCAATCAACTTAATGGAATTGTAGGTCTCTAACGGATTGAGTTTATACGTTTGCGCAAAATCGTTCAAATCAAAATTAAACATTTGATTCTCACCTGAATAGATAGGGATTCGGTAATAGTTACATAATTGTTTGTACACATTTTGAATGGTAGCAAGTGGCGGAAAACTGAGATTAAAATTACGATGAAGTTCATTAATATCGCCATCATCGTAAAGCATAATGGCAACAGAGGGTTTCAAGTCGCGGCCTCCGCGCCCGGCTTCTTGAAAATAGCCCTCCAAGGTATCGGGTATGTCAATATGGATAACGAAACGCACATCGGGTTTATCAATTCCCATCCCGAAAGCATTGGTAGAAACGATAACGCGGATCGTGCCATCCATCCACGCTTTCTGTTTTTGATCGCGGACATTGCCATCTAAACCGGCGTGGTAATAATCGGCTGAAATACCGTTTTCCTGCAAAAAAGTCGCCACTTCCTCTGTTTTGCGACGATTGCGCACATACACGATTCCGGTTCCCGGATATCGCTGCATAATTCGCAACATCCTTCCGTGTTTATCTTCTTCTTTTACAACATAATATACAAGATTATCGCGTTTGAAACTTTTTTGAAAGACGTTTTCTTTCTTAAAATGAAGTTTGGATTGGATGTCTTTGACTACTTCGGGCGTGGCAGTTGCGGTAAGCGCCAACACCGGTATTGTTGGGAAAAACTTACGTATTTCGGCAATTTCCAGATAAGGCGGGCGAAAATCATAGCCCCATTGTGAGATACAATGTGCTTCATCTACTGCTATCATATTGATATTCATCCGTTGTAAATTGATGCGGAAAGCATCGGTTTTCAGACGTTCCGGCGAAACATACAAGAATTTAAAATCCTTATCAAACAAGCAGTTATCAATGATTGTACTCATTTCAGCAGGTTTCATTCCCGAATAGATGGCAGCAGCTTTAATTCGTTTTTTCTTCAGATTATCCACTTGGTCTTTCATCAAAGCGATAAGTGGGGAAATAACGATACAAAGCCCGGGGTTCGCCATGGCAGGAACTTGAAAACAGATCGACTTTCCGCCACCAGTGGGTAAAAGTGCCATCGTGTCATTGCCGGACAGCACCGACAGAATAATATCTTCTTGCAGGGGACGGAATTGGTCATAGCCCCAATACTTTTTTAAAATAGCGTGAATTTGCTCCGAGTGTGTTAACTCATTCATCTTATCATCAATATTATGTGTAGAAATAGTAGATTATTTGTCAGTATTCGATGGTTCATCGGAAGATGGATTGGCTTCAAATTCATCTTCGAGGTTAATATTTTGAACATCAGCCCAATTGACAATAAAATCGGTAGATTGTTCTATATAGCCATAAAGCAATGAGTCGTGAATAACATCTGATTGAAGAATAACTTCTTTTTTATCAATAGTTTTGATAAAATGGAGTAAGATGCTGCATACCAAAGTAACCTTGGCAACGCCGAAAGCAATACCGAGTATTTGATTGATAATATTGGGGATAACAAGTTTGATTGTTTTTTCGGCTAATCTGCCTACTAAATTAACGCCTATCAAAACGCCAATAAAGATAATAATAAAGGCAATCATGGGCGCGTATTCCGAAGGGGGTAAGATGGAAGTGATAAAATCGGAAAATTTATAAGTAATGTAAATACCTAATATTAAAGCAGCTAATGAAAATAATTCTTTAATTAATCCATTTTTAAATCCTTTATAGCCAAACCATAGAAGAGGCAGTATAATAAGAAAATCTAAAAAATTCATGTTACATCAAATTTCTGATTCTTTGTGTCAAAGGTTGTGCGAAGATAAAGTCATTTAGTTTTTCGTTATCGGAAGACATTACATTATCCATATTTCCCCGCCATTCGAGAGTTCCTTCATGAATATAAGAAATGGTTTCACCGATAGTAATAATGGAGTTGATATCGTGCGTATTAACGACCGTTGTCATATCAAATTCGTGGGTAATTTCAATGATTAGTTCGTCAATGAGCAACGCAGTTTTGGGGTCTAAACCGGAGTTAGGTTCGTCGCAAAACAGGTAATGCGGGTTGCAGGCAATGGCGCGTGCGATGGCTGCACGTTTTTTCATACCTCCACTCAATTCGGAGGGATAAAGATTGTTACTATTCTCTAAATCAACACGTTTCAAACAAAAATTCACCCGTTCCAATTTTTCTTCCCAGCTTTGTAAGGTGAGCATGTTGAGGGGAAACATCACATTATCCTGAACGGTCATCGAATCAAAAAGGGCGGCTCCTTGAAAAACCATACCCATTTCTGTACGAATATTTTGTCTTTCTTCATTTGAAAAGAGATTAAAATTTCGACCATCATATAAAATTTCTCCTTCATCGGGAGTCAATAATCCGACTAAGCACTTCATTAATACTGTTTTACCGGAACCGGAACGACCAATCACCAAATTTACTTTTCCTTGTTCAAATGATGTATTGATATCATTCAGTGCTTTTCTATCGCCAAAATATTTGCAAACATTATTAATTGTTATCATATCAGAGCATTATTTGAGTAATCAATAAATTTAAAGTCAAGATAAGGAAATTTGCTACCACAACGCCGTTGACATTGGCTTTCCCCAATTCGAGTGCGCCACCTTCGATGCGATAACCGTAGAAAGAGGAAACGGACGAGATGACGAAAGCAAAAACGATGGTTTTGGTGAGGACATACACGATATCGTACATACGGAAAAAGGAGGTAAGTCCATCAACAAAATCGTAAGGAGAAGTGACACCGGTAATGACTATCGTGAGATAGCCGCCGGTCAAGGCGAAAAAGATACCGATGATAATCAGGATAGGATTTACAATTAATGAGGCGACAATTTTGGGTAGTACAAGGTAAGAAGCGGAGTTCATTCCCATCACTTCCAATGCATCAATTTGTTCGGTCACCCTCATGCTTCCAATTTCTGAAGTAATGCGAGAGCCTAGAGCTCCAACGAGCAGGCAGCTGATAATGGTGGGACAGAGTTCCATTACCACAGAAGTTCTGACGGTGAAACCGAGTGTCCAAGCGGGCACCCAACTGCTTTCGATTTGCATGGCAGTTTGGATGGTAATTACGCTTCCCATTGAAATGGAAACAATCGCGACGATAAGGAGGGAGCCAACCCCCATCGAATCCATTTCGTCAATAAGGCGGCGAAAAAAGACCTTTCCTTTGTAGGGTTTAGTAAAGACTTTTTGCAAGAAAAGAAAATACTCGCCAATAATTTCTAATAATTTTATTATCATAGCAATTAATATTCTGGGAACAATTCAGCTTGTTCGGGAGTTTTGCATTTTCCCAAATGTTGATAAGTCAGCGGGGTAACTTCGCGTCCGCGCGGGGTACGCATCAGATAGCCTTCTTGAATAAGGAAAGGTTCGTAAACTTCCTCAATAGTTCCGGTATCTTCGCCAACAGCGGTGGCGATGGTCGAAATGCCGACGGGTCCGCCCTTGAATTTATCCACGATCGTACTCAATATTTTGTTATCCATTTCGTCTAAACCGTGTTGATCCACATTCAGGGCTGTCAGTGCGATTTGGGTAATTTCGTAGTTGATAGTTCCGTCACCTTTTATTTGGGCGAAGTCGCGCACGCGGCGGAGCAAAAGATTGGCAATACGTGGAGTTCCTCGACTACGTCGTGCAATTTCGAAGGCTGCATCGTCTTTCAGTTCAATTTTCAGAATGGAAGCCGCGCGTTTTAATATTTTGGATAAAGTTTGGGCATCGTAATATTGCAGGCGCAGGTTAATTCCAAAGCGAGAGCGGAGAGGCGCGGTGAGCAAACCGGAACGGGTAGTAGCACCCACTAATGTAAACGGGTTAAGCGCTATTTGCACGCTACGGGCATTGGGACCCGTTTCTATCATAATATCGATTTTGTAATCTTCCATGGCAGAATAGAGATACTCTTCCACCACGGGCGACAGCCGGTGAATTTCGTCAATAAACAGCACATCGCTGGGTTCCAAGCTGGTCAGAAGGCCGGCTAATTCGCCCGGTTTATCAATGACGGGTCCGGAGGTAACGCGCACATTAACACCCATTTCGTTGGCGATAATATGAGACAGAGTAGTTTTGCCCAGCCCGGGAGGACCGTGAAGAAGCACGTGGTCTAAGGCTTCTTTCCGCTCCTTGGCTGCCTGTACGAACACGATAATATTTTCGATAACTTTTTCCTGACCGTAGAAATTGGTAAAATCTGCCGGACGAATGGCGCGTTCAAACTCTTTTTCGGCAGCGGAAAGCCGGTTTTGTGATGGGTCTAAATTGGTATTCATTTCTCGGGTTTGTCAGGTTCTTTATCTTCTATAAAAATGTCTTTTAGCATTTTTTCCAGCACGAGCGGTGACACATTGTACGTAATATTTCCTTTCCGACAGAGTGAGATATTGCCCGTCTGCTCGGAAACAACCACCACTACGGCATCAGTCAGCACAGTCACACCGATGGCAGCGCGGTGGCGCAATCCCAAGTCAGAGGAAATATCCTCTTTATCAGAGACGGGCAAAATACAGCGGGCTGCAATCAGACGATGGCTTTTAATAATGAGAGCACCATCGTGTAAAGGACTGTTTTTAAAGAAGATATTTTCTATCAATTCGCGTGAAACAATTGCATCTATGCGTTCACCGGTGGCAATACTTTCATCTAACGGGGTTTCTTTTTCAAAAACAATCAGCGCTCCTGTTTTCGAGTTTGACATCCGGCGACAAGCGCGAACCACAGCATTAATCTCATCGATGTACAACATCCCTTCGTTTTTCCTCTGAAAGCGACCGCTAAACAGTTTCAGCAGTCGATTGTTACCCAATAGTAACAAAAATTTTCGAATTTCCGGCTGGAAAACGACAATGAGTGCCAACAACCCTACGCTGATGATTTGTCCCAAAATTTCACTCATCAGCGATAAATGGAAGATGGAGAGCATTTTCCATAGGAAAAAGAGAATCGCTATGGCCCATAAAATACGAATTGCCGCCGTCCCCTTCAGCAACTTATACAATTGATAAATGATGGTGGAAACCAACAATATATCAATAACGTCTGCAATCCCGAAATGAATGATATTAAATAACATAATTATCTGAGTCTATCGGCTGCACGCACTTTTTTTTCGTCTCTTTTAATGGCTGTGTTTGCAAAGTAAATAGAAATAGCCGGGATTAAAGAAATGGCAATCCAATAATTGAAGTTTAAAATAAAATTCGGTGTTACATACTCTCCTGCTTCAAAAACTAAATTGGGATATACGTATAACATCACCACTATGGCTGCCAACATGACAACCATATTAACATTGTTCATGCGAATTTGGCGTTGCCGATTTTTATACATAAAAATGGTAACAACAGACAAAATGGCGGAAGCTATCCATATCAGGGCAACATAAACGGTACTGAGTACGCCGTTTCCGACAATCCCATCTTGGCATTCTTTTAAAGAGAACGCCCCATATTCATATAAGGCAACATTATTATGTAAAGTGTCAACAATCGTGCCGATAGGTATGAAAACAACGGCAACAGAGGCAATAGCAGCAACGGCTAAGAGTACGGTTTGAATTCTTTGAATCATTGATTATTTTTTTTAATTAGTAATTTGTACAATTTATTTTGATAAAAAACCATATTTTTGGTCATATTGAAGCATTTGTTGCGTATAACTTTTCGGATAAACGACTTTGATATTAGAAATTTTATCGCCGGAACCGTCAACAACGAACTCCGGATTAATAAAACCACCATACGGAGCGACATCCAAGACGGCATAGCGAGATTTTACCTCTTTATGTAATGTTGGGTCTGGTTTAATGGCATAGTTTTCGACTAACAACTTGGCAGCAGCGTAATCGCCGGTAGATTTAATTTTTTGAATTTCCGTCAAAAGGGTCGCAAATAGTTGTCTTAATTTGGCATAGTCTTTAATACGGATAAAGGTTTTATCTCCCCGTATATCGACTTCAAATGTTCCACCGGTATCATGAGCCAAGCACCAATTGGCAATCAAGGCACGATTCTGCATGTGGGCCTGCGTAATATTTTTACCCTCATCAACACGATTGAGCTGTAACATCAAGCCATTGAGAATATATTTGTAATAGCAGGCTTTATATGCTTCATTATCCGGTAATAACTTCAATTCCACCATTTTAGGATCTGCAATGTAATAAAGTGAGAATAAATCGGCACGGGCTTCTTCAATCGTTGAATGATAGTTCTTCAACATTCCATCGTCCACACCCGCCAACATCTGACCTGAACCGTGACCTAAACACTCGTGTAAATCGACTTGCAATTTATCAGTTTCATAGCCATATTTTTCGGCACGTTTTATTTCTACATCTGAGAAATAGAACTCCTGCAAAACACCATCTTTCATAGCAGCCTGACTATAGGCATACATTATATTTTCCATTGTAACAGACTTAGAGCCATACTCTTTGCGTATCCAATTGGCATTGGGCAGATTGATACCGATAGGGGTTGCCGGATAACATTCGCCACCTAAATGGGCTACAATGATTGCTTTGGCTTCCACGCCCTTCACTTGTTTTTTCTTAAACATGTTATCAATGGGAGAATTATTCTCAAACCATTGTGCATTTTCACTGATTAACTTGGTGCGTTTGCTACTTTCCAAATCTTTATAATTCACAACGGATTCCCAAGTTGCTTTCATTCCCATTGGATCTGTATAAACTTCTATAAAGCCATTTACATAATCAACATGTGAATTCACATCTTGAACCCAAAGGACATTATAGTCATCCCATGTTTTCAAATCACCGGTTTGATAGAATTCAATCAGTTTATTCAAATGATTTTTCTGAGCGTTATTTTCGGCAACGGTAACCGCTTTTTGCAACCACCCTACAATTTCCTTGATGGCAGGTGCGTATTCGCCATTCATGCTATACGGAATTTCCTTCACTTTCCCATTTTCTTTCACCACTTTGGTATTGAGTCCATAAGAAATTGGGCGGTCAGGATTGGCTTGACTATCATTCTTTTTTAAATCAGCATAATATTTTTCAACCTCTTGTTGACTGACCCCGTCATAAAAATTAACGGCAGAATTTTTGACTAAATCTTGCTTTGTATCTTGCGCGATTCGCTTGGGAGCTATTTGAGGATTAAAAATAATATTAAGAATCTCTTTTCGCGTTTCTTTTATTTCTTTACTATCTTTATCTCCTTTAAATACAGCACTATCCAGCAACATACCGAAATATTCTTTAGATACTTCCGGGTAGAATTTATCATTAGAGTAATGATGGTGCATTCCATTTGAGAACCAAAAACGCTTTGTATAGACCATGAAATTTTTCCAATCCAAAGTAGTGGTATCGCCGTTAAAATTAAGAACTATTTCATCTAAGTAATGACGAACATACAAATTGTATTTACAATTTTGGTCAAAGATGATATCGCGACCACAGCAGGCAGCTTCGCTAAGATAATAGACTAACTTCTTCTGATTCAGAGATAATTGGTCCCAATTATCCACGCGATAACGCATAATTTTAATATCTGCAAAACGATCCACTACAAATTCAAAATTTTCGGGCTCTTTGCTTAGTGAGCCTTCTTTATCGGCATTGGGGTTACATGAAAGGCAAACAATCGTTGTTACCATGAGAATTAATCCAAGTTTTTTCATAAATAATTGATTAAGTTATGCTTTACTTCCTATAAAAAAATCGTTTTTGTCATCAAACAAAATATTAAAAGAGGTCATTGAACCGTATATACGGGTAATATATTGCTGAAGATTGATTTTATCTTCGTCCGACAAACCCGTATGGCTGTTGATATTTTGTTCCAGCACGCGAAGCCGGTCGCGCATCATCACAATTTTGTGAAAAAAAGTTTCAACCGGAATCTCTTTGGGTTTCAATTCGGGATTCCCGGGTTGCATAATCAGCATGCCGCCTTCCCACTTCTTCCCCAATTCAACCTTGTTTTCAATGGCATTGTACCGGTTGAAAATCGTGGTTATCAAATGCTCAACTTCCCGAAGATTCAAACGAGGTTGGTCATTGTTTTCTGGTCGTTCATTGACCTCTACTACTTGAAATTGTGCACTCATTTTGGAAAATTCTATTTCCCCCCCGCGGATAAATATCGCCTTGTAAGTGAGTTGATTATTCTGACTGATAATCCCTTCGCCGTATTTTTCATGGTCGATGCGGGTTCCAACATTAAAATCTTTTTCTTCCATTAATTCGTGATGATAAAAGGTGATTAAAATAAGTGGCAAAGATACATGAACTTTTGGAATTTACGGATTTGTTATTACTTTTTTTACACAAAAATTTATTCACATTTTCAACTCAAATATATTTCCACCTAAAGGGAAAATATGGTACTATCACTTTTTAGACCGCTTTGAGCCATTTCTTAGTTAATATTTCTTCATTTTTATCTGCTTTTTGTATAGAAATACTCGCGTTCTATAATTCGCCAAAAACGTTCAATCCACTTATTGTCTAAGCATCGGGTGCGTCCATCCATACTTACTTTTATCTCATTTTTTTGGAATATTTCGGGTCAATCTTTACTGGTATAATGACAGCTTTCGTCGGATTTGATCATCTCAGGACTCCATGCTTGATTGACATGGTCGATATTCAATTTTCGCAAAAGATAAAGCTGTTTATATTCATATAATCCCAAGTTGTTTAGGCTTTGAGTCAGATAAATGGCATGGGTAATAAATGCATTAACCTATGAACCCTCCGCTCACCTACAATCAACGAATTTTGCTCAAGACAACGCTGCCAAGGGGCCTTCTCTTTTAGAGCCTCGTTTGCCTTGAGCTCCGGCGTGAATTTTCTTCTTGTTGCTTTTCTCATAATGATTCCAAAATTATTTTTTTTAGCCATCGGTCTCAACATGTGGCAGTATTATTTCGAAATAAATGAATATCTTTGCAAAAAAATAAATAATAATTCATTAAATAATGAAAAGCGGATTTATGTATATACTCAGATGTGCCAACGGAGCTTATTACACGGGAAGCACTGTTGATTTGGAAAGAAGATTGGCACAGCATCAAACCGGAGAAGGGGCTAATTTTACAAAAAAACATTTGCCTGTAAAATTGGTCTATTACGAAAAATATCAACGAATAGACGAGGCTTTTTACAGAGAAAAGCAGGTGCAGGGTTGGAGCAGAGCTAAAAAAGAAGCTTTGATAAATGGTGAAACAAACTTGTTACATCAACTTGCGGAATGCAAGAATGAAACGCATTATATAAATAAGGATGCTCATTTCGACTCCGCTCATTTCGACTCCGCTCAATGAGCGACATTGCATTCCCAGCTCGCTGAGCGAAGCCGAAGCGAGCAACGTTCCATCACCCCGCTCATTTCGACTCCGCTCAATGAGCGACATTCCATTCCCAGCTCGCTGAGCGTAGCCGAAGCGAGCAACATTCCATTCCCCGCTCGCTGAGCGAAGCCGAAGCGAGCAACGTTCCATCACCCCGCTCGCTGAGCGTAGCCGAAGCGAGCAACATTCCATTCCCCGCTCATTTCGACTCCGCTCAATGAGCAACATTCCACTATCCCGCTCGCTGAGCGTAGCCGAAGCGAGCGACATTCCATTCCCCGCTCATTTCGACTCCGCTCAATGAGCAACGTTCCATCACCCCGCTCGCTGAGCGAAGTCGAAGCGAGCAACATTCCATTCCCCGCTCGCTGAGCGTAGCCGAAGCGAGCGCAGTCGAAGCGAGCAGCACGTGAATTATCACCTTGTGGATAATAAAGGAAATAAATATTAGGAAGTTAGCATGGTGACTTATGCTACATTTGTGTTATTTTGCTGATTAATAATGCATTTACGAAATTGCATATATTGATAATCACAAAAAAAGGTGCCAAAAAGGCACCCTTTATGATTTAAATCAAATGATTTACTGTTTCGTCCCTATAAAGACAGTATTAACGCTGATTCCCAAATCTGTTTGATAGGTGATGGTCATTTTAAGCTCTGAACCATCGAAGCGGGCATCAACCATAATCTTGTTTACAGTACCTTCAAAATCGTCATTCGTTAAACCGCACAATGTAATG
The DNA here is from genome assembly GCA_023229985.1 of Bacteroidales bacterium. Classification (GTDB taxonomy): domain Bacteria; phylum Bacteroidota; class Bacteroidia; order Bacteroidales; family WCHB1-69; genus UBA1756. Next base: position 10,038 of record JALNYF010000035.1, on the reverse strand, counting down.
ATGGTGCTGAGAGTGCTGGCCGCAATACTGTTGCTTCCGTCACATTCATAACGACCTTCGGAAATGCGCGTTAAATCAATAACGTAATTAAATAACAAATCATCGGGAGAAAGCTTATTTTGGGAAATAGTGACAGTGGCATCTTTAGTTTTATTGACCGTTACAAAAGTTCCTGCATATTTTCCTTCCAAAGCTTCGGATTCATCAGAATACTTACTGTCTTTACATGCTGTTAATGCGACAGTTACAATACATAACAATAAAATTATTTTTTTCATAATATATGGGTTTGAGGGTTGATAATATTATTCTTTATGTAGTTCTTGGTTGATTTTGTCTTGAATTAAACGGACAAAATCTGCTACGGGCATGCTGCCTTGATCGCCGGCGCCGTGTTCGCGTACGGAAATGGTTTGTTCAATTTCTTCTTTTTCGCCCACAATGATCATAAACGGCACTTTACTAACTTCGGCATCGCGGATTTTACGTCCCGCTTTTTCGCTTCTTTCGTCAATAGTGGCTCTGATGTCGTTTTCTTCCAATACTTTCTTGACGAGATAGGCATAATCTCTATATTTATCGCTGATAGGCAAAATTATAACTTGATCGGGGGTGAGCCAAAGCGGAAAGTTTCCGGCGGTATGTTCCAATAAAACAGCCACAAATCTTTCCATAGATCCGAAAGGAGCGCGGTGAATCATCACCGGTCTTTTCTTTTGTTGGTCGCTGTCAGTATATTCCAAACCAAAACGTTCCGGCAGGTTGTAATCCACCTGAACGGTTCCTAGTTGCCATTTTCTGCCGAGGGCATCTTTGACCATGAAGTCCAATTTAGGTCCGTAGAAAGCGGCTTCACCCAATTCCACAACTGTGTTCAATCCCATTTCGGCAGCGGCTTCGATGATAGCACTTTCAGCTTTTGCCCAATTTTCGTCAGAACCGATATATTTTTCTTTGTTGGCAGGGTCGCGCAAAGAGACTTGTGCGGTATAATCTTTAAAATCTAAAGTCTTGAAAATGTACAAGATAATGTCTATGACCTTACAGAATTCTGCTTTGATTTGGTCAGGTGTACAGAAGAGGTGTGCATCATCTTGCGTAAATCCACGAACTCTTGTCAATCCGTGTAATTCACCGCTTTGTTCGTAGCGATAAACAGTACCGAACTCGGCAATACGCAATGGTAAATCTTTGTAAGAGCGTGGTTTAAAAGCATATATCTCGCAGTGGTGCGGGCAGTTCATAGGTTTCAGGAAAAATTCTTCGCCTTCTTGCGGGGTGGTAATCGGGCGGAAGGAATCTGCACCATATTTTTGATAGTGACCGGAAGTTTTGTACAACTCAACGTTGCCAATGTGCGGGCACATTACTTGTTGATAACCGTATGATTTTTGCACTTTTTTGAGGAAATTTTCCAATCTTTCGCGCAAGGCGGTTCCTTTGGGCAACCAAATCGGCAAGCCGGCTCCTACTTTTTGCGAGAAAGTAAATAATTCCATCTCTTTTCCCAATTTGCGGTGGTCGCGTCTTTTCGCTTCTTCCAGCAACACCAGATATTCGTCCAACTCCTTCTTTTTGGGGAACGCAATTCCATAGATACGGGTTAATTGCTTTCTTTTTTCGTCCCCTCGCCAATAGGCACCTGCCGTATTGAGCAGTTTGATGGCTTTAATGGGGGCAGTGTTGAAGAGGTGCGGACCGCGGCAAAGATCGGTAAACTGACCGCTGCTGTAGAAAGATATCGTGCCATCTTCCAAGTCATTGATTAACTCGACTTTATAAACTTCTCCTTTTTCATTAAAGAAATCGAGTGCATCTTTTTTAGAGACTTCTTTTCTAACAAATTGTATTTTCTCGGAAACCAAAGCCTGCATCTTCGCTTCAATGGCGGGGAAATCGTCAGAAGAGATGGTATAATCCATGAAGTCGATGTCGTAATAGAATCCGTTTTCGATGCTGGGACCGATTCCGAATTTAACACCCGGGTATAGTTCGGCGATAGCAGCAGCCATCAAGTGAGCGGTTGAGTGCCAGAATACAGCTTTTCCTTCTTCTTGTGCCCATGTAAGTAACACAATATTAGCATCTTCCGGAATCTCATAATTCAATGCCACCACTTTATCGTTTACTTTTGCAGCCAAAACATTGCGTGCTAATCCCTCGCTAATATCTAAAGCAATTTGATACGGAGTAATCCCTTTTTCGTATTCTCTGACCGAATTATCGGGTAATGTGATATGAATCATTCTAATAAATTTAGTTGGTTATAAAGACGGTGCAAAATTACATGATTTTTTTTAATTGAAGTAGCAACTGCCAAATTGGTTCATTATATTTACAAGATTTTTTAAGAATGATTTTTTAATAATTTTTTTTATTACTTTTGCAGTCGATTTTCTGAAGAAAAATTATAATAATAAAATACTGATATAATGGCAAGTAGAAGACAAGAATTGTTTCCAAACGTAACTGATGAGCAATGGAACGATTGGAAATGGCAAGTAAAAAACAGAATTGAGACTTTAGATCAGCTGAAAAAATACATTCAGTTAACACCGGAAGAAGAAGAAGGCGTTGCGAAGTCTTTGCAAACACTTCGGATGGCAATTACGCCCTACTATTTGAGTTTGATTGACCCGAATAACCCGCATTGTCCGATTCGTCGGCAAGCCATCCCCACAGCGGCAGAATTACACCAAGCAGCAGCCGATTTATTGGACCCGTTGCACGAAGATGAAGATTCTCCAGTTCCCGGCTTGACACATCGTTATCCGGACAGAGTCCTGTTCTTGATTACCGACCAATGTTCCATGTATTGTCGTCATTGCACGCGTCGTCGTTTTGCCGGTCAACACGACTGCGAATCTCCGTCAGAGAGAATTCAAAAAGCCATTGATTATATTGCCCGTACCCCGCAAGTGCGCGATGTCCTTTTGTCGGGTGGCGATGCCTTGATGGTGAGCGATGCCATGCTCGAATCCATCATTCAACGTTTGAGAGCAATTCCACACGTGGAAATCATCCGTTTGGGAACCCGTACGCCGGTTGTTTGTCCGCAACGTATTACCGATGATTTGGTGAATATGTTGAAGAAATATCACCCCATTTGGATCAACACACACTTCAATCACTCTAACGAAATTACTCCGGAAGCAACAGAAGCGTGTGCCAAGATGGCCAACGCCGGAATTCCGTTGGGCAATCAATCCGTATTGCTTCGCGGCGTGAATGACTGCGTTCATACGATGAAAGATTTGGTTCGTGATTTGGTTAAAATCCGCGTCCGTCCGTACTATATTTATCAATGCGACTTATCGATGGGATTGGAGCACTTCAGAACGCCGGTTTCCAAAGGTATTGAAATCATTGAGAATTTGCGCGGGCACACTTCCGGTTATGCCGTGCCTACCTTTGTAGTAGATGCCCCGGGTGGTGGCGGAAAAACTCCGGTTATGCCCAATTACATCATCTCTCAAAGTCCTAACAAGGTGATCTTGCGCAATTTTGAGGGTGTCATCACAACCTATACCGAACCCGAAGATTACAAAGATGAGTGCCACTGCGAAAAATGCCAACAGCAAATTCATGCCGAAGGGGTGGCATCCCTGCTCCGCGGCGAACAATTGGCACTGGAACCGCAAAATCTGGAACGCAAAAAAAGACATCAAAAATAATGTAAAAAGGCTGGCAAATCGTCAGCCTTTTTTTCTTCTGATTTTTATCACTTTATTAATTGAAATGATACTTCTTTTTAGAAATTTTCAACACATTTACCTAACAGCCCTCATGCCGAAATCGCTACTCTACCCTACTCTTGACCTTGCCTGAAAAGAATTGCGTTTCTATTTCATCTTGTGAAGCCAATTGCGCGGCATCCACCACCGGCTTCCCTTGGTAATAAGTGATACTAAATCCCCGCTTCAAAATATTCGCCGGCTCCAAGAGCGTCAGCTTGACAGAAAGATGTTTCAGGTCATTGTTATTCTTCGTAAAAGATTGTTTACACAACATCTTCAACATGGAGGCAGCATGATCAATTTGATTTTTGTGTTGGTCAATCACCTTTTTACTCAACAGATTAACCACAGCCGCAGCATTTTCAATTTGAAATCTGTTCTGGTCAATGGCTTTTTTACTTTGCAACTTCACGGCATACTGCAACGAAGCGAGTTGCTGCGTCTCGCGATGCAAAATGCGCTGTGACAAAGTGTGATAAGTTCCCTCAATCAAACTCATTTTCTGCTTTTCATTATTGATCAATGCCTCTGACAGATTTCTAATTGCCGCTTGATACTCTTCAATTTTTTGATAAAAATCTTCAAATTTTTGTATCAGATAGTAAGCCACTTCGGTAGGGGTAATCTTATTCATAAAAGATACCATTTCGGTAACCGTCTCATTGGTAGAGTGTCCGATGCCCGAGAGCACCGGAATGGGAAATTCAGCTACACGCCGTGCCAACTCATAATGGTCGTAACAATTCAGTCCGGCATCGCCCCCACCTCCGCGAATAATGACCACACAATCAAATTGATCCAATTGATTTTCAATTAATCCCAACTGCGATACCATCTCTCCCACCGCCTTATCCCCTTGCAATAAAGAGGGAAACAGCTGACACTCAAATATAAAATTGCGTTTGTTGTTTTGCAACGTAATCATAAAATCGCTGTAACCCTTACTCGTATCGGTAGAAATAACCGCTAATCGTTTGGGGACAAGTGGAATATGTTTTTGTTTATTTAAAGAAAAGATATTCTCTTTTTTCAATTTTTGGATAACTTCCATTTTATTGCGCGCCATTTCGCCCAACGTAAATGAGGGCTCAATATCCTGAATATAAAGAGCGAGTCCGTATTTGGCGGAAAATTCCACCGTCGCCAAGCAAAGAATAGATATTCCGTCTTTGATGGGTTCACCGGTGATTTTCAGAAAACGAGCGTTGATGTCCGCAAATTGAGTTCCCCAAATCACAGCACGCATTTGCGTCTTAATCTTATCACCCTCTTTTTCAACTAATTCCGGATAACAATGCCCCGTGCGAGGGTAATAATTGAGTTTGATAATGTCTGCCTTAATGTAATAAGCATGCGTATAAGTGCGTGAAATGACCGAATGCAGACTGTTGCCGATGTCGGTCAGTGTGTATATTTTTTTACCGTTAAACGTATTATCTTCCATACACGATTTTCCCTTCTTTGATTGTATATATCACTTGCCCCAAAACGCTCCAGCCGTTGAACGGCGTATTTTTACCTTTGGAAAAAAAGCTGTCTGCATGAATATGATACGGGGTATTGAGTTCAACGACTGCAAAATCCGCCATTTTTCCAACCTGAATTTTGCCTTTATTCAAATTCATCATTTGTGATGGGGTTTCGGACATTAAGCGAATAAGTTGGGATAAAGTGATGGCACCCGTTTTTACCAAATGAGTATAGCACAATGCAAAAGCGGTTTCTATGCCGGAGATGCCGGCTGCCCCGTTGTTTTTATCATCGGTGGTATGCGGAGCGTGGTCGGTGGCAATGGCGTCCACCACCCCGTTTTGGATGGCAGCGATGAGTGCCTCCACATCGCGTGAGTCGCGCAACGGCGGATTGACTCTGTAATGGTTACCCTGCACACCGGTAGCCGACAAATGATGCGGAGTAACCTCGCACGTAACGGGAACCCCCTGCAACTTGGCTTCAGCAATTGCCGTAATCGCTTCGATGGTGCTGACATGACAAAAGTGCAGACGCGCGCCATATTTTTTACATAATTCCAAGTCTCTGAAAGTCATACTGTTCTCCGCCTGACGCATATCGGTCTTACTATAACGACTGTCCTCGGCGTGCGACATAATCACAATCTGTTTTTCTTTACATATTTGAAATATTTCGGCCATCACCTCATCATCAGCAACCCCTTTGCCGTCATCAGAAACAAAAAGCACCTGTTGGGGGGCAAGCGCGCGCAAATGGGAGATGTCGCAGCCTGCCAAATCTTTCGTCATACTCAATGTTTGATTGGCAAATACAAGACCTGTCGCTTCTACACGCTTTTCAACATCGCTTTTGATTGACAAATTGCTACATACCGGCTGAGTATTCGGCATCAAATTGACAGCGGTATAACCGCCGCGAACGGCAGCACGACTACCTGAAACGACATCTTCCTTATAAGTAAAACCCGGGTCACGAAAATGGGCATGCAAATCGGTAAACGCAGGAACCAAATAATAATCATGGGAAGCGAAATCCAGACAGGGTGTTCCCTGAATATGTTCACCCACCTCGGCTATCAAACCATTCTCAACCCGAATATCACAACGAATATTTTGTTGTGAATCTACAATATTTATATTCTTTATAATCATCATAAAATAAAATGCAAAATTACTATAAAAAATGATTGTTTACACATAAAAACGACATCATCAGATACGAAAATAGCTTCATTGATAAAAAATGTTTTTTCCTCTATATTTTGGCAATTTTTTCATTCGTCTGCTTCCATTTCTTCATTCATCAATTCATATCAAAATTAAAAATATAAAAGACGATGCAGCCTCCATATTTTAATGCGGCAAATTTATCATTTTAAATTTTATGGATCATGTTTTTATCATTTTTTATTAAAAATATGATAAAAAGCTATGATTATCAAACCATTGGCATTATGAATCCGAATGTTAATTCCGGAGGTCGGCTTCCCTTGCTATCCCCCAAAACATCAATGACATCTAATCATTCATCATCATTGGAGAATTCCGATTGAACTCAAATAGTAACTATAAATTTCTGTTATTGCTCAAACTTGTCAAGACAATATCCTGTCTTATGGCCAGCCACAACATAAAAGTTTTTTCCATCCACAAACAGCAGCCGATGAAGTTGTTGCTTGTCGGAAGCAGCATCAATCAATACTTTTTGGGTAATTGTGCCACCCGGTGATAAAACCGTACAAACACCTTTCAGTCTGTTGTTCAGCATCATGGAAAAGGTCTCGCAAAACTTAAGATCTCCCGGGTACGGAACATTCTCATCTACGTCGTTATAAATGAAATGTACATCATTCTGGGTGGCATAAGCCGTATAAGAGAGAAAAAGGTCGCGAAAGTCATCATGATATTCCACATTATTAGCACCTTGGCGTTTTTCAATCATCGTAAAATCAGATTTTCCATCAGGATGAAAGGTGGTAACTAAAATATTCTTGTTGAGATGCACATACGTCTTCATATTATTGGCACCCGTCACAGACCTACAAAACCTATGTTCGCCGGTCATCACCACGTTTCCATTGTCAAGTTCAAACAAATAGTCACAAGAGATTTCATACTGTTGATTAGCGAGAACTAATGCGATAAGCGCAGGAACTTTTTTTTCGCGATAATTGGCAGGAAAAGCAGTACGTTCTGTCACAGTATAAGACCCCGTCTCGGGGCTATAACGATAGCCATAGTAGCCTATTGCTTCATCATGATTCTTCTCATATGATTGACTATAATAGCCTCCCACAAAGACATCTCCATTTTTCAGAATTAACGCCTTAATACTTTGCACCGATCCGAAATCAACACTTACCGTGTTCATATTAAATAATTTATCCTTCACCTGGATTAGGTGCAGATTCTCATTAGTTGCACTATTATTCTTAATAGTCATCGAATAAGCCGGTAGATAGACGGTTCCATCATTGCTAACCTGCATATTATCGCTAAAAAAATCAGGATTTTGGAAGTTCGGGGTAATTTCTCTTTTCCAGACTACCTTTCCTTCCCTATCCAATACAACCGCATACAGATTTTTCAAAACAGATTTCTTGTCAAGAATCTGGAAAGTAATAGCATAATAGTCTCCATTCGGGGAAACAGCCGTGTTAAAAGTAGGATAATCTCTATTTTCTGACAAAAACGAAACGATACTTTTACCGGTAGCACCCACTGCTTTAGCCGATTTATTGAGGTGTGCAGAATATAGAGATATGGTTCCCGCCTTGGGATCGTCGCACATATAAAAAGCCAACATCTCTTCTTCACGATTGATAGAGCCGACGAATTGATACCGCGCTGGAATATTTACCGTTATGTCATCGAAATCAAGGGTTGTTTTGTTAAAAACAAAAAGATGATCCTCCGATGCTTTTCGAGACACCTTTGCTTCCCGTTGATATAAATAAACGTTGTCCACATCCTGTCCGGCATTCAGAAACTTCACGTCAGCAGTTTGGGCCCACACGATCGTTACAGGTTTGGAAAAAGGTAAACTTTTTTGCGCAAATAGAAGACTTGCATTGACGACAATAAACAATGATAACACAATTTTTCTTTTCATCATAAAGGATTTTTAATATAAATAATGATACTTAAAATAATGATTCAGCCTTATATTTATTATATGGTTCAATTAAAATCATGTTTAATAAATTGATCCTGTCAAAATGTCAATGCTTCACAAATTCTTTAAAATTTGACACTGCAAAATTAATATTTTTTTCTTTTTATTATTATTTTTTATCACTATTGTCCGATAAAAAGTTATAAAGTAAGGGGGTAATTTTTCAATCCACCCCCATTACTCTTTTTTGTAGTTTTGTATCGACCAAAATATAAACCTACAATGAGCAAAAATACGAATTTTTTTGGTCAGTCTGTTTTCGGACAGCTGATTTCTTATATTGACAACAATATTATTTACAAAAACGCCCAAAATCATAAAGCGAACCATTATATAAAACGCTTTATGGCTAAGGACCACTTAATTAGCATGCTTTTTTGTGTGTTTGCCAAATGTAGTTCACTTCGGGAAGTTTCCGGGGCAATGTTAGGGCTGTCGGGTAAAACAAAACATTTTCAACTACTTAATATTCCCTATAAAAGCACACTTTCAGATGCAAATAAGCGCAGATCCTCTGACTTTTTTGCCGGAATTTATAATGATTTGTTTAGAAAGTATGGTTTTGCGTTTTCGGACAGCCGAATTAAAGATGTGATTAAAAAACAAATAGAAATTTTTGATAGTACGACAATTAGTCTTTTCCAAGATATTTTAAAGTGCGTGGGAAGGAATCCGATAAATGGAAAAAGAAAAGGTGGAATCAAAATGCATACCATTATCAATGTAGATGAAATGGTTCCTAAAATGGTTTGGTTTACGGAAGCTGCAAGAAATGATCATTTTTTACTATCAAAATTAAAGCTGGATCCCAATACAATTTATGTTTTTGATAAAGGATATAATGATTATCAAGCATTTAAATTGTTTAGTGACAATAATGTAGGTTTTGTAACGAGGATTAAAGACAATGCAGTTTATTCAGTTACAGAAGAATCATTAATTGAAGATTGTATTCATAGTGGGGTACTAGAAGATACAATTATTGAGGTTAGTTTTAAGGATGAAAATAAAAATGTCCAAAAAGTAAAATTAAGAAAAGTAAGATTTTATGATCGAAAATTGAAAAGAGAATTTGAATTCCTTACCAATCTTTTTGAAATGAGACCAGATTTAGTAGCAGCTATTTACAAACTTCGTTGGGAAATAGAACTATTATTCAAACAGTTAAAACAAAACTTTCCGCTAAAATATTTTCTAGGAGACAATGAAAATGCCATCAAAATACAGATATACTGTGCATTAATTGTCAATTTATTATTTACAGTCATTCAAAAACAGCTAAAACGACCATGGGCATTTTCAAATTTAGTTAGTTTTTGTCGGATTCATCTATTTAATTACATTCATTTGTTTAAATTTCTTGAAAATCCAGAAAAAGACTGGCAAAAACAAGAACTAAATTTAGTGGATTTGACCCTCTTCTAGGGGGCTTACTTTTAATTTTTGTAATTTTAAAAAATTTAACCTTTGATTATCAATGATATACGATAAATAATAAATTTTTTTTAGTTTTTATCGGACAATAGTGATTTTTTATATATTTTTTTTCTTCTTTTCCAAGATAAAGCCCCCTTTTACCTTTTACCACAGAAATCTCCTTAAAATATTAATTAATATAGATTTCTCGTTTTTAGTCTCGGTTATTGCCTCCAAA
>JALNYF010000084.1 GCA_023229985.1 Bacteroidales bacterium | reverse complement strand
TGTCGGCTTATACGCAAAAGTCTTGCTAATTTCATACGCAAAAATTTCCCCCATACGCTCCAAATTCCTTCGAAAACGCATACTGTCTTTTTGAACTTCTACGCTACGGATTTCCGAAATAAACTGGTTAAACAGTGAATTTTCTAATCCAAGATTTTTAATAGTTTTCATAATTATTTGATTTATAATATTTTTTTATAATTTCATCAATTTATAAAACTTAATCAAGGGGCTTAAATAAATTCGTTGAGAATAACAGAGCATCGGATAAGTATATTTTTGAGACCCAAATTGACTGTAAAAGCGGGCAATATTTTCATTCATCGAACCATTGAAATCAAATAGTAACGGATTTCCGGCATGTTGTTTGAAATATTCATCTAATAAAAAAAACATGGCTCTTTTTTCGGCATAACGCTCATCGCGCCCCGAAAACCAAAACCATGTACGCTGATAATCTTTCAACAAACAAGCTCCCGCCAATAGATTTCCTTGTTCGTCGCGAACGCCCCAAACATCAATTTTGTCCTGATTTTTCATCATTTCCGCCATTTTTAGAAATAAATTGTAATCAGCACTCTTCATCTTGATGGTTTTGATTTTTCCACGATTATGCCGGAAAAGTGCAATAATCTCTTGAATATCTGCATTTTTATCAATCACAAGCGAATACTTTTGCGCTGTTCGCAAATTACGCCGCAAATTTTCGGAATAATTTCCATAAATGGCAAGATAAGGAGCATTTAAGTCCAGTTGATAAGAAGTGAGCTGAACAGACTTCGACGCAAGAACGGAACTCGCATTTTGCTCGTTGAGATTGAGGTCCACCTGCCAAAATTTATGCGGAATGGTTTGGATAAAATCTGTAATCTGCTCATTAGTAATATCTTTCGATGAAAAAATCCCTAACCGTGAAAAAAAATAAGGCGTTAAAATATAATGAATCCCCACTTTGGCGCGATGGGGAAGGGGCATCACTACTTCATAATCATCTTGTATCAGGGCTCCCCATGAAGGATTGGCTAACGACAAAAAATCAAAATCGGCAAAAATAGTAGCAGATAGGGAATTGCGAATACTCGTGTTCCATTTTTCTTTGTCAATTTCGCTATGTTTATAGTAATTAATCACTTACCTATTTCTTTTATGATAAATTGACAGATATACTACCCCATCTATCACCATTTGAGAATAAAAATTTAGCGGCAGCAAACTTACAATTTTTTATTCTACAAAAAACAAAGAGAAATAATTTATGGGTAAAAACATTATTCGAGTAGCGAATGGAATGCCTTGCCGATATTTTTGCAAATATCTCCGGCTATCAAACTCTCCTGTGATTCTTGTTCGAGAGCCAAATCGCCGGCTTTCCCATGCAAATAAACGCCCAAAATTGCGGCTATTTCCGGTGCATAACCCTTTGACAAACAAGCCAATATGATACCAGTTAGCACGTCACCGCTCCCCGCCGTTGCCATTCCGGGGTTGCCGGTCGTGTTCACGTATAATTTACCGTTAGGCAGTGCCACTACGCTGTGCGCTCCTTTCAAAACAACAATAACGTTATATTTTTGAGAGAAAACCTGCAGTTTTTCTATCCGTTCAAAATCATTTTGCACGGGACCGGCTAAACGCTCAAATTCCTTAAAATGAGGAGTTAAGATAGTGTATGCGGGCAAAAATGCCAACCACGTTTTGTTTTCTGCCAATATATTCAGTGCGTCCGCATCCAACAAAAATGGAGAATGAACTTCAGAAATAATATCCTTCAAAAGAGAGGCAGTTTGATGGGTAACTCCCAGTCCGGGTCCTATTGCCAACGCTTGCATGGGAGCCAATCGCTCCCAGCGAATTTGAGAAACGTTAGCCGGATTGACATCTCTGTCAATGATCGCCTCCGGCAAAGCAACCGGCAATATATCGGCGACCGCATCCACCGTGTGAACCGTCAGTTTGCCGATACCGCCGCGCATGGCAGCAGTAGCCGCTAAAAATGCTGCTCCGGGCATGGCACGAGAACCCGCAACCAACAATCCATGTCCGTGACTCCCCTTATGCGCAAATTTCCTGAGGGGACGATAAAAAATACTTACCAATTCTTTATCAATCAATAAATTATGAATATTCTTTTCTGATGGTAGTTTTAAGCCTATATCCAAAACGGAAACATGTCCGACACAATTTTCATTTTCGGGCAGTAAATATGCCCATTTCATCCATTGAAAAGTATAGGTAATATCTGCGAAAATACGCGGAGAAGCCGATGGCGTTCGTTGATCGACAAATAAGCCCGAAGGGGCATCTATCGCAACAATCACTGTTTTCAAGTGATGAAGGAGGCGCTGCGGATTCTTAAAATCATTAAAAAAAGAGATAACATCGGCGTAAAAATCGGTCACGGGGCGAGAAAGTCCAATCCCAAAAATAGCATCAATGATTAAAATATTATCCTCGGAATATGGCGACGCATTAGTTTTAAAATCCACAAAATTAATACATTGCAAATTATTACGCTGTTTTTGAGTGGCTTCAATTTTTTTCAAATTATATAAAAATTCATCGGAAACCTTGGGAAGTTGGTGTGTCAGAATCACATCGGTTGGGAATCCTTTTTCTGCCAAAAGTCGGGCAGCAACTAATCCGTCACCGCCATTATTACCGGAACCGCAAACCACCACAATTTTATCAAAAGCGGTCATATCGAGGTCGCTCATTAATTGGGCAACGACAGTTTGGGCGGCACGTTCCATGAGATCAACAGAAGAAATGGGTTCGCTTTTGATGGTGAATTGTTCGCTTTCGCGGACATCTTGGGCTGAAACAATCATATCATTGGTGTTAAATCAATCCCATCCTTTGGAAAATTTCGCGTAGTTCTTCCATACTTTTTACATTAACTTGGCGGACTTTACTGCCGTTAGCGGAACCAACAATTTTGAATTCTTCCATTTGGTCCATAATTCTTCCTGCGCGGTTGTACCCCAATTTCATTTTTCGTTGAATCATAGAGGTGGAACCTTGTTGGGTTTGCACAATTAAAGTGGCGGCATCCATAAAGCAAGGGTCTATACTGTCGGCATCAATCGGTTCATTATCAACATTCTCCTCTTCTTCGGAATATTCGGGCAGGAAGAAAGGTTCGGGGTAGCCTTGTTGGTCGGCAATATATTTTGTAAGTTCTTCTACTTCAGGGGTATCAATAAATGCGCATTGAAGTCTTACGAGGTCGCTGCCGGTAGAGAGCAGCATATCTCCTTTTCCGATTAGTTGGTCGGCACCGCCGCAGTCCAAGATCGTGCGGGAATCTATTTTCGATGATACGCGGAAAGCAATACGAGATGGGAAATTAGCTTTGATGATACCGGTAATGATGTTCACGGAAGGGCGTTGGGTGGCGATAACCAAGTGTATTCCGATGGCACGTGCCAACTGTGCCAAGCGCGCGATAGGCGTTTCCACGGAGCGACCGGCAGTCATAATTAAATCCCCGAACTCATCAATAATAAGGACAATGTAGGGTAAATAACGGTGCCCGTTGGTGGGTGAGAGCTGTCGGGAGCAGAATTTAGCATTATATTCCTTAATATTTCTCACTTTTGCATATTTCAACAAATCGTATCTTGCATCCATTTCGGCGCAAAGTGAATTAAGCGTATATATTACTTTTTTTGTATCGGTAATGATGGGTTCTTCGACATTCGGTAAAGTTGCCAAATAATGATTTTCGATAATGGAATAGAGCGTAAATTCCACTTTTTTCGGATCTATCAGAACGAATTTAATTTCTGCGGGGTGTTTTTTGTACAACAGCGATGCAATGACGGCGTTCAGTCCGACCGATTTTCCCTGTCCGGTTGCACCTGCCATCAACAGGTGAGGCATTTTTGCCAAATCAACCACAAAAGGCTCATCACTAATGGTCTTTCCTAATCCAATTGGCAAGTCGTACTTGTTATTCAGGAATTTTTCGGAAGTAATGATATCTTTCATAGGGACCATTTGCGGAACGGAGTTGGGGACTTCAATTCCAATGGTACCTTTCCCGGGAATGGGAGCGATGATACGAATTCCCAATGCAGCCAAATTGAGGGCAATATCGTCTTCCAAGTTTTTAATTTTGCTAATGCGCACGCCTTCGGCGGGAACAATTTCGTAGAGCGTAACAGTAGGACCTACGGTTGCAAAAATGCGCTGAATGGGAATCCCAAAATTCTTGAGTGTTTTTTCAATTTTTTCCTTATTGGCGCGTAAATCACGCATCTTGCTTTGTTCATCAACAGCTATGGGAACGTGATCAAACAACAATTCCGGTGTAGGAAATTGATACTGCGACAAGTCTTTTCGGGGGTCATAATCTTCCATATTTGAAATATCATTATACATTGTCGTATCAGATTCTGCAGGGGCAGCTTCGGCAACTTCTTCATTTTCATCATTTTCAAAAGACAAATCGTTGCCGGCAGCCATTTCATGGGAATTGACAATGTCCAAAGGAACTTCTGTTTCTTCTTGTTTATTTTCAGGTTTTGCTTGCGCGGGAGTGCCTGTTTCCGTTTCAAAATGAATCACATTTTTATCGTATTCTTTACTCAATTCATTTCTTCCCGTAATATAGAGATCCGGTAGTTTTTGTGATTCTGTTTCTTTTTGATTATCAATTATTTCATCATCATTTTCTTGCATTCTATTACCCGAAGAGTTCCCATCTTGTTTGTCTTTCTTTTTAAAAATATGAATTTTTGACCAAAAAGAGAGAAAGTTATCAGTAGAAAGATTGTAACATAGTATTAGTAAGATAAAAAGGAGCGTTAAAAGAATAAAAAAGGTGGCAACGACACCGGTTTTCTCCACAAGGAATCCTTGTGTAATAAAACTACCGAAAGTTCCGGCTACAAAGTTATAGGTTTCGGGGAGGAAGAGAGCCAATATCATAGAAAACCAAGCCATTGTCAATAAAGCAGTTACAGTTGTTTTAACTAAAGGCAGCATCGTTTTATCGAAAGTCATTTTTACACCATACAGAAAAAAGAGGAAAGGAAATCCTATTGAAAAAAAGCCAAAAAAATAATCTACAAAAAAGAATGCTATATACGCGCCCAATGCACCGCACCAATTGGCAACTTCCTCAGCTCCAAGCTCTACGTAAGGACGGTCTGTGCCATTAGTAAAGTAATAAGAAAAAATGGAGATAACTGAAAGAACGGCAAACAAGATAAAAATAATACCATAAATTTTGATCATTACGGGACTTAACAAGCCACTCTTCCAGGATTTTTTGGATGATTTGCCTGAGGATTTTTTTGATGGATTACTGCTATTTGAAGACGACTTCGATTTTTTGCTCTTGCCACTACCCTTGCTATTCGTCTGATAATTAGATAAAGTCCGCATATTATTAAATAAAATTATTATTTACAATCATAGCACAAAATTACTATTAATATATGAGATTAAGTTTTATCCAATAAAAGAATATCAACAATACTGTGTTTAGAAAAAAGAGTGTGAATAATATAAAGGATGGTTTTTCGTTTGTATTTTTGCAATAAAATATATTTTATGAATACGTTATTTTTATTAGAAGTTGAAGAACTAAGCATTTTTAAATTAGCATTTGATCCGAACAGTTTATGGATTATGATTCCTTTGTTTTTAATGCTTGGATTAGAAATCTACATATTTATTGAGCGGTGGCTTACTATTAACAGTGCTTCCAAGGATGATCGAAATTTTATGAACAACATTCGTGATTTTATTCATGATGGGAAGTTGGATTCGGCGATGGCGCTATGCAAAGGCAACGACACGCCCTTAGCGAGAATGATTGAAAAGGGTCTGACGCGCATCG
>JALNYF010000083.1 GCA_023229985.1 Bacteroidales bacterium | reverse complement strand
AGAATGGGCAGTACGCGCATTTTGCGTTCGGCAGCTGCTTGGATGATGCCATTGCACATTACGAATTATTTCTTTCCAATAAATTGATAAAAGTCGGAGAAGTACAATTGAAAGATAAAAAAATAGTTATGGATTCAATCAAGATTACCGGTGTGGATTATATGTCGGAGTTGAAATTGAATGTTTTGGTGGTAAAATGTGGCAAGGTGTTTACCCATTCTGCTTCCTGTATGGCTCTTAATACGCTACGTTTAAATGATTTAATCACAAAATATGGTCCCTTGAAAATGGAATGGTCGCATTATACTCGTTTGATGAACCCGGGCAATAAAGAAAGTTGGCGTTTGACGGTGAAAAATAGTGATTCCACGGCGCAAGTTCCGGTGGAGGTGTTGGCTTGTATGTATGACATTAGTTTGGATCAAATCAAAAGATATCCTAATTACAATAAATTTCCTGATTTCAATCCCTCTTTTATGACTGAATTATATGGTGGTCTTAATTATTTTACCAACATTATCACTCAGCCCATTTATACTTATAATCAACATGTATCCAAATTTTATCCCAGAGTGTCGTTGAAAGAAATTCGTTATGAGAAATTGCGATACAGATTTTCCGGAAAAGACATGACAAAGAACATAGAGTCCGCTCAAGGCGTTTTTTCTCAGGATGGTGACATGACTTCTGCACGCGGAAGCAGGTTTGATGGTGAAACGAGAACATTAGATGCATCGACAGTTGCCTATGATTACGATCAAACCACGACCAATAGTGTCATGGGGAGCTGTGCTCAAAGGACAGAAATAGATGGAATGATGGTGGATGAAAAAAAATCAATGGGAACAAAAAGTGAAAGGGAAATATCTGAAGACACCCCAACCGATTCCAATTTAAAAGTAACACCGTCCGGTCAGGGAATGGCGCATAACAATAATCCTTCTTTTTTGTTATCGAAAGTCACGCCGCGCACTAACTTTACAGAAACGGCATTCTTTTATCCGGAGCTTTATACAAATGAGCGCGGGGAGGTATCGTTTGAGTTTACCGCGCCGGAGCAATTGACCCGTTGGAAGTTTATGGCATGGGCGCACACGCAGAAATTGCAATATGGCTATTTGAGCGAAACGATGGTCACCCAACGTCCCTTAATGGTTATGCCAAACCGTCCGCGATTCCTACGCGAAGGCGATACCTTGTTGTTTCAAGTTAAAGTGACAAATCTAAACCCGAACAATTCGCAGGGTACCATTCGTCTTTCGTGGATAAATCCTGAAACAGAGCAGCCGGTAACGAATGTTTTACTCGACGGCGCGGAACAATCTTTCGAGTGTAATCCACTCTCTTCCACAGTGGTTAAGTGGAAAATGACGGTGCCGTCTCACTTCCCCGTACTCAAATATAGTGTAGTGGCGGTGGGACACGATTTGGATAACCCGCTTCAGTATTTTTCCGATGGTGAAGAAAATGTCCTTCCCGTACTCTCATTGAAAACGCAAATCATTGATGCACAATCTTTTTATGTTCACCAAGACAGTATATGGTCGCTGCCACTTGACTTATCGGCTTATAGCGACAGTGCCCAACATCAGTTGGTGGTTCACACGCACCCTATGTGGGCAGTTTATCAATCGTTGCCTTATTTGATGGATTATCAACACAATTGCAACGAACAAATCTATTCTAAGCTCTTTGCGGAGGTATTAGCCAAGGCATTTTTGGAGCAGAATGGGACGTTGTATCGCTGCTTCCTGTCGGCGTTGAAAGACACGGCGAATGGCTCTCCGCTCATGCAGGAAGAGATGTTGAAGAATATCTTGCTTTCGGAAACACCGTGGGTAAATGAGGGCAATCGCGAAACACAATATTTGCAGCGCATGGGACAGCTTTTTAAACCGGACATGATGCAACAACAAATCAACCGCTTGACCTATCTGTTAGAAAGAGCACAGAAAAGCAGCGGCGGTTGGGGTTGGTTTGATAGATTTAATGAAAATCAATTTATCACTCAACATATTCTTGCCGGCACTGCGCACCTTGAACGGCTTCAACTGTCTCACAATTTTCAAACGAGTACCCTGACCGCTGCTTTGCGGTATTTGCACCGCCAATCGCAAGACAAATATGAGCGTTTTTTACACGATACGACAAAATCCAAAAAGTTTATTTTCAATAACTTAGATGCACAATATCTGTATGTGATTTCTTATTTTGAAAAGCCGGATTGGACACGCACAGAGATAGGAAATTTTTATATGCAGGAGGCGCGGAAGAGTATCGCCACCGCATCGTATTATACACGGGCACAGTTGGCGATGGCTTTTTACCGATTGGGATTGCGACAGGAAGCCGAAAGTTATGCACAGTCGCTCGTGGAGCGTGCCTATCAAAAGAACGGGGAGATGTATTGGACTGAAAGACAGCGTATTTGTCGCTATATGGATTGGTATGAGGTGCCGATTGAGACCCACGCTTTGTTGATGGAAGCGATGTGTGAGATTTTACCCGACACAACCGACGCTTTGCGCCAAACGAAGGCGGAGGTATTGCAAGCTTCGAAGCAATGGTTGATTAATCAGCGGATTGGCAATCGTTGGGAAACCACAAAAGCGACTACGGAGGCGTGTTACGCGCTATTGTTGAGCAACTTATTTCTGCAGCCTAAGGTATTGCCAGAGGCGATGCCGGAGGTTAAAATTACGTACGGGAAACAAATTTGGACTCACGCTGACACGGTGCTGTCGGCAAGTTATGCGTTGACGCCGGCGACGGAACCTCTTCAGTTGCAGTTGCAAAACCGCACTACGGACGATATTTACGGAAGCATCCGCCACATAGCCACGTTGCCAATCACCGAGCTGCCGCGCGCAACTTCCAACGAGTTCGGTATTCGGAAAAAGTTGTACCGCATTGATGAAACCGGTGGCACGCGCACGTTGCGTGAGCTGCACGACGGCGATACGCTTTTCATTGGTGAAAAGGTGTTGGTACGGATTGAACTGATTGCCCACCGCACGTTAGAGTACTTGCATTTGAACGACGCCCGCGCCGCCGCTTTGGAACCGTTAGAGCAATTGTCGCGCTATGAAAATGCAGGCGGTTTGTATTACTATGAAAGTCCCACCGATGCGGGGGTACATTTTTTCTTTGATAACATCCAAAAAGGCAACTATGTAATTGAATATGAATTGCGTGCCTCGCAAGTAGGGAGTTTCGTGAATGGCATCGCCACCATCCAATCGATGTATGTTCCGGATTTCACCGCGCGCAGTGATAGTCAGAAGATTATTGTGCGGGAGAAGAAGTAGATGAAGGGAAATTTGCCGATACTTCAATGGATTGGCAAATACCAAAACTTATGACAAAATTTCACTGTTTTCTTTGTTAGAAAGCAATTAAAAAAATTGTCATTTTATTTAGAAAATTTTTGAGGATTCTATGGGGAAAAATGTTATTTTTGCGGTGGAAAAATTTACCGCCAAGTGTACAAAAAGAGAGTATCACGACGGCCGATTTGCTACTTAAAGAGAAAAAAGAAATACGATAGAATGAACATATCTAGCACAGAACGACGCATTTGCAAAAAAAAAGTTTTCTTGCATACGCAGCGGAGGAGATTGATACATTTGTAGTGATTTGAAACGGATTAAAAAAATGACAATAGAACAATACCTAGACAACATCAACAAACGCTTCAAATTAGGCAATGCCACTGAGCACACGTTTCGTGGTGATTTGCAGCAATTGATTGAAAGTTTAGTACCAACAATTCGGGCAACCAACGAACCGAAAAGACAGAGTTGCGGTGCACCTGATTACATCTTGACAAAAAAGGACATTCCCGTTGGATTTATCGAAGCAAAAGACATTGGCGATAAAGACCTTGAAGGCGCAAAGAAAGCTGGAAATAAAGAGCAATTCGACCGATACAAAGCATCGTTGAATAATTTGATATTCACCGACTATCTCGATTTTCATTTATACCGTGAGGGGGAATTTGTTACTAAAATTGCAATTGGAGAAGTTACCGAAAAAGGTATAAAGCCGATAACAGAGAATTTCGAGCGATTTGAAAACCTGATGAAAGACTTTTGCACTCACATTGGGCAAACAATTAAAAGCAGTAAAAAATTGGCCGAAATGATGGCAGGCAAAGCTCGCCTACTCTCTGAGGTGATTGAGAAAGCGTTGACAAGCGATGAAAACAACAGCGAGGATAGCACGTTGAAAGACCAGATGACTGCTTTCAAGCAAATTCTGATACACGACATTACCCCCAAAGGCTTTGCCGATGTTTATGCCCAAACCATTGCTTACGGTATGTTTGCAGCTCGTTATCACGACCCGACTTTGCCGACATTTGGCCGTCAAGAAGCATACGAACTGATACCGAAATCAAATCCCTTTCTAAAAAAACTGTTTGGCTACATTGCAGGGCTTGATGTGGACGACCGCATCAAATGGATTGTGGACGATTTGGTAAATATATTTTTGGCTTGCAACGTAGAAGAGATGCTCAAAAATTATGGTAAAAGCACGAAAATGGAAGACCCGATTATCCATTTTTACGAGGACTTTTTGAGCGAGTACGACCCCAAATTGCGTAAAGCCCGTGGCGTTTGGTACACCCCTGCACCCGTTGTAAACTTTATTGTTCGTGCCGTTGACGATATTTTAAAAACAGAATTTGATTTACCGCAAGGACTTGCCGACACAAGCAAAACCAAGATAAAAGTTGACGTACATGGCAAAAAGGTTGAGCAAGAAGTACACAAAGTACAAATCCTCGACCCAGCCACAGGAACAGGCACATTTTTAGCCGAAGTAATCAAACTCATTCACAAAAAGTTTGAAGGACAGCAAGGCATTTGGAGCAATTATGTAGAAACGCATTTGTTGCCACGCCTCAATGGTTTTGAATTGTTGATGGCAAGTTATGCAATGGCTCATCTCAAACTCGATTTGCTGCTTACCGAAACTGGCTACAAACCAACCAAAGACCAACGTTTTAGAGTTTACCTTACCAACAGTCTTGAAGAATACCACCCCGACACAGGAACTCTTTTTGCCAACTGGTTAAGCACCGAAGCCAACGAAGCTAACCGCGTAAAACGTGATTCGCCGGTAATGTGTGTAATTGGAAATCCGCCGTACAGCGTAAGCAGCACAAACAAAGGCAAATGGATAGAAAGTTTAACTTCTGACTATAAAAAAGAATTAAACGAACGTAATATTCAACCTCTTTCTGATGATTACATAAAATTCATTCGTTATGGTCAGCATTTTATAGAAAAGAACGGTAGTGGAATTTTAGCATATATCTCAAATAATAGCTTTATTGATGGTATTATTCATCGTCAGATGCGGAAGCATCTTTTAGAAAGTTTTGATAAAATTTATATTCTTGATTTACATGGAAGTACAAAGAAAAATGAAACCGCATTAGATGGTAGTAAGGATGAAAATGTGTTTGATATTATGCAAGGTGTATCAATAAATATTTTTGTTAAGACAGAAAATAAAAAACCAAAGAGATTGGGAAAAATTTATCATTCTGAACTTTATGGAAAGAGAGATTTTAAATACGAAAACCTGAGTGCGAATTCATTAAAAAGTATAGAATGGAATATTTTGGATTCAAATGCCCCAAATTTCTTTTTCATAAATAAGAATTTTGACGATAGAGAAAGTTATGAAAAAGGATTTAAGGTTGATAATCTATTTATTCAAAGTAATGCTGGATTAGCTACGGAGTTTGATGAATTGGCTATTAAGAATTCAAAAAAAGATGCGGAAGAATTACTAAATGATTTAAGTAATAAAACAGCATCAGAAATATTATCCAAGTATCAATTAAACCCTAAAAAAATAGGGAAAATTAATAACGCTGTTAATGATATAGCTAAGAACAAGCCGATAATTTTACCAATTGATTATCGTCCTTTCGATTTCAAGTTTACCATATATACTGGAGTTTCAAATGGTTTAATGGGAAGACCAAGGGATGGAATTATGAAACAT